>NZ_JBSHAY010000049.1:0-50145 GCF_053611725.1 Streptomyces sp. NPDC054783 | reverse complement strand
GCTGCGGACTCGACACCCTCGTCCTTGGCCACGTTCTCACTGGTCATCGATGCATCTTCCATGATCGGGAGTTACACCGAACGATTTACAGTCCCCGCCCCAGTCACAGATAATCCCGGAATCTCAAATGTGTCGTCTAGGCTCTTGCCAGATAGGGCAGGGGACGGGTGTCGGGTCTGAGGCTGTTCAGCGCTATGGCTGCGCGATCGACGTTACGTCGGCCTGGTGTTCGTACATCGAGGGTATGACCGCTGTCGACGACGTCGATGTGGGAGCCCGGCGTGCCGGGCCTGTGTCAGGAAATCCTCAGCCTGAGTCTTGATAAATGCTCTCGGTGGAAGGGGCTTCTCAGGTTCAGGTACCGCGGCCACCTCTACCACGCCGTGCCGGGGCGGATTCTGGTGACCGCATGAGTGGGTGTCGGAGGGAGATTTCCCGGGCCTCGCGCCGACGGCCGCTGCTCCGGTGGCACAGGGCGACCATGACGGTGAGCACGTGCGTGAGCGCCAGCGCAAGTCGTGGCAAGCAACCCAGTCCCAGGACGGCGAGGCCGAACCAAAACGCGGCGGCCCACGACGCGACCGTGACGCTCAAGCAGTTGCGCGTCTGGCGCGAGCGCAAGGTACTGAAGCCGAATCTCGTGCGCAGTTTCGGCCGGGGCCGCGGCACCACCTCCCGGCCGGCCGAGGGCGCGAAGGAGATGGTGCTCTGGCTGGCCCAGCACGCCAAGCCGCAGGTAGATGATCTTCCTGATCACCTCGACGTGGGTGGCGTTCGGAGAGTTCTTCGGTGCCTTGGAGCGGGTGCGCAGGCCTCGACGCCCTCGGCCTGGTAACGGCGGTACCAGGTGTAGTACGCCTGCCGGCTGATCCCGAAGTACCGGCAGGACATCGCGACGTTACCGGTGACCTCTTCGACGTGGCGTATGACGGCCAGGCGCCGCTTGGCTTCACGGTCAAGCGGCGGGGTGGTGGGCGTGGACGTTGGCATGGGGATCTCCGTAGTGATCGGAGACCCAGGTGACAACGGTGATCGTCAGTTTTAGACCGACACATCACCGCCGTGCGGCGAACTTGGCCGCGGCTATGCAGGGGTGCCGAAGCTCGTGGCTATTTGTCTGGGGCCCACGGCGGCTGCGGCCGAGGGCTGGATCGACGCCCGGACCGACGCGCGCAACAGCCGTTCAGGGACGGTGATCGAGAAGGCAAGCCCACGGTTCGAGGGCGTGCGGAGCCCTCTGGACCGCCGGCAGCCGACGACAGACCCACCCGCTTCGAACCCACCCTGATCGCGGGCGCCGGGACTCGGTTCCGTATCAATGACCGCCGTTCATGGCCTCCAGCGTCTGACTGTCCGGCTCGTCCCGGCCGGTGCCGCCGGCGAAGCCCAGATCCGTCACCGCCAGGGGCGCCTGGGCTGGCAGGTCGGGGCGGGGCAGGGCGCTGGGCGGGTCGGCGCCCTGGCGCTCGCAGGTCAGCGCGGAGACGAGGATCGCGTCGTCCATGGCGATCGTCAGCACGCCGGGGTCGGCCGTGGCCAGTGCGCGAGGGGTGTTCAGGCCGTGGCGGAGCAGCGCGCCGAGCAGTCCGGCGGCGAACGCGTCGCCCGCGCCGACGGTGTCCACCACCGCGACCTTCCGGCCGGGCCGGCTCAGGCTTCCCGCACGGGTGTGGAAGGCGTGAGCCCCGTCGGGGCCGTCGGTGATGACGACAAGGAGCGCGCCCAGTTCCATCCAGTGGGCGGCGATCCGCTCGATGGGCGTGTCGGGGTAGAGCCACTCGACGTCCTCGCGGCTGGCCTTGACCAGGTGAGCGGTGGCGACACTGCGGTCGACGGCTTGCCTGCCGCGCGCCGGGTCGCCCAGGAGGGCGGGGCGGACGTTGGGGTCGTAACTGATCAGCGTCGTACCGCCGGCGTGCAGGCGCTGGACGGCGGAGTGGATGTGCTCGGCGGCCGGCGGGGTCCAGGAGGCGACCGAGCCGAAGTGCAGTACGGCGGTGTTCTGCGGGGCGCGGGCGGTCTCCGCATCGGTCCACTGCCAGTCCGCGGTGCCGTCCAGGTAGAAGTCGTAACTTGCGCGGCCTTCCGGATCCATGGAGACCACGGCGAGCGTGGTGGGCTCGGCGGCGGCTGGGGCGTGCGTCAGGTCGATGCCCTCGGCCTCAGCCTGGGTGCGGAGTATGCGACCGAAGGTGTTGTCGGCCAGGCGTGCCATGAGCGCGATGCGGTGTCCGAGCCGGGCCAGGCCGACGGCGACGTTGAACGGGCTGCCGCCGGGGCGGGCCCGGTAGTCCCCGGGGATGTCGAGCTGGACCAGGTCGATGAGTGCTTCACCGATCACGGTCACGGCCGGGGGCAGCCCCGCAGGTTCAGTCATGGCACGGTCCTTCGGCTGTGATCTCGCCGGAGCCCCGCTCGATCAGCCGGGTCGGCACGGTGACGGTGCGGGCGGGCGACTCGTCGCCGTCCAGCCTGGCGAAGAGCATCTCGGCGGCTGTCCTGCCCACCTGCTCGACGTCCTGGGCGATGACCGAGATGCCCGGGCTGAGGATGTCGGCCAGGGGGAAGTCGTCGAAGCCCACGTGGGCGACGGTGTCCTGCAGACCCATGGCGCGCAGCGCCCGGACGGAGCCTATGGTCACGAAGTTCTGGCTGGTGAACAGCGCCGTCGGCGGATCGGGCAGGGACAGGACCTGCTCGGTCGCGGCGATGGCGGCCTCCTCGCTGGACCCGACATGGCGCACGATCTCGTCGTCGTACTCGATGTGCGCGACTTCCAGGGCGTGCCGGTAGCCGTCGAAGCGCTGGGCGGCGGTGGGGATGGACGCCTGGTCGCCGAGGTAGGCGATGCGGCGATGGCCGGCCTTCAGCAGGTGGTTGATGGCGGTGACGGCGCCCTGCCGGTTCTCAGAGACGACGGCGTCCGCGTCGAGCAGGCCGGCCTCGCGGTCGACGAAGACCATGCGGGTGCCGGTGTGCTGCTCGCTGATCAGGTAGCTCTGGTCGCGTCCCGCGGGGACGATCACCAGGCCGTCGACCCGGCGGTCGATGAGCGCCTGGGCCAGTTCCCTTTCGCGGGCCGGGTCTTCGTCGAGGCTGCCGACCAGCACCAGCACTCCGCGTTCCCGGGCGACGTTCTCCACGGTGCGGGTCAGGACGGCGGAGAAAGGGTTCGCCGCGTCCTCGACGAGCATGCCGATAGTGGCGGTGCGGCCGTCGCCGCGGCGCAGGCTGCTGGCCGTGAGGTTGGGACGGTAACCCAGTTTGTCGGCGGCTTCGCGGACCCTGGCGACGATCGCCGGGTCGACGGTGGGGACGCCGTTGAACACGCGAGAGACGGTCTTGATAGCCACTCCGGCCAGCGCTGCGACCTCACGCATGGTGGGGCGGCTACGGGTGGACCGGGGCGCGGCCTCGCCCTGAGTCATCGTTGTCTCCAACCGGTTGTGCGTTACCTACTCGTTGCGCACGCATGTCTATCAGCGCCTTGACGGGCTCGTCCATACAGGCCCAGTATCTCGCTCAGTCAACGTTGTCTCAGCGTCGGTCACGGGACGGCTCCGAAAGGGATCAAGCCATGAACATCTCCACCAGCCAGGTGTCGAGCCGCCGCGGTCGGCGTACCCGGGCGGCAGCGATCGGCGTCACCGTCTGCCTTGGCGCCACGCTCGCGGCCTGCGGTTCCTCGAACGGCAGCTCCTCGTCGTCCGCGTCGGGCGGCGGCAAGGTGGGCGTCTCGCTGATCCTGAAGACGCTCACCAACCCGTACTTCGTGAGCATAGAGAAGGACGCCAAGACCCAAGCAGCCAAGGACAACGTGAGTCTCACAGTGGCGGCGGGCAACTCCGACGGCGACACCCAGACCCAGATCACTGCCATCGACAACGCCATCTCGCGCGGAGACAAGGGCATCCTGATCACCACCAACGGCGACGCCGTGAACGCCGCCCTGAACCGGGCCAAGCAGGCCGGCCTCTTTGTGATCGCCCTGGACACCGCGCCCAACCCGCCCAGCACCGCGGACATCACCTACGCCACCGACAACGAGCAGGCGGGCAAGCTCGACGGCCAGTACGCCGCGGCCGCCCTGAACGGCAAGCCGGCAGTCATCGCCATGCTCGACCTGTTCAACAACCAGGTCGTCTCCGTCGACATCAACCGCGACCACGGCTTCCTGGAGGGCATGGGCATCGACCCCGGCAGCAAGACCGAGAACGGCAAGGAAGCCAAGTCCGGCAAGTACACCGGCGGCAAGGGCGGCAGCTACACCATCGCCTGCCACCAGCCCACCCAGGGCGCCATCGACGGCGGCCGCACCGCGATGGAGAACTGCCTGTCCGCCAACCCGGACATCAACGTCGTCTACGCGATCAACGAGCCCGCGGGCGAGGGCGCGTACAACGCGCTCAAGGCGGCCGGCAAGGAGAAGAACGTCGCGATCTACGCGATCGACGGCAGCTGCGCCGGCCTGAAGAACCTCACCAGCGGCGAGTTCGCCGCCGACGCGGTGCAGTACCCGGGCAAGATGGCGGCCCTCGGCGTCAGCTCCATCGCCAAACTGGCCCGCGGCGGCAGCAAGCCCAGCGTGACCAACGGCAAGTCCTTCTACGACACCGGCACCGCCCTCGCCGCCGCCAAGCCCCTCGGCGGCCTGACCGTGCAGTCCCCGTCTCAGGCCGCCTCCGCCTGCTGGGGCAGCTGACGCCCCGAGCGGGTGCGACTGCCCCAAGCCGGGTGCGGCGCCGGAAGCCACCGTGACGGCACCGGCGTCGCACCCGTACCACACGAGCCCATGAGCCCGTACCAGGGATGACACCGGAAGGACCCCCTGTGACCACTCACGTGGACCCTCAAGCCGCACCGGCACCGGCGGAGGAGTTCCTCAACCGGCCCGCCACCCTCAGCCAGCGCATCCACTCGGTGCTGCACCGTCAGCCGGCGCTCAGCCCGGCCATCGTCCTGGTGCTCGCCGCCGTGGTGTTCTCCCTGGTGAACGAACGCTTCTACGCGTTGCAGAACCTCTCGCTGGTCGCCCAGCAGGTGGCGGTCATCGGTTCGCTCGCCGTCGGGCAGACCGTCATCATCCTCACCGCCGGCATCGACCTGTCGATCGGCGCCGTCATGGTGCTCGCGTCGTTGCTGATGTCGAAGCTCGTCGCGGACAGCCACTGGCCCGGCTGGCTCGCACTGCTGGTCGGCGCGGTCGTCGCGATAGCCGCGCAGGCCGTCAACGGGCTGCTGGTGACCAAGATCAAGCTGCCGCCCTTCATCGTCACCCTCGGCACCCTCAGCGTCTTCACCGCCATCACCCTCATCTACGCCAAGGGCCAGACGATCGCGCTGCAGCCTGGCAACATCCTCATGTGGAGCGGCCAGACGGTCTCCCTCGGCCAGCTGAACCTGACGTACGGCGTGCTCCTCATGATCGCCCTGTACGCGGTGGTCGGCTACGCCCTTCGCTACACCGCCTGGGGACGCCACCTCTACGCGGTCGGCGACGACATCGAGGCGGCCCGCCTGGCCGGCATCTCCGTCAACCGGGTGCTGCTCAGCGCCTACATGCTGGCCGGTCTCACCATCGCGGTGGCGGCCTGGGTCCTCGTCGGCCGGGTCGGCGGCGGCGACCCCAACAGCGGCCTCAACGCCAACCTGCAGTCCATCACCGCCGTCGTCATCGGAGGCACCAGCCTGTTCGGGGGGCGCGGAGTGGTCTTCGGCTCGCTGATCGGTGCGCTGATCGTCCAGGTCTTCGTCAACGGCCTCGCCCTGGCCGGCATCGACCCGAACTACCAAGTCCTCGCAGTCGGCGTCCTCGTGATCGCGGCTGTCTCCGTCGACCAGTGGATCCGGAGTGTGAAGTCGTGACGACCGCCACCGCCCCCGTTCTCGAGGCCAAGGGCCTGGTCAAGGTCTTCGGCAGGGTCGTCGGCCTGAACGACGTCGACCTCACCCTCCACCCCGGCGAGGTCCTCGCCGTCATCGGCGACAACGGAGCGGGCAAGTCCACGCTGATCAAGTGCCTGTCCGGAGCCCTCGTCCCCGACCGGGGCAGCATCCTCGTCGACGGCAAGGAGGTCCACTTCAAGCGGCCCCAGGACGCCCGCGACGCCGGCATCGAGACGGTCTACCAGACCCTCGCCGTGGCCCCCGCCCTGGACATCGCCAGCAACCTCTTCCTCGCCCGCGAGATCCGCCGCAAGGGCATCCTCGGCTCGGTGTTCCGCATGCTCGACACCGGCGAGATGAAGAAGCAGGCCGCCGACCACATCAAACGGCTCGGCATCGGCACGCTGCAGAACATCAACCAGGCGGTGGAAACGCTCTCCGGCGGCCAGCGGCAGTCCGTTGCCGTCGCCCGCACCGCGGCCTTCGGCGGCCGGGTGGTGATCCTCGACGAACCCACCGCCGCCCTCGGCGTCCGCGAGACCGGACAGGTCCTCAAACTCGTCCGCGACCTGCGCGACCAGGGCCTCGGCGTGATCCTCATCAGCCACAACATGCCCAACGTCTTCGAAGTCGCCGACCGCATCCACATCCAGCGGCTCGGCGGCTGCGCGGGCGTCATCACCCCGCAGTCGCACTCCATGGAGGACGCGGTGGCCATCATGACGGGCGCGAAGAAGCTCGCCCCCGAAGCGAGCTGAAGGGAACACGGGGGAACATGACCGCCGAGTACCGGATCGTCGAGGACCGCCTCGGCGGTGAACCCACCCTTGTCGTCTCCGCGCCGGACGATTCGGCACGTGCCGTCCTCGCCCTGCGCGGAGCGACGCTGCTGAACTGGCAGGTTGGACGCGGAGGCAGCGGACCGCTGACGGAGCTGACGGACGGCTACCGCGACGAAAAGGAACTCCTCTCCCAGGACGGCGTACGCGCCGGCCTGATGGCCCCTTTCACCAACCGCATAGCCGACGGCCGCTATCGCTACGACGGACACGACCACGACCTGCTGCCCGGCCGCCTCGGCGACCGCACGATCTACCACGGCTTCGCCCGAGAAGCACCGTTCGAACTCGTCCACGCCACCACGAAGCCAGACTCCGCCCGCCTACTGCTGAACACCACAAGCATCCGACCGGGCCGGTACCCCGGCTACCCGTTCGCCCTCGACCTCGAAGTCGAGTTCACCCTCACGGCACGGGAGTTGAGCATCGAAATCCGCGCTACAAACATGGGCGACACCAAGGCCCCCTACGCCGCGGGCTGGCACCCCTACTTCACCCTGTCACGGCCCATCGACGACCTGGTCCTGCACATCCCCGCCCACACCCTCATCCGCACCGACCCATCCCTCATCCCGCTGCCCGGCGCCGCGGCCACGCTCCCCCTGGACCACTGCCCCGAGGTGGACTTCCGGGCACCGAAGCGACTCGGCGGCGCGGTCGTCGACGCCTGTTACGCGGACCTCACCCCCGGCGCCGGCGGCCGGATGGAGACGGTACTGACCGATCCGGCGACCGGCGAGGAACTGCGGGTCTGGCAATACGGGGGATACATGCACGTCTTCACCGGAGACACCCTGGCACGCGACCGGCGCGCCTCCATCGCACTCGAACCCGTCGAGACGATGACCAACGCCTTCAACCGCCCCGAACACACCGCCGCCCTCGCCCTGGAACCCGGCCGACGCCGCGAGTTCAGCTTCGGCGTCGCCTATGCGGCTCCGGCAACCTGACAGTGGACGGGCCGACGCGCGCGACGGTCGCATCGAGCGTGCCGCAGTGGTGCTCTCACGGCGCCCGACGACGCTCGACGAGCGGGGTACGGGAGCTCGCGGCCGCGGCCCGTGCACAGTCCTGCGCGGGCGCAGGCGGCTCTGGAGCGGCTGGTGCTCGGCGAGTGACGACGCCGCTTCCCACCAACTGGCGCCAGTGGTGCATCCCGGCCCGTGTCACTGGTCGCAGCACCACCACGTAGGTGGATCCGGCCATTGGGTGCGATCGATGAGGAGCCGGGCGGCCACAACCGACGAGGCGGCCCGCTGACTCCTGGCGCGCGCCGACGGCGGTCTCAGAGGCAGAGCCTGTGGGGCTCGAAAAGTCATCGCTGCAGTTCAGGACGTGTATCGGTACTCGTTGATGACGCCGCCGAGGACTCGAGTGCGCAGGAGTCTGCGGCCTTCGAGGCTGTGCACGCTGGCGGGTTGCTCGTGGGCGTCCGGCGGTAGCTGGTTACGGGCCCGGTGCGGGCGATGCTGGTTGTAGTGCCGCTGGTACTCGGTGAGAACGCGGTGGGCATGGGCCTCGTTGAGGATCAGGACGCTGTCGAGGACCTCTCGGCGGAGGGTCCCGATGACCCTTTCGCAGTGGGCGTTCGCCCTTGGTGCCCGTGGTGGCGTCTTTAGGATTTCGAGGTCCTCGGCCTGGAAGACGGCGTCGAAGCTCTCGGTGCATTTGGAGTCGCGGTCTCGGATGAGGAACCGCAGCGACTCAAGGCGGAGGTCGAAGTCGCAGGCCACGCTCCTGGCCTGCTGTGCGGCCCAGGCGGCGGTCGGGTGGGAGGTGACGGCGGCGATGTGGAGGCGGCGGTTGCTGTGTTCGAGGAACACCGGCGCATACAGGCGCTCGAGCCCGATGGTGTCGAGGTGCAGGAAGCCGCAGGCGATGATGGCCTCGGCTTGAGAGGTGAGGAACTCGCGCCAGGTCGGCCCGTGGCGGCGTGGGGCCGGATCGATACCCGCGGCATGGAGGATCTCCCATACCGTGGAGGCGGCGATCGGGTGTCCGAGCCGGGCGAGTTGGCCTTGGATCCTGCGATGCCCCCAGCGGCTGTTCTCCCTGGCCAGAGGCATCACCAACTTCTTCACCCCGGCCCGGGTCGGCGGCCGACCTGAGGTGGTGCGCCGCCTGTTGTAGTCCCATTTTTTGGCGACGAGCTTGCGGTGTCAGGCCAGGAGTGTCCCCGGCGTGACGGGGAAGACCCGTGTCCACCGCCGCCGGGGTATGAGTGAGGGCAGAGCCGCCAGCCACAGCCGGTCCGCAGGCTGGTAGCGCACGGGGCTGAGGAGTTGGCGGCGCAGCATCGCGTTTTCGTGCCGCAGCACCAACAACTCTGCGTCCTTCGAAGTCTCGCGACGGAGCAGCACGGTTGGGACCGAGAGCAGTCGACGGGTCATGTTGTAGAGCAGCGAGGCGATCATCTCGGGATGATCCCAGACCGGCGGGCTGGAGCCGGAAGCTCTTGACCAGCAACGATGAATAAACGAGCCCCACAGGTTCAGGAGCTCAGTGAGGAGGCCGGTGAGGATGCCGCTGCCGCCTTGAATGAGGGCACTGTCACCACGAGTAGACAGGCGCATACCTCAACGGCTTGAGCAGCGTCACGCCGGGCGCGACAGGCAACGAGGCCTCTTATCTGCTCAGTTCGTCAAGAGGTTTCATGACTTATGCGACCATAGGAGTGATCAAAGGATGAATGGCGTTATGCTCTGATCTGTTTTGTGCATCGTTCTCCAGGTATCTGCCCGATCTGGGGCACAGCAGCGGAGGAGAACATATGAGGACCGTCCAGAAGATTGCAGCGGTGGCCGCGGCTACCTGCGGAATCCTCTTCACCGGCATTGGGGTGGCCAGCGCTTGCCCCCAGGACAACGGCGGGGGGGACAACATCCCCGTGCTCAGCAACATCAACACGATGAACTGGGACGACTCGCCGTTCTGTGGAGTTCAGGTCAAGACCAAGGACACCGAGCAGAAGACGTCCTGTCCGGTAGTGCACAACGAGGGCAGCACTAACAGCCCGGTGTATATCATCACCTTCGGATCTTGATCTTTCATAGCGGTCCGGCGGTCCGGCGGTTCGAGGCCGTCGGACCGTTTCGGCTTGTCGGGGCGTACGCAGGCAGGTCAGTGATCCGGCTGTCGTCTGGGGTGGGCGCCCGGGGCTTCGGCAGGGTTCGGCCTCGCGCCTCCCGCACCCCGCGGATGAACGGCAAGGTCGAACGCTCCCACCGCATCGACGCCGAGGAGTTCTACCGGCTCCTCGACGGCGTCATCATCGACGACGCCGAGGTCTTCAACGACAAACTGGTGGAGTGGGAGGACTACTACAACTACCATCGCCCCCACGGCGGCCTCGACGGCCAGACACCCTACGAACGCCTCAAGCAGAAGACCGCGACCCAGGCGTAGTCGATCTTCGTCAATGGCACACGGCCGGGTGGGGCTTGTCCGATCTCGGGTGATGTTTGACAGTTCGGTCCCAGCTGATGGTTGACAGTGGCCGTGTTCGGCTTTTCTGTGCGCGTCGTTGCGGCGTGTGTGGGGAGGCCGGGATTGGCACTGGTGGAGTTGTCGATTGCGAGGCCGACCTCAGGACCGCTCACTGCGGCGGTGCATGAGCGGCCGATCGAGCACTTCGACGTACATGATCCGGCCATCCACGACGTCCAGGCACAGCATGCCTCGCAAGGGCAGGAGCGGCACGCACCGGTGGCCGGCGCCGTATGGCTGCCCCTGCGGATGAGCTGCGGTCTGGAAGCTCTGGCAAAAGTCATCGCCGCAGGGGCACTCGTCAACCAGACGAAGATCCCACGCGCAGATAGCCAGCTCGCGTTCTCCTTCGTTGTCCAGGAGAGTGATCAGCTCCGTGACGAGCTCCGGGAAGACGTCGCGGACAAGGGGGTAGTCCTGCTCCTGCTCCATGGCCGGAGGGTAGCTGGAGATGGGACAACCCATAGGCCCACCGTCAAGCATCACCTGGGATCCGACACGGTCGTGTGGGGCTGTCTTGTCTCGGTTGATGCTTGCCGCAGTGGCTTCAACGGCTGCCGCAGAGCTGATCTCGATCGTGGCCACGCCTCAGATGCGAGGGAAGATTGGGGCCTCAGTTGCAGGTGCCGCTGCCGGTGTCGCTGTACTGCAGCGCCGTGGAGTCGAAGCCGGGGCCGGACAGGGCGGGCTTGTAGTCCCAGCTGTAGCTGTGGGACTTGAGGGTGAGCTTCATGACGCCGAAGGCGCTGGCCTGGGCGGTGACCACGTTGGGGTTGTCGTAGTTGCCGGGCGAGCCGGCGAGGGTGTCGAGGGCCTCGCCGCCGGAGCCGACGATGAACTCCGGGATGCCGTGGGCCGGGTCGTACTGGCCGGCGGGGTTCATCGGGCGCAGCCGGGCGTACGCGTGCTCGTGACCATTGAGGATGAGCGTGGCGTGGTGCTGGTACAGGAGCTTCCACCACGCGTCGGTCGCTGCACCCTCGACACCGTCGGCGCCCGGCGCGGACGCGGGCACCGTGGCGGTGGAGGCCGTCGTGGCGCTGAAGGTCGCCTGGTGCCAGTACGCGATCGTGCACTGACGCTTGTTGGCGGCCAGGTCGTTCGAGAGCCACTGGGTCTCCTGGCCGAGGAGGCCGCTGTCCGTCGTGGAGCAGTCGTGTTTGAACGCGTCGGAGTTGCACTCGGCGTTGAGCGAGATGATGTGCCAGTTGCCAAGGTTGTAGGAGTACCACCCCTGCTTGTCGGCGGTGTCGTCGCCGGCCTGGCCTTGGGTCTCCGGCGCGCCGGCCTGGTCGTGGCCGTTGAAGTAGCCGAAGTATCCGGCACCGTTCTGCCCGGCCTCGTTGTCGCCCTTCTTGGCATACGGGTAGTACTCGTGGTTGCCCGGCGCCGGACGTTCGAGCATCCGCAGGCCGCCCCATGCCTGCTCGAAGGACTGCTCGAAGTCGGTCAGCTTGCCGACCTGGTACTGCTCGTCGCCCAGCAGAGCCACGGCATCGGGGTGCATGCCCGTGGCCTGCTTGGCGGTGGCGAACTCGGCGCTCATGCCGCCCAGGGTGGGGCTGCCGCACTTGAGCGACGCCGGGGTGGCGGCGTTCTCGGCGTCGTCGGGCTCGCAGGCGATGTCGCCGACAGCCGCGAGGGTGTACGAGGCCGCGTTGTGGTGGGCGTAGGGCCAGTCGTTGTCGCTCTGGTTCGCGGCGGCGACGGCGGTGCCGGTGACTGCGAGGACGGCCAGGCCGACAGTTGCGGAGGAGATCTTGGTGACGCGTCTCATGTGCGGTGTCCTTCCACGGCGGGAGTAGCCAACGCACGTTAGGCAGTCGATCTATCAGTTGACACAAACAGGTTCCAACGGTTCGGTGAACTCCGTTCGTGGCAGGGCGTCCACGGCATCCCTGCTGTGGACGGCTGCAAGGTGGCCGTCTGGCCGGCCTGCCACCGCTGTTGCCCCGCCCGCCGCGCAGATCGCCGAGCGGACCGTCCGCAGCGTCGGCGGCCTTATGGTCGCCGAACAGCGCATCCAGGTCGGCCGCGGCTATGCCCACCAAGGCGTCACCGTCCACCTGAACGAGGACGTGATCCGCATCTTATGCCGGGAGCGAAGTCGTATGTGCAGACTGGCAGTTCGGTGCCCTGACGGTGTTGCCACATCGTCCATCCGAATTAAACCCGCCGGAATGTGTCAGGGGGGCGTTCGAACGCTCCGGCGCCGAATACGGCCCATGTGGTCTGCAGCTTGGTAGAGGGTTGTCTGGAGCAACATGGTGCACCAAGCAGCTCGATGCGGAGGCGGTTCGCCGTGGCAGCCAGGCATGAAGTACGAACCAGGGGGCAGCGGGGGCGGCCCTCGGGTACTTACTTCCAGCCGTTCAGCGATACCTGAGGACCATCGGCGAGGTATCGGTGCAGAGCGCTGGCGGTGGTGTCCACGAATTCCTGTGGGACGGCACCGGTGTCGACCCAGCAGACCTGGGCGTGCTTGCGCGGCTCGCGGTTTTCCGGTTCGCCGGTCCATTCGTGGGCGGCGAAGACGACGGTGAGGAAGCCGTTGGGTGCCTCGACACCCCAGGCGCCATGGATGATGTGGGCGACCTGCAGGGCTTCAGGCTTCACAGTGAGGCCGGTTTCCTCGTACAGCTCGCGTACGGCGGTTTCGGTGATCGGCTCGCCGGGCTCGCTTTTGCCGACGGGCAGGTCCCACATGCCCTGTGCGAACTTGGCGTTCTGGCTGCGCTGGAGGAGGACCACGCGGTTGGTGGCCTTGTCGTGGACGATGACGGCGGCGACCAGCAGAGTCATGGATTCGAGGGCGGGCGTGAGCGCTTTGGGTTGGTCGTCGGTTGTCCGCTGAGCCACGGTTGTGTCCCTTCGTCGGCCGGTTGGTGGGCAGCTTAGAGGTCCTAACAGAAGTGGCCGATCGTGTGACTGTTGGCTCATGTGCTCGTTGGTCTGGTCGTGGGGAAACATCAGTCGCGGCCGTGGATCGTGTCGGATGAACTATGGGTGCTGATCGAGCCGTTGCTGCCCAAGCCGGGGCCGAAGCTGGTCGATGGACGGCCGAGGGTGCCAGACCGACAGGCGTTGTGCGGGATCCTGTTCGTGCTGCACACCGGCATCCAGTGGGAGTACCTGCCCCAGGAGCTGGGCTTCGGTTCGGGCATGACCTGCTGGCGGCGGCTGGCCGCGTGGAACGAAGCCGGGGTGCGGGACCAGCTGCATGTGCTGCTGTTGAAGAAGCTGCGGTCGGCGAAGAAGCTGGAATGGTCGCGGGCGGTGATCGACTCCTCCCATGTGCGGGCGGCCCGCAGGGGCCCAAAAGCGGTCCCAGCCCGGTCGATCGCGCGCGGTCGGGCAGCAAGCACCACGTCATCACCGACGCCCAGGGCATCCCGCTCGCGGTGTCGCTGACCGGCGGCAACCGCAACGACGTCACCCAACTTCTGCCCCTGCTCGACAAGATCCCCGCCGTCGCCGGGGTTGTCGGCCGGCCCCGGCACCGGCCCGACGCACTGCTCGCCGACCGCGGCTACGACCACGACAAGTACCGGCGCCTGCTGTGGCAGCGCGGCATCCGTCCCGTGATCGCGAGGCGAGGCGAGCCACACGGCTCTGGCCTGGGCATCTTCCGGCATGTCGTCGAACGAACGATCGCCTGGCTGCACGGCTTCCGTCGCCTGCGCATCCGGTGGGAGCGACGGGACGACATCCACGAAGCCTTCCTCGGGCTCGCCACATGTCTCATCACCTACAGACACGTCCGACGCCTTTGTTAGGACCTCTAAAACTGCTTTCCCAACCACTTGCCGATGAGGGTCGCACCCACAAGCAACAACACACCGGCCACGACCAGCAAGATCGTCGACGAGTTGTTCTTCTTCTGCCGGCGGCGGTCCGGGCGCTCGTCGTAGCTGAAGCCGCCGCCGTCGCGGTTCACCGGCGGCAGCATCGTCGTCGCGCTGGAGTCCGTGCGCAGAGCCGTCGTCGGCTGGTAGTCGGGGTAGCCGCCGTAGCCGACGGAACCCATGGCCGCTGTGGCCGTGATCGGCTGGCCGTCGAGGCAGGCCTCGACGTCGGCACGCATCTCGTCGGCGGACTGGTAGCGGTAGTCCGGGTCCTTGACCAGCGCCCTCAGCACGATCGCGTCCATCTCGGGCGTGATCCCGGGGTCGAAGACGCTCGGCGGCTGCGGCTCCTCGCGGACGTGCTGGTAGGCCACCGCGACTGGGGAGTCGCCCACGAAGGGCGGGCGGACCGCCAGCAACTCGTAGAGCAGACAACCCGTCGAGTACAGGTCTGACCTCGCGTCGACCTGCTCGCCCTTCGCCTGCTCCGGCGACAGGTATTGGGCGGTGCCGATGACCGCCGCGGTCTGCGTCATCGTCATGCCGGCGTCGCCCATAGCGCGGGCGATGCCGAAGTCCATCACCTTGACCTGGCCATTGCGGGTCAGCATGACGTTGGCCGGCTTGAGATCCTGGCCTCGTCTCCGTCGACGACCCGCCACACCGGTCCCGGCTGCATCCCCTTGCCGCAGACGGTGCATCGACGCTCTTCGACGCACAGGAAGACCCGGCGCAGGCTGGTGTTGGCAAACTGTGAGACTCCGTCCTCCCACGGGGTGATCGCCGGGACGGGGTACCCGCGCTCGTCCTGCGGGCGCGCTGCGATGCCAGTAGTCATGATGACGTCGGTAACTCGCACTCGGTGACTATATGACCGGGTGGTGCCGCCTTGAGTCGAGTAGCGTCGATGTATCGGCCAGCGAGGTCGGCGAGTTCGACGTGAAGAAGCTGACGGCGTTCACGGCGAGTACATCCGCGCCCTGTCGCCGGAGCAGTTCGCCGGCGCCTGCGCGCCGGGGCTCGTGGCCCCCTACGCGCCGTGGCGGCCGGATGCTTTCGACAAGGACGCCTTCGAGGCGGCGGCTTCCCTGCCCCAGACCCGGCTGGCGCTGCTTTCCGAGATCACCAGCTATGTGGACTTCCTGTTCCTCGACGAGCCGGTCGAGGACGAGGCGTCGTGGAACAACGCGATGAAGGCAGGCGCCGACGACATCTTGTCGACGCCCGCAGCGAGCTGGCCGGCGTCGCGGACTGGAAGGAGGACGATCTGAAGGCCGTCCTGCTCGCCGTCGGCGAGAAGCACGGGTCGAAGCTGGGCAAGGCCCAGGCGCCCATCCGGGTCGCGGTCACCGGCCGGATGATCGGACTTCCGCTGTTCGAGTCCATGGAGCTGCTTGGCCGGGACCGCGTGCTGGCTCGTCTGGACGCGGTCAGCAAGAGGCTGGCCGCACAGGCGTAGCCGCTGGCAGGCGAGCTGCACCAGGGGGCTGCCACAGCCCCACCGAACTCAGGCGGTTGCTACGCGAGAACATGACCTTGCCGACTGCGCGGTCGATGCATTCACGGATTTCGTTTGCTGGCACGTACGAGAGGGCCTGATCAAAGCACTCGATACTGGCAGCGAAGTGGACAGCCTGCTGGCGCAGGTGGGTGTCGAGGAAGGCGGCGACGGCGCCCGAAGCGCTGCACCGCGCCTCTCGTACGTACATCACGGTGCAAGAGAAGGCCCAGCAGGCGTGAAGGAAGCCGTATACGGGACGAGGAGTTCCTCGCCACGGGGAGAAGAAGGTGACGTCGGTGGGAAGGCTCACGTCGTACGCGGCCAGTGCGTCGTTGAGCCAGTTGTGGGCGGCCTCGTGGATCAGGTCACGGGCCAGGACCTCGGGGTGGGCGGTGTAGTCGGTGAAGACGGTGCCTGGGAGGCGGGTGAGGGCCCAACTGTGGAGAGTCTCGTCGAGTCGGCGATGGTTGAGCAGGCAGACGACGGGGGCGTGCTGGGTGAGCAGGGTCCCGAAGCCGTGCTCGGTCGCGGAGGCGATCGCGGCACCAACGAGGCCGAGGGCCTCGGGTGGGGCAGGGTTGGTGTCGGGGCCGATGAGGTAGTACGCGGTTTCGGAGATCTCTGAGCGGAGCAGGTCCGCGGGACGCGGGCTGAGCACGAGGTGTGGTCCGGCCGACAGGTGGGTCAGGTCTCGTACCGTCGTACGGCGGTACCAGGCGAGGCGGTTTGCGTGCCGGGCGCGCGCCGCGTGTTCGGCGCCTTCGAGCAGGTGGTGGGCCACGGCGTAGTCGAGGGCGGATGAGCCGAGGCGGTTGCCGAGTACGGAGGCGATACGGCTGGTCTGTAGGCGCTGGTGGTCGGCGATGCCGTCGAGGGCGACCGGGGCTTCCGGGGAGAGAGCGCTCATCTGGGGCTCCGGGGGTGGAACGGGGCCGGACCGGGACGGGCCCGGCCCCGTGGCGGGTCAGGACTCGGTGGTGGGCTCAGCGGCGTCGTGCTGCACCGTGGTGGCCAGCCAGGTCTCGGTGGCCGCGTTGGAGGTGTGCGCGGTGGTGCGCACGGGGTCGCTGTCGCGCAGGGAGGCGACCGCCTCCAGGAACTCGTCGAACGTCTTGTCTTCTGCCACTGCTCGCTCTCTCCTCTGGGTCGGGGCCGTGAGTCGGGGGGAGGGGCGCTGCGGGGCGGGCCGCGGGGGCCGGTCATGGCCGCGAAGCCTCCTACTCGGAGACGAGGAGCGTGAGGAACTTGCGAACGCGGCCGGCGCGGACAGGTTCGGTGCCGTGGACGAGCTGGCTGCCGAACACCACGAGCGTGCCGGGAGCGGGTGCAACGCTCCATCGGGTGCGGGGCATGGTGCGGAACCAGTGGGAGGACATGTCCGTCCCGTCGTGTACGAAACGCATCCCCTGGGCGTAACTCGCCTCGGTCGGCGCCTCGTCAGCGGTCCAGACGGCGTCGCTGCCCGTGGTCTCCACGTAGAACGCGCCGCCGGTGTCGTGAATGTCCGTGAGCGTGACCGTCGCGGCGGCGATCTGGCGGGGACGGGTGAGGGGATCGGGGGCGATACCGTCGGCATGCGCGGTGATGTATTGGCCGGCCCCGTATTCGAGGTAGATCCACGGCCGGTGGCCGGTGACCGACGGCAGCGTGCGCGTGATCGCGACCATGTGGAGCTTCAGGGCCTGGTCGAGGAGGGCGGTCGCCTCGTACGGGATCTCGGTCATCTCGATCCGGCCGGCCGGCTCGTAGACGTCCTGTGCCTTGGTGGGGGAGTGACCGGGGATCTCGTGAATGGTGGTGCGGCGGGCCGTGCCGTACCGGTCGCGCCCGAGGGAGCCGAGTGTGTCGTCCATGACGAGGCTGAGTCGCTCGATCTCGTCCGGCTTGAGGAAGCCCTCCACAGTACGGATGGACAGAGTCTCGGCGATGTGGATCATTGTCCGCCTGCGCACGCGCAGAAGGTGGAGGGCGGGGCAGAGGCGGCTTCGGCCAGGGCCACCGTGAGTACGTGCTCCGCTTGGGCGAGGTCCTCGAAGTACTCGGCCAACGTGGTGCCGGCAGCGGGCACGAGATAGAGGTCGAGCGTCGGATACACCCGGCCGGTGGCGCGGCACGTGAGTTCGCTGCGACCGAGGACCAGCGAACACGCCCCGGGCAGGGAGGACTCGGCTCGGCTGGCGGCACGGCACAGGCGCGCCGCTGTACGCGCGTACTCGGCGCGGTCGCGCGGCAGGATGCCGACCGAAGGGAACCGGGGCTCGGCTCCGTGGAGGTCGGCGTAGGCGTGGCCCTGGCAGCTGTCATAGGTGACGGTGTTCCAGCCTGAGGTGAGCGCGTCGACGACCGGGCGGATGCCGGGCTCGATGCCCTCGTACCACTGGGGATGGTGGGGGTCGAGATCGTCTGCCTCGTGCACGCCAGGGAGGCCGACCGTGTTGATGTTCCCGTTGGCACTGACCTGGAGATGCGCGGGCGAGCGGGGAGCGGTGGGGTCGTCCCAGCGAGCCAGGAAGGCGGAGACGTGGTGCATGTTGTTTGGGCGGACGGGACGCGAGCGCAACCGGGAGCATGCGGCACCGGGCGGAAGGTCTGGCTGGGCGAGGAGGGCGGCGACGCCGTCGATCAGGCGCATGCGGTGGTCGCAGTACGCGTCTTCGTCGCCTGCGGCGGCGAAGCGGAGGCGGACCGCCGGGCAGCCCGCGCCGCAGGTGTCGAGGTAGTCGCAGGTCGTGCACTTCGTGACCAGGGAGCGTGCCTGCTGAAGCAGGGGAGAGCCGCCCTGGGCGCTGGCCACGTCCGCCTCGGCGTGCATGTCGCCGAGCCCGGCGAGGCCGGCCTGCGGCCAGGGCAGCTCGTCACAGCTTCCCAGGCGGTCATCGGGATAGAGGGTGAGGACGTGGTCGCACTTCAAGTCGGAGAAGTGACAGGAACGGGTCTGCAGACCTTTCAGACGGCGAATGACGGAGACGACGGGCTCCAGTTTGACGCGGCGGAACAGGCCGTCGGCGACCCAGTGGTGGGCGGCCTCCAGCACGAAGTCGGCGTATTGACGAGGCGTGACGGCCCAGGCCGGGCCGGTGGGGCCGATGGCCCGCCGCTGGAGTGCCCGACTGGTCGGCGCACGAGATCCGACCACTGCGGTCGACCGGGTGACCGCCGCGTCGAAGCACGGCACAAGGCTGACCGTCGTCACTGCGGGAAAGGATGCGAGGTGCTCCATGACCTCGGAGGCCCGGCCGAGGACGTACGGGGTGACGGCGCAGATGACGCCGACGCGGCGTTCCCGACGGCCGAGGAGCTTCAGGGCTTCGACCACTCGCGGGTAGGTGGGGCGGCCGTCGTAGCCCACTCGCCACGAGTTCCCCAGCGCGTCCCCGTCGAGGGAGATGCCGATCTCCAGTTCCGGATAGTGCCGCTCGAACAGGTCCAGCCAGGAGTCGTCGAGTTGGAGGCCGTTGGTCTGGAGGCTCACGCGGATGACGTTCGGCTGTGTGGCGAGCGCGTCCAGGATCTCCGCGATCCGTTCACGGCCGGCGGTCAGGGGCTCCCCGCCGTGGAGTTCGACGCTGAGCGGACGCCCGGAGAAGATCGAACCGAGGCGGTGGACCTGTGCCGCGCTGATCCGGGCGCCGCCCGGTGACTCCTTGCGCTTCTCGAAGCAGTACAGGCAGTCGATGTCGCAGGTCTCCCCGCGGAGCTTGAGGATGACGGAGACGGCCGTGTCCGGCCCGGTGCTCGACAGCGGGGCGTAAAGACTCTCCAGGTCGATGGGGGCGGTGCGGGTGACGGGCATCAGAGAACTCCTGAGGAGGAGAGGCGCGGTCTACGCGCCATCGGTGGAGACCGTGGACAGCCACCCGAGAAGCTGTCCGCCGGTGATGGGGATGTGGACGTCGCCGCGGCGAAGGAACCACCCGTCGGCGTACCGCTGCGGTAGCCAGCCGGAGTCAGGGGCAACCAGGTTGGGAGGCTTCTGCAGCGGGTCATCGACGGGCCAGCAGCCCAGGAGCGCTCTGGCCACTCGTCGCTGAACGGGGCGGAACCACTCCCACGTCTCCGTGCGGGCCGGCTCGATCGGCGGACCGAACGGAGCGCCGGCAAGCAGCGGCAGCCACTTGTCGCCCAGGACTGGATGACCTGCCGCCGCGCACTCGAGCGCGGTGAGGCAGGTCTCCAGCTTCCGGCACACAACGCGGGCGGGTTCGGCCAGGCCGTCCTCGACGAGGCCCGTCAGGTCCTCGGCGAGACTCGCCGCGACCTCCGCCTGGTCGGCGACCGCCCAGCGTCGGTAGCCCTGGCGCTCCCTGGGATCGAGTACCGGATCCCAGCGTCCGGAGCCGTATGAGAGAGCGGTGCGCAGACACATGAGGTCGTGCATCGAGGCGCGTACTCGGCGGAACGATCCGAGGTCGTCGCGGCGGACGTCGAAGGAGCGGAGCAGGTGACGGAGTTCCTCCGCCCGCTGCGGCGCCGCCGCCTGGAGGTCGACACGGACGCCGTCCACGATGCGCGACTCCCACGCCGGAAGGTCGCCGTCCACAATGCCGCGCAGGTCGATATCGCTGGCCGCGTGGGCGAAGCCGCAGGCGAGCGCGCCCTCCAGCCAGACATCACGAGCCACGCCGGAGACGAGCAGCTCCCGGGCGACTCCGTCAGCGATCTCCCGGCGCAGCTGTGCTGATGAGTTCACCGGCGGCCTCCTTCGATGAGGATCTCGTCGTCGGCGGTGATCTCCCTGAGGAGATCGACGGCCCATCGGTCGAGCGCGCCGCGCACGTCGGACCGCTGGGCGCCGATGTGGGGCGAGGCCAAGAGGTTGAGCGGCACCGTGGAGCCGGTGAGGAGCGGCAGGTGCTCCCGCTCGACCGGGTCGAGTGCGAGGCCCGAGAGTCCACCGGCCGCCAACGCCGGCAGACAGGCGGCGACATCGAGAGTCTCCAGCCGCCCGGCGCAGATCAGTAGGGGCTGCTGCGGAGCGACGCGTGCCAGGAATTCCTCGCCGATGAACTGCCGGGTCGTGGCATGCAGTGGCAGGGCGACCACGTGCACCTGCGACTGCTCCATGAGCGCCGCCTGCGACACCTCCCGCAGACCGGGGGGATTCGACGGCCATGCGGCGTAGGCCGTGCGTGCCACATATGGGGCGATGGCCCGGCCGGCGGCCAGTCCCACCGGACCCGCGCCCCAGACGCCCGCGGCCAGGGTGCCGAGTGAGACACCCATGCACGCCTCCTTCTCGTGACGACCGAGCTGAAGCGCGTGCTGCCCCAAGGGAATCCGCCGGGCCAGGGCGAGAGCAGCGGCGAGGACCCACTCGCCCACAGCGGCCGCCCCGGCCTCGGCGTTGCGGTGCAGCGTGATCCCACGACGTTGGAGTGCGCTCACGTCGATGTGGTCGACGCCGGAGCCGGTCCGTACGACGTGCCGCAGGCCAGGAAGTGCGTCGAGCTCCCGCTCTCCGAGTCGGACACCGGAACGCAGGACGACCACGGCCGCGTCGGCTGGCAGCGGCCAGTTCAGGTCCAGCAAATCGTGCACGGGGACGGCTGGCAGCGCACGGCGGATCGCACCCGCATCCGCCGCTCCGCGCACCACGAGGACTGCGCTCATCCGAGGGACCCCGGCTTCTCGTACCGGCCGAAGGCCAGATCACCCTCGCCCACGACGACGGTCACCGGCGACGGCGCGCCGAAGTACGCGTCGCAGGCGCGCTTCACCCCGGGGAGCCCGTCCCAGGCTCGTGGATTGACCGCCGTGTCCGCGTAGTCATCGACGAGCAACACACCCGCCGGCACCAGGCGGGTGACGCAGTGCGTGAGTCCCCTGAGAGTCGAGTCGTAGAAGTCGCCGTCCAGGTAGGTGAACACGATCTCGTCGGGCAGCTCCTTGGGAAGGGTCTCGTCGAACCACCCCGGATGGATGACCGGCGCCGGCCTGCCCCAGGCCGCGTGCGTGGCGCGCACGTCGTCCGGGGAGGACCGGAGCTCGCCCGCCGCCAGGTGGTCCGAGTCCTCGGCGCCGGGCGCGGGCATGCCCTGGAAGGAGTCGTAGACGTGGATCTCGCGGTCGCGGTCGCCCAGCGAGTCGAGCACGCTACGGATCCAGAGGGCCATCGCACCTCTGTAGCAGCCGAGTTCCACCACGGCTCCCGGACGACCGCGGGCGGTCATGTCGGCGAGCTCGGCGGCGATCACGTGGAGCCGGTCGGCACTGACCGTCCCTGAGTGCTCCCGCAGTAGCCACTCCTGCAGATCCTTCAGCGTTGGATCCATGAAGGTCACCACCTGTCCACGAAGGGGTCGGCGAGCTTCCCGCTCAACGCCGCCGACAGCGGGCGGTTGATCCGGGGCAGCAGGTACACGTCGCCCAGACGTTCCAGCGGAACCCACTCGAAGCCCACCTGGATGGGGTCCGGCGGTTCCGGCATGCGCGGCTCGGCGTCGTCCACCTGCTCGGCGAGGAAGTTGAACTGAACCTTCTGTACGTCCCCGAACTCGCCCTGCCACGACTCGGGGACGTACTCGACGACGCACAGCAGACGCCGGGCCACGACCTGCAGGCCGGTCTCCTGCGCGACCTTGCGGTTCACGGCCTGGCGGAGGTCCTCGCCGACCTGGGCCTTGCCGCCCGGGAGGTTGTAGTGAAACCCGGCCTCGTCGTCGTACGACAGGAGCAGGATGGCGCCGTCGCGCACGATTGCCGCCTTCACGGAGACACTGATCCGAGGCAGCTCGGGCGTCAGAGGCACGACAGCGCCTCCGGTTCGCCGACGCGCATCAGGTCGCCGACCTCCGCGAGGGAGCCCGCGACGGTGGAGCGGAAACTCCCGCCGCGCCGGAACTGACGGGCAGCGGTGCGCATACCCGCGAGGGCGGCACGGCTGAGTTGGTTCGCGTAGATGCAGAGGCGGAAGCCGGCCTCGCCGAGCTCGGCGGCGCTCAGGTCGGGGAACGCTGTGGGCACGCTGACCAGCGGCACGCCGTGGTTCCACGCACGTCCGATGGCCCGCGCCTGATCACCGGTCGCGTCCTTGGAGTGGATGAGGATCGCATCCGCTCCGGCCTCGGCGTACGCCTCGGCGCGGGCGATCGCCGTGGGCGTGTCCTCGCCGGCGATCAGGGCCTCGGTGCGGGCCACGACCACGAGGCCGTCACCGGCGGTCTTCCGTATGCGCCCCACCTGCTCGCAGAGCAGGTCCCGGTCGGCGAGGCTCTGGGCACGGTGGGCCGCGAAGCTGTTGCACTTGGGGTACGCGCTGTCCTCGACACACACTGCTGCGGCTCCGGCGCGCATCAGGTCGTACGTGAACCGCTCCGCCGTGCGCCCCGAGCCGCCCGCGTTGTCGATGTCCACGATGACAGGCAGTTCTGTGACACGGCCGAGCGAGGCGACCACGTCGGACAGGTCCCGGGGGCCCAGGACGTTGGCGTCCGGTAGCCCGGAGGCCGCGGACACCTCCAGACCGCTCACCCATAGGGCGTCGAAGCCCGCCTCCGCCGCGACGTGCGCGGCGAGTGCGTTCACCGCACCGATCGCCAGGAGAGGGTGCTTCCGCTCGCTGTCGTCGAGGGCCTCGCGCAGACGCCTCGCCTTGGTGCCGTCAGTCACGGGTCTCTTCTCCTTCCGTGTGGGCGGCGATGGGCGGTACCAGATGTCGATCGCGCAGTACGTCCCAGGCGGCGAGCAGCACCTCGGACCGGGGGCGGCGGGCATCCAGGCGGACCACGTCGCCGAGGAGCGGGAACTGGTCGGGCTTCGTAACCACGGCCTCATATGTCTCCCGAACCCGGCCCTGGACGTCGTGCACGTCCCAGTCGGCTCGGACGGCGTCTCCCTGTCGAGCCTGCGCCCGGCTCATCGAGGCGTCGGTCTCCAGGTCCAGGACGAGCGTGAGATCGGGGGCCACGGTGAGGCGTGCGGCCAGCGTCTCGTACGTCTCCGACGCCCTCATGCCGTGCTTCACGGCGAAGAAGGCCAGCTCGCTGAGCAGCCAGCGATCCGCGATCACGGGCCGGGCCGGTCGCTGAGGCAGCACAAGGCGATCCAGCGTGGCCCGCTTGTCCGACGCGATCGCGGACAGGTAGGCGTCATGGTTCCCGGCGTTCGGCTGGTACTTGCCGGTGACGATGGCGGCGGCATGGTCGGCGGCGAGGAAGTTGGTGGTGAGCACGCACAGCGGGGTGACGCCGTAGAGCCCCTCCCAGAGCCGGAACAGGCCCTTGCGCAGCGTCGTCTTGCCGGTGCCGTCGAGCCCCTCGATGACGATGAACGGATAGCGGTGGTTCATTCGACCTGCCCCGCCCCCGTGCCGCCGGCGTACTTGGCGAAGCGGCCCCGCCAGCGGGCCGTGGTGGACACCAGGTCCACCAGCCGCAGCTCCGCCAACTCGTCGACGAGGCGGGGCAGCTCGGGCTCGGCGCAGATGCCGGCCTCGATGGCCCGGCAGTACGCGGCGCGGAGGGTCGGGTCGTCGGCGGAGTCGCGCAGCGCCGCTTCCAGCACCCGCGTGGCCATGCCGTGGGCCACGACGCTCACGGCGGTGCCCAGGGCCTGCTCATGGACCGGGCTCGGGTGCGGCTCCAGCGTGATGTGGTGCACCCCGCGGTGGCGGATGACCGCGAAGAAGCCCACCCACCACGCGGCGGCGCCGCTGACTGCGATCACAGCGTCGGACCAGGACGCCCCGGAGTGCTCGACGAGGAGATTCTGGGCAGCGGTGTCGGCGGCGCGGTGGAGTGCCCCGCGCTGGTTCCGCGACTCCACTCCGTGCCTCTGGGGCAGCTCCCACCAGAAGCCGAGCCCGGCGTCCCCCAGCAGCGCCATCGCGGACTCGTCACTTGCCGGCAGCGGCGACGGGCGTCGGGCCAGCACGGAGACATCGGCGCCCGGCACGTCCGGCAGCGCCTTCTCCTCGGCGACAGCAGCCCGCCATTCGTCGAGATGGAGATGGAGCCGCTGGGTCAGCAGCCCGTCCGCCAGCGTCTGCCAGGCATGGACGAGCGGCGGCGAACCGGGGGGCCGGGGTGGCAGGGTCAAGGAGGTCACAGGTCGGATCCTCACGTCCGGGGAGTCGCGGCACGCGGCTCCGGTCGGCGGTGCTCCACCACGATGGCCGCCACGATGGCCCACGCCTATGAGTGTTTATGAGCCCCGTCAGCGGAACGTGCCCGGGTGATCACATAGCGAGGGAGAATGCCGACCATGGTCGACAGCGGACAGCGGCGGTGTACGCGCTGCGGTGCCCTTCTCAGCCGCTTCAATGCCGGTACACGATGCGCCTCGTGCCAGGGCGGGCCGGCCGCCCGACGGGCCGACCCGGCCTTCTGGCGTGATCCGACGGTCCGGCGAGCGGTGGCTGCATGGGAACTCGGCGCCGTCGTCAAGCTGTTCAGGAAGCACACGGGCCTCTCCCAGGCCGGCGTGGCGCGGATGGTCAGCATCGACCAGGCCGAGGTCAGCAGACTGGAACGAGGGCTCAAACGGATCCGCGACCGACGGCAGTTCGTCCAGTGGACCGATGCGCTCGGAGTCCCGGAGGAGCTGCTCGGGCTCCTGCCCACGGCCGATCCGCACATCCCGGACTCCACGGGCCGACCGGGAACGGCGGGTACTGGAGCCCGTGGGTACGCGACGCTGCCCGAAGGGCCGGGCCAGCTTCTGTTACCCGCCGGCAGGTCCGTCCCGACGACGGCGCTTCCTGTGTTGACCCTTCCCGCGGCCTCCTTCCTCGGGGACAGCCTGAGGCTCGACTCCCGCCCGGAGCTGGATGCCTGGCGCGCCATGCCGATGCGCGCGCTCCTCGTCGCGAACCGCACGGTGGACGGGGCGGTCCGGCAGTTCGTCACCGACGCCCGGTCGAGCGGCGTACGCGCCACCGCCTCCACCCCGGTCGGCATCCCCGCCGCGTACGAACTGGACGATCTGACCTACGGCATTCTCTGGGCCGTGTCTGGCTTCGAGGCGGCACTTCTCGGCGACGACCAAGCCCTGCACACATCGCTGGCGTCGCTCACCGTTTCCCCGGGCTCACCAGCCGCCTCCGACCAGGGCCTGACCGAGGTCTCCCGGATGCTGATCGGCTCGGAGACCGCCGCCCGATACATCCTGGGCCACCGTGACCACCTGAGCGACGCGCCCGTCTTCTGGACCAGGGAACAGCGCGGTGAAGAGGCTGCCACGTGGCTGTTCTTCCGGCACAAATACCGCTACCTCGAACGAATGGCACCCTGGAGTCCGGGCGGTACCAGCGGCCGGGGGTTCTGCGTCCCCGAGACTGCTGTCGCCTCCTCGCCCGCGTACGAGCGCGTTCTGCTCTTCCTCGCCATCGCGCTTATGGAGTCCTTCGGCATCCGCACCTGGGTGACCGACGACGGAGGCTTCGCTCACACCGACGGCTTCGCGCTCTCCCACGGGCGCCGGGCCGTTATCGCCTCATGGGTACGAACCGAGGGGGCGTCTCGCCTCGCGGTCACCGCGCGGCCGGGAGCCCTGCGGACGTTCGCCGATGTGACGGGCCACGTCAGCCAGCACTCGGCCACGGCGGCCGAGCAGGCAGGGCAGCGCCTGGCGGCAACGGCGGAGTACCTCGGCCTCGACGCCTCCTGGCTCGGTCGCCGGTGCGCACAGTTGTCGGCGGCCGGTACGGAGCGGCTTGCCCGGCCGCGCAGCCGGTTGCTCGGCCTCGAAGGGCTGGAGGCCGCTTGCCGGTTCGTGGCCGAGCAGATGGTGATCATTCCGCGTACCCGCACGGCGCCGACCCGATAGCCTGCGTGAACCACTCGTGAGGCAGCGCTCGGCGGCGTCCGGACAGGGGAGCAGGGGAATGACGGAGTCGGTCAGGAACGTGGCGGTCTTCTCCCTCGGCGGAACGATCGCCATGACCACGGATCCCACCACGGGAGGCGTCGTACCGGCGCTTTCGGCCCACGAACTCCTCGCCGCGGTACCCGCGCTGGCCACGATTGGCATCGGTCTCAAGGTGCGGGACTTCCGACGTCTTCCCGGCGCCTCCCTGACCTTTGAGGACCTCACCGCACTGTCGGCCGAGATCGCGGCGGAGCTGGAGACCGGAGAGGTCAACGGCGTCGTCATCACGCAGGGCACCGACACCATCGAGGAGACCGCCTTCCTCCTCGACCTCTACCACGGCCACGAGCAGCCGGTCGTCGTCACCGGCGCGATGCGCAACCCCACCCTGCCCGGCGCCGATGGTCCGGCCAACCTCCATGCCGCCGTCCTGGCCGCCGCCGACCCTGGACTCAGCGGAGTCGGCTGCCTCGTCGTACTCGGCGATGAGATCCACTCGGCCCGGACCGTCCGCAAGTCCCACACCACCAGCCCCGCCGCCTTCATCTCACCAGCAAGCGGCCCGATCGCGCGGATCGCGGAGAACCGGGTGCGTATGGTGGGCGGCTTGCCGTCCCGCGGACCGCTGGTCGGCGCCCCCGACCGTGAGGCGCGCGTCGGGCTCTACACCGTCACCCTCGGCGACGACGGCGCCCTGCTCGACCTGTGGGACGGCAACTGCGACGGACTCGTGGTCGCGGCCTTTGGTGTCGGCCACGTCCCGGAGCGCCTCGTCGAAGGGCTCACCAAGCTCGCGTCCCGTATCCCCGTGGTCCTCGCCTCCCGCATCGGCAATGGCCCCGTCCTGTCCCACACGTACGGCTTCCCCGGCTCCGAGAAGGACCTCCTCGGCCGTGGGCTCATCGGCGCCGGAGAACTTGGCCCGTACCAGGCGCGGCTCCTCCTGCACGCTCTGCTTGCTCAGGGCGCCGACGGAGCGACGGTCCGCGAGACCTTCACCACCGCCTCCGCCCGCTGATCCCACCTCATCAGGAGACACCCGCCCATGCGTGCTCACGAGCTGACCGTCGGCCGTACCTTCGGCGTCACCTTCGACCACGGGGAGGACTTCTTCGAGGCGCTGTCCACCTTCTGCCGGGACAACGGCGTACGGCAGGGCTACATCCCCTCGTTCATCGGAGCCTTCGCGGAGGCTGAGATCGTGGGTGCTTGCGAGAAGCTCGCGGACCCGGACGCACCGGTCTGGGCGAAGACGTACGTCACCAACGTCGAGGCGTTCGGCGCCGGCACCCTCGCCCATGACCCTGCCACCGGCGGAATACTCCCGCACATCCACGTCTCCGCCGGTCTGAAGGCCCAGTCGGCCGACGGCAGGACGAGCCACCTTCTCAGCGCCAAGGTCCAATTCCTCAGCGAACTACTGATCGTGGAGGTCACGTCGCCCACGATGACCCGGCCCCGGAACCCCGACCTCTACGACGTTCCGCTGCTCACGTTCGGCTGACCGGCTGGAGTCTGCGAAGCCAAGGGTGACTGGGCGCGATCACCTTGATCGCGCCCGTCAGCCAGGCGCGTGCCGGAGCGTCCAGCAGCGGCAGTACCGCCTCAAAGTCGGTCTCGTCTTTCTCCCGGGTCGTCTTCGCCTTGTAGAAGAGCTGCACCTCGGGCGCGAGATACGGGATACCCGTCTCGTTCGTCCGCCCGAGCCTGTCGATCGGTAGCCGGATCGCGGAGTGGCGCCGCGAGACCCACTGGGTGCCCTCGGCCTCGTCCAGCATGAGCTGGATGGACCAGGGGGCCTCCGGCGTGCGGCGGCACCAGATGTCGTGGAGCGGCGGCTGGAGGACCTCTCCAGGACGCCACGGTCGCAGCTTTCCCTGGCCGGGCGGGTCCGCCACGTACAGGTCCCAGTCGACCAGGAGGTCACGTACGAGGGCCTGGTCGCGGCGGAGGACGAGGACGTCGAGATCGCCGTGCGGGCGCAGTTCACGGCCGGCAGCGAGCTCGATCGCGTATCCGCCGGCGATCCACCACGGGAAGTCCGCCTTGGCGAACACCGCGGCCACATCTTCGGGGCGGTCCGGCACCCATCGCCCCAACTTGTCAGCACTCACCCGCCCATACTCTCAGTGACCAGACGGATGAAGGCCAAGGCCGACGGTGAGTCGGCAGACTGGCCTGACTACTCGCCCGCGCGCTCATAAACGCCCATGAGTATCAGGGCCACCGGCGGCCATTGTTGAGTGCGTGACTCACGACCGGCCTTGTGGCTGGGGGTTTGAGCCACGATCCTCCCGGGTCCTGCAGGCGACCGAAGTCAGGGTGCTACTTGGGGCAGTACGCCTCTCGGAGCCGTACTGCCGCACTTCCACGTACCACGTCGGAGCTTTGGGGGAGGGCCACCGACATCACCCACAGGAGGTCTGCCGCCCGATGATCAGCGCGCCGTCCGCCGCTCTCGGCATCGTGTACCGCTGGACCGACCGCACCATCAACGGCCGCGATCACTGTGGAGGTCCTTGCCGTGGCGCCGATTTTGTTCACCGCTGTGCTGCTGCTGCCGTTTGCCACGGCGGCCGGTCCGTTCGCGTCGAGCTCGTTGGTGTCCACCGAGCTACCCGTGAAGAAAGCCAGCCGAGGACTACATGCACCTCAAGTCCGTCTGGAAGCCGACCACCACCGACGCAGAGAAGACGGCCCTGCCCTCCATGCCTGAGACCTGCACCACCTGACTGGCACCACGGCTCCGGGCCCTGCCGCGCTGCCCGGTCGGCCGGGTACGGCAGGGTAGGCCAAGCCCTGCGCTCGCCACGGGCACGCCGCTAGCCATCACACTCCAAGATCAGCAAGAATATGCGCGGTCCGGTTGTTCGCTGGGCCGTGCCGTGCGTCGTGTGCACACGTCGCCTTCTTCAGTACCCGGGGGAAACGCATGTCCAGTTCCACTCCGCAGCCTCCTGCCCGAAAGCGGTCGACCGCCGCCGTCGGCTGGCTGATCACCATCGCTCTCAACGTGGTCGCACCGATCCTTATCTACAACCAATTGCACGACCACGGCTACAGTGAGTCCGTCGCGATCCTCTGTTCTGGCCTCGGTCCGGCGCTGGACATCGCGGTTTACCTTGCCTGGCACCGGCGTATCGACGAATTCGCCATTGTCTCACTGACGTTCGTGGCGCTCACCCTGGTCATCTCCTTCGTCGGGCCCGACGACCCACGGCTGCTGTTGGCCAAGGACTCCTTCGTGACGGGTGTGCTCGGCGTGGTCTACCTGGCGACCCTGGCCGCGCCGCGTCCGCTGATGTTCTACTTCGGCCGCAAGTTCGCCACGGACGGCACGCCGCAGATGATCGCCTGGTGGAATGGCATGTGGCAGTACCCGGGATTCCGCCGGGTGCAGCGCAATCTGACGATTGTCTGGGGCGTGGCGTTCATCCTGGAGGCGGTGCTGCGCATCGTGCTCGTGTACCAGCTGTCCCACGGCCAGATGGTGACCGTGAACAGTTTCCTGCCGTATGCCGTGATCGCCGTGCTGGTCTACTGGACGATGGCCTACGCCCGGCGGGCGAGCGCCCGCGGCCGCGCCGCGACGGAGGCAGCGCAAGCCAACGCGACGGCGTCCGTCGGGGTCGATTCCGTCTGAGGCGAGGGACGAATGCGCCCGCGGGGCCAAAGCCGAGGCCAGCCGACCGCGTCTCGAGCCGGCCCCTTCCGGCCCGCCGGTCTACCGGCGGCCCGCCATCAACCTCGCCGAACCCTCCTGCCGGTCGTACGCGATCTCGACACCGTTGAGGCGATGGCCCAGCTATTCAACGAGCGCTCCCGAATCGAGCCCGCCGGCGCCCTCCCCTTCGCCTGTCTGCTCTACCTCGCCGACCGTTCCGAAGGCGGGCAGTTCTGGTGTGTGGTGCAGGTAGAGGCAGTAGGCGACGGTGGCTACGCCTGCTCCTGCGGCGAACTGGGATCACGCCGAGGACACCTGCGCCACTGCGGGGCCTGCCGCGCAAGCATCGCAGTGCCTTTGACGAACGGTCCTGTTCATGCTGCAGATGTCGAGGGTCGGGTGTATGCCTCTATTCCGGCGTGAGGATTGTGACGGCATGGCGACGCGAGAGATCGAGCGCGAGGGCAACGTTGCGCCTGCCGAAAACCTCATCCGTCGAGGTCAGGCGGCATGTTGGTACTCGTGGAGGATGCCGCCGAGTCGTTCGTATCGTCGTATGTCGAGGTGGGCGATCTGCTCCGGATCGGTGACCGGCATTGGCAACGGGTGGAGCGGGCCGGCGTTGGCGATGCCCTGATGCGGCCGGTGGGAGTTGTAGTGCTCGTCGAACTCCTGTAGCGCATGGAGAAGGTGCCGCTGGTTCCAGATCAAGGTGCGGTCCAGCAGTTCGCGTCGGCAGGTTTGTACCCAGCGTTCCATGATCGAGTTCATGCGCGGCATCCGCACGCCGCTGAGCACCACCTCGATCCCCGCATCGTTAAGGATGGTGTCGAACAGGGCGGGGAACTTCCCGTCCCGGTCCCGGATCAGAAACCGCGCCCGGCAGCCGGCGTCCTCGAGGTCCATGACAAGATTCTTCGCGGCCTGGGTCACCCAAGATGCGGTCGGGTGCGCGGTGGCACCGAGTATCCGGATCCGGCGGCTGGCGTGCTCGATCACCGTGAACACATACATCCGTGCTCCGGACAGGGTGACCGTCTCCAGGAAGTCGCATGCCAGCAGGGCGTCGGCCTGGGAGTGCAGGAAGTCCGCCCAGGTGCTGGAGGCCCGCTCGGGCGCCGGGTCGATCCCGGCCTCCTTCAGGATCTCCCAGACAGTGGAGGCCGCGACCTGGATCCCGATAACGAGGAGTTCGCCATGGATGCGGCGATAGCCCCAGCTGGGATTCTCCCGGACGAAGCGGAGGACCAGGGCGCGGATGGCGTGCACGGTCCGCGGTCTTCCCGGGCGCTTGGGCCGGGAGGCGGCAGCGCGGCGGCGTGCGACCAGATCGCGGTGCCGGCGCAGCACCGTCTCCGGCCGCACCAACAGCCGTACCCGGCGCAGTACCTCCACCGGAAGCCGGTTCAGCAACGACGCCAGGAACGCCCGATCGCTCGGGGTGAACCGCACCTTCTCCTTGCCGAGTTGGCACCGCAGGACAGTGATCTGGTGACGCAGGACGAGGATCTCGGCGTCCTTGTCCCGGTCGCTCATCGGTAGCAGGCGCAGCAGGGCGAACGCGTTCGTCACGGTGAGGTAGGCCAGTCGCAGCAGCACGACGGACCATCATGCCGGGGCAGTCACCGCCCGTACGAGACGCCCCATTCCGAGCACCCGAGCCCCCCGACCCCGCGCACCCCCCATTAGGCGCGCCCACCAGGCCGGATGAGATTTTCGGCAGGGGCAGGGTGGCAGTCACCAGGTCACTGGCAGCGTCTTCAGGCCGCGATGATGAAACGAGGGTAGCCATTCCAACTCGTCGGCGGGAACTGCAAGGTCCAGATCAGGGAATCGGTTCAGGAGATGCGTGAGAGCGACCTCGGCTTCAAGGCGCGCCAGGGGGGCACCAAGGCAATAGTGGATTCCGTGGCCGAAGTCCAGGTGGGCAGCCGGTCGTTCGGGCTGGAAGCGGTCGGGATTGGAGAACTGGGCCGGGTCTCGGTGGGCCGAGGCGAGTGAGACCCAGACGCGGGATCCGGCGGGGATGTTGACGCCGCCGATGGCGAGATCTTCCAGAGCGAAGCGTCGGATCCCCAGCGTGACGGGGGCGTTCCAGCGGAGTGTCTCTTCCAGCACCGCGCGGATCGGTGTGCTGTCGGCCCGAACCGAAGTCATCACCTGTGGGTGCAGCAGGAGTGCCAACGCGGCATTACCGATCAGGTTCACCGCACTGGTGTAGCCGGTGTAGAGGATCAGGAACGCCATGGCGAGCAGCTCCGGTTCGCTCAGTCTGTCATGTTCGTCGCGAGCCCCGATCAAATCGGAAAGCAGGTCATCGGTCGGCTCGTTGCGCTTGGCATCGATCACTCCGGTGAGGTACTGGTGCATCTTCCGCATGGCGGTACGGGATTCCACGGCCGAGTCCTCCTCGGACCCCCGCACGCTACGGGTCCAGGTGCGGAAATCACCGCGGTCCTGGGCAGGAATGCCGAGAAGTTCGCAGATGACCAACATGGGCAGGGGGTTTGCCAGGGCCTGCATCAAGTCGGCTGGCCGGTCTGCGATGCCGTCCAGGAGTCCATCGACATGTACCTGGACGCCCTGCCGCAGACCCTCGACACGCCGGGCGGTGAAACCCTTGGAGACCAGTCGGCGAAGCCGCGTGTGGTCAGGCGGATCCATATTGAGGAGATGCGCGTCCAGCTCCGGCGGCATGGATGACTTGTAGCGGCCGGCAGTGTGAGCGTTTGCCTTGTTCAGCGATAACCGCGGGTCCGTGAGAGCGGCACGCACATCGTCGTAGCGGGTGACGACCCACACGGGGGCCCCGTCAGGAGTGGTGGTGTGGTGCACCGGCCCGGCTTCCCGCAGCCGGGCGTACGCTTGGTACGGGTCGGTCATGAGCGCATCGTTGAACAGGCTGGCCGATGATGGAGCAGTTGTCATCGTTTCGCTTCCGCTGTGGGCTGGTTCGTGGTGGCTGCTGCCTGGTCAACGAGTGCCGAATGCTGGAACGCTTCTGCTACGCGGATGAGCCAATCACGTTCCTCACTCATGTCACCGGCGGCAGGGTCGTGTGGAACATCACCAGCGTGCTCCGCTATGTGCCCACCAGCTTCCCGTACAACAAGGGCTGCCTTGATCTGCGCCGCCTCCACAACAGCCTCGACTTCCTCGAAGGCCAGGCCCCGGGCAGCGCACAGCGTGCGTGCGGCCTCGGCTACCCCGGGGTCGTAGTGGGGACGGAGGGCGAGCTGGCCGTCGCGGATCTCGATGACGGTGCGGCTGACGACGAAGCCAGGGTCCTCGTCACGCAGTCGCATGCGTGCCTTGGTGGTGTGCACGTCCGGGAACAGCACGACTTCCGGGAAGGCCTGGGTGAGTGCCGCCCACAGGGGGCGCAGGCGCCGGTAGGCGCCGTTCAGTGCAAGGCGCTCGCGGGAGCGGTCAAGACCGACGCCCCAGGCGGGCATGGTGAAGCCGGCGGCGAAGAGCCAGGCGGCGACGCTTGCACTCATGGGCGCCACGTTGACGCTGATGAAGTGAAGCGGCGACGTGCCGAACGTGTCCCAGAGATTGGAGACGGTCTTGGGCACGCCGTAGCCCATTCCGAAGATCGCGCCGACGGCGATGGTCCTGAGACCGCGGCGCAGCCATGGCCGGTCAACGACCTTGGCGTAGCGCCAGCACATGAAGACCAGGCCGATCATGCCGACGACGAACAGCAGCGCATAGATCAGCAGGAACTGGGAGATGTAAAGGGTTTTGGCGTAGTGGACGTCAAAGTCGACGTCGTGTTCGCCGTCGCTCACGTCACCGAGGCAGAAAAGCGTCACCATGGAGGCGATGGTGATGACGGCATAGGCGACCAGGGTGCGATGCCACGTCTTGACGCGGTGTTGTGCGGACGACCAGCTCACCAGCAGGGCAAGAAAGGCCGCCTCGGTCAGAGCGCAGGAGGAGTAGACGAACAGCGTGCAGATGTTGGTGACGCCGATCGCGCGGTCGATGCGCACGTAGAGCCACGGTGATGCGATGACGAAGGGTGTGGCGAAGGAGGCTATAGCCAGGCACAGTAACCGGAGCTCCCGGTTACAGGGGTCTCTGATGAGGTCCCGGAGTTTGTAGAAGAACGCGCTCCAAGTGATGACTGCCAGGACCCCGTAGACAAGGTTGAAGATAAGCATGTCGGCATGTCCTTACGTACTGTCACGTTCGAGAGAACGGCCCAAGTGTGTAATGAGTTTCGCCATGCCGGGGTCGACGGATCGGCGCTGTGACATGCCTTCAGCCCGCAGCGGCATGAGGGAAGCGACCAGTTCGGCGGCTTTCTCCTCTGTGTTGCTGTACTGGGAGCGGCCGAGGACGCTGCGCACCAGGTCGGGGGAGAGGGTGGGCATGAGCAGTTGTACGGCCTCGTCGGGCATCACGGGCGCGGCTTTGTGGCCGAGCGCCATGTGCCCGATCTCGTGACGGACGATGTGCTGCTGGTGAGCCTGCGTTGTGAACTTCTGATAGAGGAGGTAGTCCTCCTCGGCGGTGGCAACCCATAACCCGCAGGGGCGTCCGGGCCCAGTGGGCATGGGCGTCTCGATGAGGGAGATTCGGCGACCCCGGATGTCTTCCAGGTGGTCGCAGAGCGCATTCACGTCTGCCCGTTCTGGAATCTCGAGTTCCTTCAGTACGTTGGCGCAGTACTGGCGAAGCTCCCTGTCGTCCATGCCCTCACCGCCCGGCTGGCCGTCCGGCCAGCGCCATATCGTGAACATCCCCGTCGTCCCTACTCGCTTCGCGCTGTCATAGGGCCCCGGGGCTTTCACCCGCGGACCGGGGGCGCGAGGGCATTCTGCGTCCGCGGGGGCTTTGCTTCTCGACCTGCGTCTCGGCCAGACGCTGCAGGACGGGCAGGACGGTGGTGACGCTGTCCTCGGACATTTCAGCAATGGTCCTAAGGGCGATTTCACGGACGCCCATGCCCTTGAGTTGCGTGAGTAGTGCGAGGTCCTGCCGGACCTGCTCGCCTTGGCCGTCATCGAAGAAGTAGGCGAGTGGTACGCCGAAAAAGTCTGCCAGGGCCTGCATCTGTGTCAGCGTCGGGTTCCTTCGGGTGCCCTTGCGGAGGTAGCCGATGTAGGTCTCCGACACGCCTACCGCACGAGCCACTTCAGCGTTGCTCCATGGCGCCCGTTCGCTGGGGTGGACGGTCCTGAAGAGCTGATCGAGCCGAGCAGAGAACTCTGCCGTCGGGTCGCTGGTTCCGGCCGGCTCATCAGCATGGGCGGGGACTTGCTCCGCCATGCCACCTCCCTCAGTTCATTGTTCAATCAACTAGCCGGGGAACGTGCCAGCTGACCCCAAGTGTGCGTAGAGCGCACTTTATTCGTAGCGGATCAACTGTGAGTGAAGGATACCAGTCAGTGAACCTCTTCCCAGTTGACCTGTTCTGATGCAGGTTCGGGTGACAGGGTGACCTGTCCCACCTCTCAGGTTCCAGTTCTGGTGGCTAACTGACAGTCCTTCACGGAAGGCTGGCAGTCATGCCTCGTCCCTATCCTCCGGAGTTCCGGGCGCGCGCCATCGCTCACCGAGGACGAGGTGAACGACCTGCTCAACGACGACCGTGACGCCGGATGGGAGGACGACAACTCGTACGACTGGAGCCGGTGACCGCGCAGGTCACGAGCTCGACGGCCCGTCGATCGGCGGGAGCGGACCGGGCGCCGGGCTGGGGCCGTCACACTCCCCGCCCGGCGCCCGGAGCGTACGAGCCCCGAGAGGGGCTGGTGAGGGCCTTCTGAACCGCTGGCGCGCAGAGAAGACTGCGGGTACATGCTGGATGGGAGGGGGCGGTGTCCGTGGCCGCGGCCAGAGATGCGGATTCGGCGCTCAAGGGGGCCCGGGTGGCGCGGAACATGACGCTGGAGGGGGCCGCCGGCGGCGCCCTGCGGCTGCTGCGCGACCCGAACGTCCCGATTCCGGAGGACGAGGAAGGCGACGGCGAATAGACGGCCGCGGGTCCCGAGCGGGTCTCCTCGGAAGCGGGGAAGTGCCTCGTTCTGGCGCCGCGGGGCGTAGGGCCGGCCTTCCGATCGCGCCGGGACAAGGCGGACTTGCAGGGGGGCGGCCATCCGGTACAGGTGAGCTGTCCGGCGGCGGCGCGGACTGCATCGCGCACGGCGTCGAACTCGGGGCTGGATCGCGGCCCACGGCGGTGATCGGCCAGCAGCTCAACATCGCCGAGGCCCGCCACCGCCTGGCCCGGCGGATCTTCTTCGGCCAGCGCGGCGAATTGCGCCAGCACTACCGCAAGGGCATGGAGGACCAGCTTTTTTCCGCCCCGCGCAGCCGGGCGCCGACCGCTGCGCCAACCGTCGGCCGGTGAGGACGCCAGAAAGGCGTAGCGGAGTGTTGCCCAGGGCAAAACGTTCATGTTCCGTAGCGGCCATGGTGCGCGCGTGAGAGGGCGGCGGCGCCCTGGCAGGCGAGGGTGGCGGCATCGTCTGCGTACTGGGGGATGTCGTCGGGCCATTTCGAGGTGGGCTGGAGGATCAGCAGCGAGACGGCACCGTGCAGGCACGCGCAGATCGCCCGGGTCAGCGCCGTCACATCGCCGTGGAGCACGCCGGCGTCGGCGCATCGCTGCACCGTTTCCCGCAGGAATCGGAAGCAGGCGTCGGCGACCTGCTCAGTGGCGGCTGTCGCGGGTCCGGTCGCGACCAGGCGGTAGCGCAGGGGATGCTCGAGCCCGAACCTGATGTAGGCGACACTGCGCTGGTGGAGTTCGGTGAACGGGTCGGTGGTCTGGGCGCTGATGCTCAGCATCCGCTGGCCGAGCTCGTCCCAGACCCCGAGGCACACGGTGTGCAGCAGTTCCAGTCGGTTGTCGAAGTGCAGATACACCGAGGGGGTGCTGACCCCGACGGCCTGTGCCACCGCACGGATGGTCACGCCGTCCTCGCCGGCGTCGTCGAGCAGCGTGCCGGCCGCTTCGATGAGCTCGTCCCTCAGTCGGCCGCCGTGGCCTCGCTTGGCGCGACTGCGCCGACGGCCTTCGGTTGTGCTGGCGCGGCCGTCGGCCGTGGTCTGGCCGGGTCTCTTAGTCATGACGCCTCCGTAGGGCGACGAGTTGAGTGACGCGGGCGCAGAGCCGGTCCTTGTCATCCCTGATGTCGATTTCCACGGCGACCGTTGACTTGCCGACGTGTAGCGGGCGGGAGGTCGCGAAGGCGCCGGTGCCGTGTACGGGCCGCAGGAAGTGGGTGGTGGATTCCATGGTCGCGGGGACGATGTCGGCGGTCCCGTTCAGCGTGGCGCACACGGCGCCGGCTACATCGGCCAACCCCATCAGTGCCCCGCCGTGCATCGCGGCGCCGACGGTGGACTGCTCGGGCGTGTAGGCGAGTTGCGCGGTGACAGCGTCGGCCTTGAGAGCTCCGAAGCGTATCCCGAGCGTCCTGGCGAACGGCGCCAAGGTGTAGACGTCTTGCTCGGTGATGGTCATCGCGGCCCCTCAGGTTGTCGCCGTTAAGTTAACGGTGACATGTTATGTGGACGTCACGGTTCGTGTCCACGCGTGTGGCGCGAGGCTGCAGGGATGTGCACTCTTCCGGTGCCGATCGGAGGCGTGCTGAGAGACGCCGAGCCGGCACTCGGACGAGACAACTTCAAGTGTCTGGAGAACCAGGCCCTTGGGGAGTATTGGAACGGGAATCAGCGGTAGCGGCCGACGCAGTGCCGCGTCACCGAGCGGGTTCCGTCATTGTCGTGCGTGGGCCGGGGATTTCGCCGGTGTGGAGGGCGGCGAAGTCGGCGTGGGCCTGTTCGACGGCTTCGGGGTACGCCTCGCGCTTGGCGTGCTCGGCGAGGGCGCGGTAGATGCTCGCCACGGACGGGCTCTGTCCCTTGCGCTTGCCGGTGGGGATGATCAGGTCGGGCTGGATTTGCTCGACGGACTCACCGCCTGCTCGGCGGCGGAGGATGGTGTGGAGCATGTCGTCGGTGATGACCGGCGGCCGGCCGCCGTGCTTGCCTTTGCGGGCGGCGGTGTCGAGCCCCTCCAGCGTCGATTCCCGAATGTCCTCCCGCTCGGTCTCTGCCATCGCTGCGAAGAACGCGAAGAGCAGATTTCCGGGGCCGCTAGGGTCGTACATCCCCGGCAGCGGCCCGGCGAGCATCTCCAGGATCAGGCCGTGCGCGGTGAGGTGGTCGGCGAGCGCAGTGAGTTCGGCGGCGTCGCGGCCGAGCCGCTTCATCTCGTACACGGTGAAGATCACACGGCAGTGCGGGGCGTGGGCCTTGATCTCCCGCGCGGTCTTGAGTGCCTCCTCGCACTGCGGGCGTACGCGGATACGGGTGCTGATCTTCTCGCTGAAGATCTTGTCCCTCGGGATGCCGTGCTGGGTGAGCGCGTCCAGCTGCGAGTCGAGCTCTTGGCTGCGGTGCGAGCATCTCGCGTACCCGATGCGGATGCCCGCGCTCGGCAGGTCCGGGTTAATGGGGGCCGGGGCCGGGGCCGGGGCCGGGGTGCCGGGCCGCCACGGCTGTCCGGGTGCGCGGTCGGCTGGGGTAGGCACCCGCAGGAGCTTGGCGAGCCGGGGCACCTTGGTGAAGCGGCCGGTGTGGTAGGCGGAGGCGACCGCTCCGGAGCGCGAGCGGCACGGCGAGCCCGGCTGTGCGTCGCACTTCGGGCAAGGGCGGCGTTCGACGTCGTCCGCGTCCGACCGGTAGGACACGGAAGGGACTTGAGGGTCCGTCATGACACCGGATCTTCTCGCAATGCAAGTCTCAGAAGGGGGTCACTCCCACTTTTGAGTGAGAACGAGTTCCGAGATCCAATCCAAGATCACCAAGGGTCCGGCTGTCAATTTCCGAAGTCGCCTGCATGGATGTCCGAAGTCGTGTGCGTGATCACGAGCCGGTTGTCCATGTCGAGCTCGGACTTGACCCTCGCCGGGTCTTGATGTCGCGGTAGCAGTACGCCGGGATGGTCAGGACGATCATCACGAGGTAGGGCCAGCTTTCTGAGAGGCCCAAATGATTCCAGTTGATCGCAGCCGTTGCGAGCTGCACAGCGAGGGCCGCCACGGCAGCGTACCCCGTCCCGCGCGTCAGGCTTGTGGAGCGCGGTGTGAGTGCTGCCGTCAACACCCAGGTGACCGCCAGGGCTACCAGAATCCCGAGCGCCCGCGGGCCGGCCAGCGAGGCGAGGAGGAGTAACCCTAGGCATACCGGGAGGACGAACCGTGTCGCGCGGCCACGGCGCGCCGGGGTATGCGTCGATGCGGTGTCCGGCCGTGAGGGGAGGCTACTTGCTCTGCGGGTGGGGGCCACAGGCGGGAGCGGGGCCGTCGCGGTGACGGAGGGGGGTTGGGTGGCCCCTCCTGCTGGTGGCGCGGGGCCTCCGGCGGGCTCGGGTGTGCGGTCGAGGTGTCGTAGTGCCTGGGAGAGGTCGGTGGCGTTCGGGTACCGCTGGTCGGGGTCCTTTTCCAGCAGCCTCAGCACGAGGTCGTCCCACGCGGAGGGGATGCCGGTGGATACCGAACTGGGTGTGGGCGGTTCTTGGGTGAGGTGTGCCGAGAGGTATCCCACGGTGTCGGGGGCCTGGAATGGGAGCCGGCCTGTGATCAACTCGAAGAGGAGGCAGCCGAGGGCGTACAGGTCGCTGCGCGGTTCTGGGAAGCCGCGTGCCTGTTCGGGTGCCATGTAGGGGGGCGTGCCCACGATGAGGCCGGTCTGGGTGAGGCGGTCCGCGGTCGCGTAGGGGTCGGCCGCCCTCGCGATGCCGAAGTCGAGGACCTTCACGTTGCCGGACGGCGTGATGAGGATGTTGGACGGCTTGATGTCCCGGTGCATGATTCCGGCTGCGTGCGCCTCGGCAAGCGCGTCACCTATCAGCGCGCCCCACTGGGCCGCGTCCGGCAGGGTGACGACACCTCGGCGCAGCATCGCGTCCAGGCCCTCGCCTCGGACCAGCTCCATCACCAGGAACGGAACCCTGTTGCCCTCAGTGCCGGTCTCGCCGAGGTCGTGGATGGTCACGATGTTGGGGTGCTGCAGTTGAGCGGTGATCCGTGCCTCGCGCAGGAATCTGGCGCGTGCCTCGTCGCCGCGGCTTCCGCCACCGGCGAGCAGGGAGATCACCTTGACCGCGACGGGCCGACCCAGCGTCTCGTCCTGCGCCTCCCATACTTGCCCCATTCCGCCCTCGCCGAGCTGCCGCACCAACCGGTAACGGCCCCCGAGAAGCTGGTCTCGCACTGCTACGCCTCCCCCGTTTCGAACATTCCTGTCCCTCCTGCCAGCGAACCAGCGCGATGGGGATCACGACGCGACTGTGAAGGCGACACGCCCGTTACCCAGAAACCCGCCAAACGGCGGGGGTGTTCGCCATGACCGCCCCCTGATCCGGATCAGCTTTCCATCCCTGGTGCGTCCGCGGCTGCGGAACAGGGCCGTCGACTCCCGCTCGCACAAGACTTCCACTCCGCCCGATGACTTCGACCTGCTGCGGGTCAGGAGTCAAGGTCATTGCGTGTCTCCGGACGGCGCGGCGGCGGAGGGTGCCTCCGTGAGGTAGCGGTGGAGTGAGGTCTTGGGGATTCCGGTCTTCGCGGCGATCTGGCCGAGGCTGCTGCCCTGATGCTTGAGGAGCCTGGCGTACTCGATCTTGTCGGCGGGGTGGGCGACGGGGCGGCCGATGCGGCGGCTGGCGGATTCGGCGACGGCGCGGGCGTGGGCGGCGCGTTCGGCGGTGAAGGTGCGTTCCATCTCGGCGAAGAGGGCCAGCAGGAGGAAGGCGATGCGGCTCATGCCCTCGGCGGCGGTGTTGATCGGCAGGGGGTCGGCCAGTGAGCGGACCCCGATCTGTTTCTCGCCCAGGTCGTGGACGAGGTTGAGGACTTCGCGCAGGTTCCTTCCGAGCCTGTCGAGGGTGTAGACCACGATCGTGTCGCCGGGTCGGGCGTAGGCGAGCAGATCGGTCAGGCCGGGGCGCTCGACGGTGGCGCCGCTCTTCTTGTCGACGTAGATCCGTGTCTCCGGGATGCCCGCTGCCCCGAGGGCGTCGAGTTGGCGTTCCAGGCTCTGCTTGGTGGTGGAGACGCGGGCGTACGCGAGTTCAAGTCCCTGTGCGGGGTGCCGCTGGTCGGTTGGCATGGCCATACCGTACCGGAAGTTGTCTCCGTACGGGCCTTCCGGAACGTTCCTTGTGGAACGACTTACGGAACGACTGGCAGGGGGATCGCCGCAGGACGCGGACATCCTGACGGGGTGGCAGGCGCCGCGTTCCACTTCCAAGGATGTGGAACGGTGTCAGCGAAGGCCTAGGCGGCCCAGTTCGCCGGCGCTGGGCAGGAACTCAGCGGGGACGCCTTCCTCGTGCAGGGAGGCGCGCTCCCTTTCGAAGTGATCGAGGGTGCGGCATCCAATGGTCAGTAGGGCGAGAAGCTGCCGCGCGGTGGGCGGGTCGGTGCGGGCCATGGTGAGCGCCTCCTCGAAGGCGGCCGTGAAGTCCTGCCAGGCGTTGCGGTGCGGGGAGGGTTCGTCGCCGTCGTAGACGTAGTCGTGGAGTGGGGCCTGAAGCGCGGAACTGAGGCGCCCGCGGGCGGTGATCAAGCCGTCGGCGGCCATCTGGAGCGCGTTGGCGGCGGCGTCCCACATCGCCTCCCGGACCTCGTCTTTCAGCTGCTCAAAGGGGCGCCAGACGTTCAGCCCCGCGCGTTCCGGGTGTCCAGCGTTCTGCCAGATCAGCTGCAACGTGTTCTTGCCGTGGGCGCCTTGGCTGCCCGCGGCGAGGCTGACCTCGTCCAGGAGGGAGCGCAGGAGGCGGAACCACACCCCGGCGTGCACGTTCCGGTCGGGCAAGTCGACTCGGCCGGTGGTCAGTGCCTGGTGCGTGTAGCGGTCCAGGGCGGCGCGGGGCGGCTGAAGCGGCTCCCGGTGCGTTTCCCGGCCCAGGATCCGCGCGGCCCTCACCTCGGAGATGTCCAGGAGACGGCAGTCGTGCTCTACGCAGCTGGTCATCAGTGCCAGCCGCCACATCAGGGACATGCCCCGGTCCGGGTCGGCGACACAGACCGGACAGGCTCGCAGAGCGCCGGCGTGGGGAAGAAGCCGCGGCCCCGCCCATCCCGGCTTGAAGCGCAGCACGTGTTGCGTCGCGGCCTTGCGCGCGAAGAGAACGGAGTTGTCCCTCACGTAGGCGTCGAAAACGGACTGCGCGTCCTGGACACCCACGGGGAGCATGTCGAAGAGCCAGGGAACCCAGCCGGTCAGAGTCATCGACCGAAGTTGGCTGAAGCCCACGCCGGTCTTCTCGGCGAGCGACACGAGCATCGCCGTCGGCGGGTTGAGGTCGAGATCGACCGGCAGGGCCAAGTCGACCAGGCCGAGGTTGTGCCGCAGCAGGTCGTGCACCGGCATCTCGTACAGCTCCGCGAGCCGCCCCAGCCACGACGACAGCGCTTGCAGCGGGCCGGGCTGCGGGTGCAGCGGCCAGCGCCGGACCGCATTCACGTCAGCTCGCGCTCGAAGAGGCGGCGCCGTTCGGTCGGGCCGACGTACGGCGCGAGCAACAGGGTGCGCTGGTTGATGGCTTCCTCGCCGGACTCGATCGCTGCGACGGCGGCATCGGTGAGCAGGTGGGCGAGCTCGCCGATCGTGCCCTCGCTGCGGGTCAGCAGGTAGCCGGCCATCTCGGCGGTGGCGATCGGCGAGGGCCTGCGCAGAGGGAACGACGCGGCGAAACTCGCCAGCAGCGAGCAGGCGTCGACGTCGGCCTCCCAGCGCGCCAGCGTCAGCGGCGCGAACCGGTTCTCCAACTGGTCGTCCGCGCGAATGGCCAGGTAGGCGTCCCGGGTGCCGACGCCGACCAGCGGGATGCGCAGCTCATTGCCCAGATACCGCAGCAGGTTCAAGAACTCCCGGCGCTTGTCGCCGCTGCCGCCGAGGACGTTGTGCAACTCGTCGATCACCAGCACCCGCACCTTAGCCGCCCGCAGCAGCCTCAGTACCGCCTGTTCCAGGTCGGCCACCCGGTAGCGGGCACGCAGCGGCGCGCCGAGCGCGGCCAGCAGCGCCGTGTAGAAGCGGATCACCGACGGCTCGGACGGCATCTGCACCACCAGGACCGGGATCTCCTCGCGGTCCGGATGCGATACCGGCGGATGGCCGCGGCGGAACTTCTCCACGATCATCGACTTGCCGTTGTTGGTCGGCCCGATCAGCAAGCGGCATCCGCTGCTTGGACGGCCACGACAACAGCGTCTCCAGCCGCCCAAGGGCCTCGGTGGCACGCGGGTAGCCGATCCACCGGTCCGCCCGGACGTAGCGCAGCCGCTCCGGGTCCGGCAGCCGCGTGATCTGCTGCGCGGCCGGGCGCAGATGCGACAGGTCCACCGCAGCGTCCTCGTTCTCGTTCACCACTGCTCGATCACCTCGAACGGCCTGGCCACAGCTTTGCTTTCCTGGCCCGCGTCGGAGGTGGGCGCGTTCGAAGGCGTCACCTTCGGCTGCGGCCGGGAGGGTGCCTCGGTGCGACGCTGTCGGTCGCGGCGGGCCTTGCGGGTGGTGGTCGCGGCGGTGTCGGTGATCTCCCGCATCTGCGCCACCATGGCGAACAGGGCGTTCTCGTCGACCTCCGCACGGCCCAGCTCGCGCAGCCGCCGGGCGGCGGCCTTCTGCTCCACGCGCTGATCGGCGGTCGTGACAGCGTCCGATAGGGGACCTCCACATACGCGGTGCCGTCCGGGTCCAGGACCCAGATACGGCTGATGTCACGCGGATCACGCCGCAGCACGAACCGGCCCCGCCGCTCGCGGCGGGCGATCCACGGTTTGAGCGCGCCGCTGTAGTACTGCACGTGGTCGATCACGAACCCCGACCGCGACAAGGTCCTGCGGATCACCGGCAGGAAGTCCACCAGGAAGGCGGTCTCGTTGGTCACCGTCACCAGCGGCCCCGACGCGGCGGCCTTCTCCGACCAGACCCCGGCCGGAGGGCGGCCCAGTGTCTCGTGGACCTGGCCGTGATAGCAGGCCACCGCCAACGCCAGCCAGCCCTGCAACTCCCGTACAGTCAGCACGGCCTTGCCATCGCTGTCGTAGGTGCCGCGCTCGGCGGTGCTGGAGAACGTGGTGCCCGGCAGTTCGTGCACGAGGTGCATCATCGTGCCGATCAGCCGCTCGACGATCCCGCCGAAGTGGGGCTGGCCGAGCGGCCGGTAACGCAGCTTGATGCCATGCTGGTCGCAGCCACGGCGCAGGGCCTCGCTCTTGAACTCCGCCGCGTTGTCCAGGTACAGCTCGCGCGGCTTGCCGCTCATCGGCCATACCGCCTCCACGCCCAGCAGCTCCAGCCACGGCCGCTTGTCCATCGCCGTGTGGGCCAGACAGCCCGACCGAGGTCGCCGACGGCGCCTCCAGCGTCACCACCAGGCCCACCACACACCGGCTTGCCACGTCGATCGCCGCCGTCAGATGAGGACGGCCGATCGGCAGCCGGTGCCGCTCGTCGACCACGATCACATCCACCGGCGTGTGGTCGACCTGAACCTGCTCCAGCAGCCCGGTGACCGCCGGCGGCACACCCCCCGCCGACCGGAGAGGACGAACCGCCTCTCTTCCTTCGCGTCCCGAGGCCGAAGCCACCGGGTCCAGCCGCTCGATCCGCCGCTGTATCGACCCCCGTGAAGGAGTCCGCAGGCCGCGAGCCCGGCATTGGCGCGTGATCTCCTTGCAGACCGCCGCCACCGAGCGGCGCTGCCGCGTCAAGTACCCGGCGCGTAGTACTTCCTGGACGATCGTCTCGACCTCACCAGACAGGCGCCCGCCGCCGCGGCCTCCGCTGGAATGGCCAGGCAGCAGGTCCGACACCACTCCCTCACCGGCGCGCCACCGTCCAAGCAGGACATACACTTGGCGCCGGGAGACCCGCAGCCGCTCGGCGGCCTCATCCGCCTCGGCCTGCCGCACCGCGGTCTCCCACATCTGGGTCGGCGCGGTCAGCACCCCGCGCTCGGCCACCGGTTCCTCTGCCATCCGGAAGCCCCCGTCACGCACACGACTACGGACAACTCGACCGTAGCGTAGGCGAGTTCGGCCCGTCCGGCGCGTTCGCAGTTCCCTGCACGCGACAGCGAATCACCAGCTCACCTGTGCAAGCGACTTCGGAAACTGACACCGGCGGCCCGTTCTTGATCTTGCTCGGGCAAAGGACCGTTTGTGAGAGCGTTGCCCGTCGGGGGCGCACCGATTCGTTCTGTCAGGCGGGCTGGGGTTGCTGGAGTCCCTGGAGGAGCAGTTCGATCAATCGGCGGGGGTCGTAGCGCGGGTCGCTGTCGCGTCCGATGCACAGGTTGCCGATGCCGCGCATCAGCTCGTAGGGCCGCATGCCGGGCCTGATGTCGCCGGCGTCGACCGCGGCGCCGAGTAGCTGCGCGCACACGGGTTCCAGGCGGTCGAGGAAGTAGGTGTGCAGCGCGGCAAAGCGGCTGCTGTCCGACTGCAGGGCGTCGGCGAGTCCATGCTTGGTGACCAGGAAGTCGACGAAGAGGTCGATCCACTGACGGAGCGCGTCGAACGGAGAGTCGGCGCTGGCCAGCAGGCTCGGGCCCGCCTCGGCGCATGCCTCGATCTGGTGGCGGTAGACGGCGGTGACGAGATCGGCCCGGGTCGGGAAGTGGCGGTAGATCGTCCCCATCCCGACGCCCGCTTTGGCCGCGATCTGGCGGATCGGCGCGTCGACGCCCGAGGTGACGAAGACCTCGGCGGCGGCGGCGAGCAGCGTCTGCTGGTTGCGTGCCGCGTCGGCCCGCTTGTTTCGGGTCGACGCCTTCCCGGCGGGGCTCTCGGTGGACACCGTGCTTCCTTCCTGCACCGCTTGACAAAACGGAGCATCGTTCCAGATAGTAAGTGGAGCAACGTTCCGATTCATGCTAGCTGACGCGGACGCGTCTGACCACTGCCTGCCGCCGCCCGGTTGGAGCCGGCAGCGGCGCAGGCCACAGAAGGGAACCGCATGCTGAGCACATCCACCGACACCGCCGCCTTCGCCCCGCCCGCCCCCGTCCTGTCATACAGCCCGGTGGTCCTGTCCGTGCCCGGACGGCCCGTGGACCTCCAGGTCCGCGTCTCCGCGCCCGAGGCCGGGACCGGCCTGCCCGTCATCCTGCTCTCCCACGGTCACGGCGGCTCCAACAACCTCTCCTCGCTGAACGGGTACGCGCCCCTCGCCAACCTCTGGGCGGCCGCCGGGTTCGTCGTCGTCCAGCCCACCCACCTCAGCTCCCGGACCCTGAGCCACCAGCTCGCCGACACCCCCGGAGCCCCCTTCTTCTGGCGCTCACGCGCCGAGGACATGAGCCACATTCTGAACCGGCTCAACGAGATCGAGAAGACCGTGCCGCAGTTGGCCGGGCGCATCGACCACGACAAGATCGCGGTTGCCGGGCACTCGCTCGGCGGCCACACCGCCTCCCTCCTGCTGGGCGCCCGCAGCGCCGACCCCGACACCGGGGAAGTAGTGAACCTGCTCGAGCCCCGGATCCAGGCGGGCGTGCTGCTGGCCGCACCGGGCAGGGGCGGCGACATCCTGAACGGACCGATGGCCGAGATGGTGCCGTTCTTCCACACCACCGACTTCTCCACGATGACCACACCCACCCTGGTCGTGGCCGGCGACCAGGACGACTCCCGGCACTTCACCGACGTCGGCCCCGAGTGGCACGCCGACCCCTACCGTCTCGCCCCCGCGCCCAAGACCCTGCTCACCCTGTCCGGCGCCGAGCACCTGCTCGGCGGCATCTCCGGATACGACGCCGCCGAGACCACCGACGAGAACCCCGAGCGGGTCGCCGCCCTCGCGCGCCTCACCTCGGCCTACCTGCGCAACCAGTTCCAGCCCGGCGACCACGCCTGGCAGGCGGCGTGCGAGGTGCTGACGACCGGGGCCGACCCGGCCGGACAAGTCGAATCCAAGTAGACAGCCGCGGCGAAGCCCTACAGCGGGCGGTCCGCATCGTTGTCGCCGCCATCGTCGTCATCGCCGACTGGGCCGTGTCCGTCCCGCACAGGGACGTCGACGTGCCGCGTCGTCCAGAGAACCACGGCCTTCCCGACTCGCACTGGCCCCTGGCGAGAACAGGGCGGTCCGGCCGGAGGGCATCGGAGGTGCCTTCGGCCGGACCGTCCTTGACTTGTACGGGGCCCGCGGCTACCCGTCCTCGTCGTTGTCGGTCTCGTCATCGCTGTACGGGTCGCGTAGCTGCCGCAGGCCCGGCGCCGGCGGCCGGGTGAAGGCGTAGCGGCCGAGGAAGTTGATGTGGTCGTACTGGAGCGGGGACAGCCGGGCGAGCAACTCGTCGGTGACGGGAAAGCCGTCGGCCGCGAGCTGCTTGACGGCGGCGTCGGTATAGAGGCTGTTGAACAGCACCACGGCGTTCAGCGCCAGAACGAGCGCGCCGAGCTGGTCCTCCATGCCCTCGCGGTAGTGCTGGCGCAGTTCGCCGCGCTGCCCGAAGAAGATCTTCCGGGCGAGGCGGTGGCGGGCCTCGGTGACGTTGAGCTGGGCACCGATCATCCGCCGGTAGCCCTCGTCCGAGACGAACTGGAGCAGGTGCAGGGTCTTGAAGATCCGCCCGCAATGGGCGGACGCGTCGCCCAACCCGGTGGGTTTGCCGTCCCGGGAGAGCATGCGGATCAGGTCGTGGCCGCGGACCTCCCCCAGGGTGAGCGACCCGGCCACGCGGAGCATGTCGCCCCAGTGGGCACGTATCCGGTCCAGACGGATGGTGTGGTTCGAGACCGGCTGGAGCGGCCCGTAGTCGGCGGCGGTATTCGTCCGCCACAGCCGCGCGTCGGAGATGTCGGCGATCCGAGGGGAGAACTGGTAGCCGCAGATCGGGAAAAGGCCGAAGACGATGTCGGAGTATGACGCGGTGTCCGTGATGACGGTCTCCGGCTTCGGGCCGCCGTCGCGGGCGTGGATGGCGTCCAGGATGAACAGCGAGTCGCGCAGCGTGCCCGGCACGACCCCCCGCCCAGCCCCATCACCCGGTCGTTTACCACGTTCAACCAGGTGGCGCCCTTGTGCCGCAGGCCGAAGTACCGGGGATTCGAACCCGCGTACAGGGTCTGCACAGGGACAGTGAAGCGGACGCCGTCGGCGGAGGCGACCAGACCGCCGCCCCACGCCCGTACGACGTCGATGTTCAGCCCGCCATTCCGCGTCGTCGTCCCCGTCGCTGTCCGGGACCACCACGGCGATCGTGGCGAGCGCCTCGGCCAGCTGCTCGCGAGGTACGACCTGCTCGATCGCCGACCACGCGTCGACCACGGAGACGAGTTCGCCGGTGTTGGTCGCGGGCGGCGTCGTCATCAGTACGCCGACCGCCGCAGCGACCTTCTTCGCGGCCTTGCGCAACTGGGGGCAGGGCCTTGAGCTTGGCGTCGTTGCCCATCCGCTCGGCCTTCGCGAGCAGTTTGGTGGCCATCAGCGCGTGCAGCAGATCGAGCGCGTCGTCGACCGTCGCGGTGTCCAGGTGCCGCACGGTCGCCAGCAGGGTGGCGGTCTGCCGGGTGACCTCCAGCCGCTTGAGCGTCGGCGCCTTCGAGGTCAGACCGTAGCGGGCCAGCCCGGTCATCCGCGCGGCCGGGACCCGCCCGGCGTCGACCGCGCCGGCGCCCAGGCCCCGCACCTCGCGGGCGCGGTTTAGGGCCAGCTGCATGGCCTTGCCCGACACCTTCCTCGGGCCCAGCCTCAGCCGCTCCAGCTCCGACACCCGCTTCTCCTCGGGCACTTCGAGCAGCCGGATCATCTCGGTGCGCAGGTCGTACGGCACCGCCTCGTACAGCGTGGCGTGCAGCCGGTCGTTCTCCTCTTGGCGGACCGCGGCCACCATCCGGGCCAGCGTCGTCACGCCGGGCAGCAGCACCCGGTTGTTCACCAGCCACACCACCGCCCGGTCGAACAACGCGCGCGGCCCCTCCAGCGACGACCACACCCGCGCCGCCAGGAACTCCCGCAGCTCCGCCTCACCCGCGGCGAACTCTCGGTAGCCGTACTCGTCGCGGATCTCCCACGCGTGCTCGTACGCCGTCTGCGAGCGTGTCCCGTACTCGGCGAAGTGCTCGTCATCGATGCCGAACTGCTCGGCGACGAACCGCACCACGGAGGCCGGGACCGTCGTGGGGTCCTCGGTCAGGAAGGTGCCGAGCATCCGCACCGTGCCCCACTGCACCGCCCACCCCAACCTATTCGCCGGGCGGCGCTTCGCCCGCGCCAACCCCAGGGCCTTGGTGTTCAGGCGGAAGAACTGTTCCAGCTCGCCGGGAGACGGCTCCGTGGCGAACCGCCCGTAGCGGGCCTCTTGCTCAGCAGACAGGTACTCAACAGGCATGCCCAGGCACGTAGACCCCGCTGACCAGGCAAAACGGGCACGTCACCGAACCGGAATCAAGATCGCCCCGCTACCGCTCATTCCCGTTCCGATACTCCCCGAGGGCCGAACTCTGGAACGCGCTCGACTACGCCCGCGAAGGCGACACGCTCGTCGTCCCCTCCCTCGACCGGCTCGGCCGCTCCATCCAGGACCTGATCTCCATCGTCTCCGGACTCCGCAAACGCGGCATCGGCTTCACCTCCCTGTACGAGAACCTGGACACCACCACCCCCGTCGGCCGGCTCGTCTTCCACGTCTTCGCCGCCCTCGCCGAGTTCATCCGCGAACTCATCGTCCAAGGAACCAACGAGGGCCTCGACGCCGCCCGCGGTGCCCGCCTCGGCCGGCCACCCGCCATGACCCCCGAGCAGATCCAGCACGCCCGCGACCTGCTCAGCCGACCGAAGAACACCGTCTCCTCGATCGCCAAGCCGCTGAGCGTCTCCCGCAACACCATCTACAAGCAGGCATCGATGTCTGCAGCATGAACACCTTGCCACCGACTTTCCACACCTCTCAGTCGCCGGTGAACTGGTACGTGTGCTCTGAACCCTGGAGCTCTGCGGCGCGCGCGGCTGCGCGGTTCTGGACTGTCCTGTCTGTGTGCATCTTGGCCTCCTCGAGGTCGGTAGAGGTCGACTGCCCGGCGTCCGTCGAGGAGAGGTGCGGGCGCCGGACAGTCGAGTTGCGCAGAACCGAGC
>NZ_JBSHAY010000048.1:0-51530 GCF_053611725.1 Streptomyces sp. NPDC054783 | reverse complement strand
CCTGCCGTGTCGGCAGGTCCGGCATCCGTCGTGAGCGGGCAGGCCGCCCGGGACACGGGCCCCTCGGCGCCCGTGCTGGCGGGCGGCGCCGCCGCGGTGCTGGTGCTCACCGGGGGCGCCGCCCTCACAGCGCGTCTACGACGACGCTGAACTCGACGGTTCTGCTCGGTATTTGACGCTCAGTTGACGTAGACCGGTGCGCCGCCGTCCGTCACGGGCGCGTACTTGGCGGTGAAGTAACCGCTGGCGAAGCACAGCGACGAACCGGAGGTCTTGGTGAACTGCTGGTTGGTGAAGCTGATGCTGTTGTCGGCGTTGTCGGCCTTCCCGGTCAGGGAGGGCGCCTGGTAGACGCAGGTGATCGAGCCCAGCAGGGTGCGCAGCTTGACCGTGGTCTGGATGGTGGAGCCGCTCGCCGCCGAGACGGTGAGGGTGCCGTCGGAGGCGACCGTCGCCGTGTAGGGCAGGTTGCCGACGGTGATGCTGCCGACCCCGAGGACGCCGGTGACGTTGCTGGTGCAGGAGCTGCTGTCGAAGGTGTGCCCGGTGACGGACTCGGTGGCCGTGCCGGGGGCGGTCGGGTTGCCGGTGACCGCGGCGGTGAACTGGGAGGACGTGCAGGTCACGCCGCTGGTGCCGGTCGCGCTGGAGTAGAGCGTGGCGGACGTGCCGGAGGCCAGCGGCGCGGTGAGGGTGTCGCCGGTCGCGACGGCGGTGCCGCCCGCGCCTCCGGTGGTGAGGACGGCGCTGCCGTCGGCCGAGGCCGGCGCGGCCACGGCGAGGGTGAGCGCGGTGGCGGTGCCGGCGAGGGCGAGAAGGGATCGCGTACGCATGCGGGTGCCTCTTTCCTGGGTGGGGTCCGGGTGAGGTGGGGTGGGGCCAGATGGGGGGGGTGGCAGATGGGGGGCAGATGGCGGGCAGATGGCGGGCCGGCGCGCGGATGGCGAGTGATGCCGTAGCGGCGTGGTGCGGTGGTGCGCGCGGTGCCGCCGGCGCAGGGCCGTGCGCCTTCTCCGTACGCGACGGTCCGGCGACGGCGGCGGTCCGGGCACCGGCCGAAGACCCGGGGGAAGGCCTTCGGCCGGGCCGGCAGGGGGCGGCCGGGCACGGCCGGGGGAGGGGCCGTGCGGGGCCGCGGCGGTGTGAGCGGTTTCTGTCGGCGTGGTGAGCGGTCGGCGTGAGAGACCGGGAAACGCATCCGGTGCCGCTCGGCGGACCCGGCGCCACGGATCCGTGAAAACAGGGGAAGTTGTAGACCTGATCAGCCGTCAACGTCAAGTGATGCAAAGGGAGTTGCGGCATGCGATCGCAGCTCGGGCACATCCGACACCCTTTTTTCACATCCACCTTGACCCCCCGAAGTAACCGGCGGTAACTTCCTCGCAGGCTACTGCCGCGTAACGAGAAAGCCCTTGCTCCGCCGGGATGCGAGGAGGCGTACGCGACAGTCGCTGTCCGCGCCAGGACACCGCGCCGCTGAAGCCCAACCCGCATTGATCCATGCCCATGGGAGCAGACATGGCCTCGTCCCCGGACGTCCCGTCCGTCGGCAACACCCCCGAGAACCCGGGAAACGGTTCACCCTCCGAGACCTCCGGATCCTCCGAAGCGCCGCTCGCGGCCAAGGTCGCCGCCGGCGAGAGGCGGGGCCGCGTCCGGGCGCGCCGGGCCGCGGTGATGGCCGTACCCGCCACCCTCGTCGCCGCCGGTCTCGCGGTGCTGACCGCCCAGGGGGCGCTGGGTGTGCAGTTCGCGATCTCCGGCATGCCGTTCGCGGTCACCGCGACGGAACTGAACGGAACCGGTTTCGAGCAGTTCGGCGCCCTCGACAACATGGCGGACGGCAGCCCGAACGCCGGGGACACCGGGGGCCAGGAGCTCGTGGTGACCTCCGCCATCAAGAACGCCACGCTCGACCATCTGTGCCAGAGCGTCGACCTCGGCGGCACCAACCTGATGATCACGGCGGGCGGCGGCGCGGACAAGGTGCAGGCGAGCGCTCTGACCACGGACTCCGCTGAGCTGTCCGGCAACGCCGAGTTCAACAACATCGAGATCGGCAACGACGCCAGCACGCTGACCAAGGCGGGCGTGAAGGGCCCGATCGGTGTGTTCAGCCAGCAGGCCGACACCGTGCACATCGCCAACCTGCGGCAGACCAACTACGCGACCACGGCCGGTGTGTTCAAGCTTCCCGGTCTCAAGCTCCGCTTCAGCGACTCGGGTTGCTGATCTCGGTGGCCGACCGTCCACGCCGGGGAGCGCGGGCCGCCTTCCGTGGCTGGCGGGCCCGGCGGCCGTTCTGGGGCGGGCTGCTGCTCGCGCTGGCCGGCGGCGAGGTCCTGCTCACCGAGAAGGCCTCGCTCAAGGTCGTGATGCACATCGGCACGCAGGGGGTGGCCGGCTATCTGCTGCCGGGCCTGATGGCACTGCTGGGCCTGCTGATCCTCTTCAACCCGGCGCAGCGGCTCTTCTACTCCATCACCGGCGTCCTGCTCTCCCTGGGCACCTGGGTCACGTCCAACCTGGGCGGCTTCTTCATCGGCCTCCTGCTGGGCGTGACCGGCAGTTGCCTCGCCTTCGGCTGGCTCCCCGACCAGGAGCCGCGGGTCGGCCGCCGCGAGCGCCGCAGGCAGGCGAGGGCGGCGGCACGCGCAGGGGCCGAGGGGACCACGGGCCCGGAGGGCGCGGAGGGCCTGACCGCCTGACGGCCCGACGCCCCGGTGCACCGGACACAGCTGTCCGGTACGGCGCACGCAGGTCTCCGGTACGGCGGACACAGCGGCCGGCTTGCCGCGTTCGGACGCGCCATCCGAGGGCGAGGCAAGCCGAGGGCGAGGCAAGCCGAGGGCCGTGTCCGCCGCTTGACCGATCAGGCGCCGGGACTCAGCCGGCGCTCGCCGGGGCATCGGTGGGCCTCGGCGCCTCCGCGGCCGTACGCTCCGCCGTCGACGCGCGGACGTCACTCGCGGGCATGACCTGCGACGGCTCCACGACCAGTGTGCCGGCGGCGCCCGCCGCGCCGGTGTCGTCCTTCATCGCCTTCGCCTCGCTCTTGAGGATGCGCATGGACTTGCCCGGCGCCCGCGCGGTGTCCGGGAGCTTCCGGGAGCCGAACAGCACGATGAAGACGATGGCGACGATCAACAGGTGCCAGGGCTCGAGTCCGTTGCGGAGCACGACCGTCCCCCTGCTGGGAATGCTTGCTGTTTCCGGGAAAGCTTGCTGTTTTGCGCAACTGTGCAATCTGCGGGCCGGGGCCGGCACCGCGCGTGGCGGGCCGTCACCACGATGAGGGCGAGGGCGTACAGCCCGAGGACGGCGGCGAGCAACAGGTGGTACGGAGCGGGCAGCGCGGTCATGCCGAGCGCGGCGCCGAGCGGGCTGGGCGGTACGGCGAGTCCGACGGCGGCGAGGAAGACGGCGGCCCGGCCGACCGGTCCCGGACGGCCGCCGCGCGTCAGGCGCCTGCCGTCGCGCAGGAGCAGCATGACCAGCGCCTGGGTGAGCAGGTTCTCGGTGAACCAGGCGGAGTGGAAGACGGCCTCGTCGTCCAGGGCGTCCGGGCCGTTCAGGGCGAGCGCGAGAACCTCGAAGGTGGCGAGGTCGGCGAAGGCGTTGAGCACGCCGAAGCCGGTGATGAACCGCAGGAAGGCCGGCGGCCGCAGCACGGTCGGCCGGCGCAGCTCGCTCAAGGCCGGGCGGTCGTGGGCGAAGGCGAGCTGGGCGGCGTCGAAGCACAGGTTCTGCGCGAGCACCTGCACGGGGAGCATCGGCAGGAAGGGCAGCAGCAGTCCGGCTGCGAGCATGGCGAGGACGTTGCCGAGGTTGGAGGAGAGGGTCACCCGCAGATAGGCGGCGATGTTGGCGCTGCCGATCCGGCCGGCGGTGACGGCGTGTCCGATCGCGGTGAGGTCCTTCTCGGCCAGCACGACGTCCGCGCTCTCCCGGGCCACCGCGACGGCCCCGCGCGGCGCGATCCCGACGTCGGCGGCGAGCAGCGCGGCCACGTCGTTGACGCCGTCCCCGAGGAATCCGACGGTGTGCCCGGCGGCGCGCAGCCCGGCGACGACACGGGCCTTGTCCTCGGGGGTGCATCGGGCGACGACCGTGGTGGTCCCGTGGGCCACATCCGGGCTCCCGCCCCCGGCAGTCCGCACCTCCCCGGGCTCCAGCCCCGCCTCCCGGCAGACCCGGGCCGCGGTCGCGGGGTGGTCGCCGGTGAGGACGTGGACCTGGATGCCGAGGGCGGCGAGGCTGCGCAGGGACTCGGCGGCGCCGGGGGCGAGTTCGTCGTGGAAGGTGACCAGGCCGCGGAAGGTGAGCCCGCGTTCGTCGGCGGGGGTGTACGGGCGGGTGCGGGCGGGCCGTTCCGCGGTGGCGACGGCCAGTACCCGCTGCCCGGTCTCCGCCTCGCGTGCCGCGAGCGCCAGCAGTCGCTGCCGCTCGGCGTCCGGCAGGTCGCAGCGCTCCAGGACGTCCTCGGCGGCCCCCTTGGTGATCAGCAGGTGGTGGCCGAGCCGGCCGGCGACGACGGCGGTCGCGAGGCGCCGGCCGGGCGCGACGGGCAGCGCGGCAAGCCCGTCGTACTCCTCTCCCACGGCTCCCGCGACGTCGAGCAGCGCCTCGTCGAGGGCGTCGGGGGCGGGCAGTTCGGCGAGCTGCAGGGTCCACCAGGCGCCTACGGCCGCCCAGCGCAGCACCTCCGGATCGTCCCGGCCGTCCGGTCCGAGGGAGCGTGCGGCGACCGGCCGGTCCTGGGTGAGGGTGCCGGTCTTGTCCACGCACAGCACGTCGATCGCGCCGAGGTCGTGCAGTGCGGGCAGCCGCCGTACGACGACCCGGCGGGTGCGGGCCAGCAGCGCGGCGCTCCGGGCCAGGCAGGTGGTGACGATCACCGGGAGCATCTCCGGGGTGAGCCCGACGGCCACGGACACGGCGAACGGCAGCGTCTGCAGCGCCTGGCCGCGCAGCGCCGCGCCGGCCATGAGCACCAGCGGCGGGGTGAGCAGCATGAACCGGACCAGCACCCAGGCGATGCCGTGCACGGACCGGTCGAAGGCGCTGGGTTCGCGCGGCTCCGGCGTGCGCTGCGCGGCGGCGAACCGGGTGTCGGCCCCGGTGGCCACGACGACCGCGGTGGCGCTGCCCGCCACGACCGCGCTGCCCTGGAAGCACAGGGCGGATTCGGCGGACGGCTCCGGCGGATCGGCGGCGGCCTTGGCCACGGGCGCGGACTCGCCGGTGAGCGCGGACTCGGACACCGTCAGCCCGCGGGCGCGCAGCAGTCGTACGTCGGCGGGCACGAGGTCGCCCGGGCCGAGCCGTACGACGTCGCCGGGGACCAGTTCGGCCACCGGGACCTCGCGGGTGCGCGGAGCGGCGGTGTCGTCGGTGCGGCGCAGCACGGTGGCCGTGCCGGCGACGAGTTCGCGCAGGGCGGCGAGCGAGCGGTCGGCGCGGCGCTCACCGGCCGCGCGCAGCGCACAGCTGACGGCGACCAGGGCGAGGATCACCGTGGCGGTGCCCCAGGAGGCGACGAACGCCGAGACCAGGCCGAGGGTGAGCAGGACGGTGGTGAACGGGTCGCGCAGGCCCCGCAGACAGCGCCGGAGCGCGGAGGGGGTGCGCGGGCGGGGCGGCGCGTTCTCGCCGTGGGTGGCGAGCCGGGCGGCGGCCTCGGCGTCGGTGAGTCCGCGCGGGCCGGTGTCGAGGTGCCGCAGCACCTGGAGCGGCGTGCCACCCACCGGGCCGGTCGCCGGTCCGCCCACCCGACCGGTCGCGGGTCCGCCCGCCGGGCCCGTCGGGGTCTCAGAGGCCATAAAGGCGGCGGGCCGGGGCCGGTGCGTCCGCGGCCCGTTCCGCGAGCCGGCCGACGAGGAGACGTACGACGTCGACGACGGCGGCCTGTCCCGCGGCGTCCACGAAGTACACCTGGCGGCGGCCCTCGCGCCGGGAGCGGACCAGCCCGGCGAGCTTCAGCTTGGTCAGGTGCTGGCTGACGGCGGGCAGCGCGCCGCCGACCCGCCCGGCGAGCCCGGTGACGTCGCTCTCCCCCTGGATCAGCGCCCACACGATGTGCAGCCGGGCGGGCGAGGCGAGCAGTCCGAAGGCGGCGGCCGCCTCGGTGAGCACCTCGGCGGAGGGGTCCTGGTAGCCGGTGCCGGGCCCTGTCGCCACTGTCGCCTTCCCTCCGCGTCGTCCTGCGGTCCGTCTGTGCCGTCTGTGCCGTCCGTGTGCGGGAATCAAGTGTAGGCGGGCAGGCACTCCGAGCCCGTCGGGCCGCGCGAGGATGGGGGCATGCTCGACGACCTCGACCGTGCCCTCATCCACGCCCTGCACCTGGACGGCCGGGCGCCGTTCAGCAGGATCGCCGAGGTCCTCGGGGTCTCGGCGCAGACCGTGGCCCGCCGCTACCGCCGGCTGCGCACCGAGGCGGGGCTGCGCGTGGTGGGCCTCGCCGACCCGGACCGGGCGGGCCGCGCCCAGTGGCTGGTCCGGCTGACGGCGACGGCACGCTCGGCGCAGGACATCGCCGGGGCGCTGGTGCGGCGGCCGGACACGTCCTGGGTGAAGCTCACTTCCGGGGGCACCGAGATCACCGCGGTGATCCACGCCCCGGCCGTGGACGCCTCCCCCGGCTCCCTCCTGCTGCACGACGTTCCGCGCACCGGCGGCATCACGGCCGTCTCCGCGCACTGCCTGCTGCACACCTATCTGGGCGGCCCCGCCAACTGGCGACGCAGCGCCCAGGCCCTGGACGATCGGCAGCAGGCGGCCCTGGAGTACCGGGAGAACGCCGAGGGGGTACGGCAACCTGGCCCGGACGACGCCGAGTTGCTCGCAGCGCTGGAGCGGGACGGGCGGGCCGGGCAGGGAGAGCTGGCCCGGGCGACCGGCTGGTCGCCCACGACCGTGGCCCGGCGGGTGGCCGAACTGCGCGCGTCGGGCGCCCTGTTCTTCGACGTGGAGGTGGACGCCGGGCTCTTCGGCGTCCGCACCCGGGCCCTGCTGTGGCTGTCGGTGCGGCCGGCGGACCTGGAGCAGGTCGCGGTCGCCCTGGCCGGCCATGACGAGCTCGCCTTCGTGGCCGCGACCACCGGCCGCACCAACCTGGTCGCCCAGGCGCTGTGCCGCGACCCGGCCGACCTGCACCGCTACCTCACCCGGCGGCTCGGCGCGCTGCGGGAGATCGACACGCTGGAGACCAGCCCGGTGCTGCGCACACTGAAAGCGGCGAGTCCTGCGCTGAAGGCCGGGCACCGGGTGGCGCCCGCCCGGCGGGGTGGTTGAGGCCGTACGCGGCTGCGGGCGTGGGGGCTGGTCGCGCCCGGGCGGCGGAGCCGCATATCGGCACAGCCCCGCGCCCCTTGGGGCACTCAGCCACCGGCGTCTAAGTTCCCTCCCCCGTTCCGACCCGCGCACTCGCCGCCCACGCCACGCCCAGCAGTCCCACCGCCACCCAGCAGGCGCCCTGGGGTGCGGCCGGGCCCGTTCCCGCCAGGTAGGCGCTGCCGAGGACCGCCACTCCCAGCGTGGCGCCCAGCTGCTGCACCGCGTTGAGCAGGCCGGCCGCCGAGCCGACCTCCTGGGGACGCAGGGGGTGCAGGGCGAGGGTGAAGAAGGCGGGCGTGAAAAGGCCGGCGCCGAGGCCGACGAGGGCGAGGGCCGGCAGCAGCGCGACCGGGTAGTGTCCCGGCGCGGTCGACCGGTACGCGGCCACGGCGGCGAGCAGCCCGGCCAGCATCAGCCCGAGCCCGTACGGCATGACCCGCCGCCCGTGCCGCCGTACCAGCCGCGAGCCCGCCCACCAGGAGGCGAGGGCGAGACCGGCGGACCACGGCAGCAGGCTCAGTCCCGACGCCAACACGCCTGTTCCGGCGTCGAGTTGGAGCTGCAGGACGACCACGACGGTCAGCCCGTTGGTCACCGCGAAGAAGGCGGTGGAGGTCACGAGAGCGGCCGGGAAGCCGCGGTGGGTGAACAGGCTGGGCTCCAGCAGGGGACGTGCCGTGCGCCGCTGGTGTCGGGCGAAGCCGGCGAGTACGAGCAGTCCCGTGCCGAGCAACAGCCAGTCGGCGGCGCGCAGTTGGCGGAGGCTGCCGCCGATCAGCGGGTACACCAGGAGCCCGGTGCCGAGCGCGGCCAGTGCGGTGCCGGGCCGGTCGAGGGCCGGGCGGCGCGGGGCGCGGTTCTCCGGGAGGTTGCGGGCGAGGGCCAGCACCAGCGCGGCCACCGGCACGTTCACCAGGAACACGGACCGCCAGGACGAGCCGAACAGGTCGGCGTGGGTCAGCACTCCGCCGACGACGGGTCCGCAGACGGCGGCGAGGCCCATCACCGGTCCGATGCTGCCCAGCGCCTTCGCCGTCTCCTCGCCCGAGAACATCGCTTTGATCAGCCCGATGGTCTGCGGGATGATCAGCGCCGCCGCGGCGCCCTGCACGGCCCGGAAGGCGATGAGCAGCCCCGGGGACGGCGCCAGAGCGCAGGCCACGGACGCCGCCGTGAACAGCGTGACGCCGAGGACGAACATGCGGCGCCGGCCCGCGATGTCCCCCAGCCGCCCGCCGGTGATGAGCAGCACCGCGAACGGCAGGGTGTAGGCGGCGCCGAACCACTGGACGTCGGAGACCGGCCCGCCCAGGTCGGCGTGGACGGCGGGCGCGGCCACCTGTACGACGGTCGAGTCCAGCAGGTTCATCGCCTCGCCGAGCAGCAGGGCGGCCAGGCCGGGCCACCGCCTTCGGCAGGGAGTGGCGACAGCCACGTGTGCTGTGGTCATGGGTGTTCAGCTGTTCCTCTCGCGCTCGGTGCGGAGACCGGGACCGGCCCCGGGCCAGCGTGCGAGAGCGAGGGAGAGGGGCTCCAGCAGGAGCGGTGTGCATGCGGATTTCTTCCATCGGCCGCGCTGTTCGTGAAGAAATCCCGCACATTCCACATCGCACATCCCACAGCACGACGCGGGTGCCCCCGGTCCTCGGGAGCACCCGCGTCGGCAGTGCAGGGTCGTGTCGAAGGGAGACGGAACGTCAGGCGATACCGGCGGACTGCAACCAGGCCTTGGCCATGTCCAGCGGGTCCTTGCCCTGGACCTGCACCTGGGTGTCCAGGTCCAGCAGGGTCGCGGTGTCGAGCTTGGCCGAGACCGCGTCGAGCGCGTCGACGCCCTTCTGCGACAGGGCGCCCTTGCGGACGAGCGGCTGGACGTTCTCGAACCCGAAGAGGTTCTTCGGGTCCTGCAGGACGACGAACTTCTCCTTGGAGATGGTCGAGTCCGTGGTGAAGATGTCCGCGGCCTGCACGGCGTTCTTGTTCAGCGCGGCCTGGGTGAGCGGGCCGCCCGCGTCGAGCGCCTTGAACGACTTGAACTCGAGACCGTAGACCGACTTCAGCCCCACCAGGCCCTGCTGCCGGGTCTGGAACTCCGGCGAGGCGCCCATGACCAGGTCCTTCGCGATGCCCTTCAGGTCGGCGATGGTCGACTTGCCGGTGAGGTGGTACTTCTTCGCGGTGGCCGCGTTGAGCGTCACGGAGTCCTTGGACTCCGCCGCCGCCGGCTTGAGCAGGGTCAGCTTGGAGTCCAGCTTGGCCTCGATGGCCGTCGTGGTGGCCTCGGCCGTCGTGGGCTTGGCCTTCGGGTCGAGGTAGGCCAGCAGGGCGCCGTTGTACTCGGGCAGCACCTTGATGGCACCGTTCTTGATCAGCCCGTAGGTGGTCTCCCGGCTGCCGATGTTCGGCTTGTAACTGACCTTGATCCCCTTGGCCTTGAGGGCCTCGCCGTAGATGTCGGCGAGCAGGGTGCTCTCGGGGAAGTTGTTGGATCCGACGACCACGGTGTCGCCGCTCGCCTTGCTGTCCGTCAGCGGGTTGCCGCCGGACTTTCCGTCGTTGGAGGAACAGCCCGCCAGCAGAGCCGTCGCCGCCGCGAGGGCGACCACCGCCGCGCCTCGGTTCCTCCGGATGGACCTGCTGATGCGGTTGTTGGAAGTCACCCGCCGATCCAATCCAGCCGGTTCTCGGTCAGTCAAGGGCCGCAGATCACCGATTGGCCTCGATCTGCGGACACTTGTGGGCACAGCCCGCCGGTACGACTGTCCGCGCCCTGTCGGCCCGCACCGGCGGGGAAGGCGTCAGCTGCTCCGCCGTACCCCCGGCGAGACGGTGATCCGGGAGGCCGCCCAGAACACCACGAGGGTGGTCAGGGCGAGTCCGGCGACCAGGGTGGCGCCGCCGACGACCTTCTCGTAGTTCCTCTGGTAGAGACCGTCGATGATGTAGCGGCCGAGCCCGCCGAGGCTGACGTAGGCGGCGATGGTGGCGGTGGAGACGATCTGGATGGCCGCCGTGCGCAGCCCGCTCAGGATGAGGGGGAGCGCGACCGGCAGCTCGACCTGGAACAGCACCCGTGCCTCGGGCATGCCCATGCCCCGGGCCGCGTCCACGGGCGAGGGGTCGACGGAGCGGACCGCCTCGTAGGTGGTGACCAGGATCGGCGGTACGGCGAGCACGACCAGCGGGATCATCACCGGCAGCAGACCGAACCCGATCCAGATGAACATCAGGACCAGCAGACCGAAACTGGGCAGCGCCCGGCCCGCCGTGGCGATCAGGGCGAGGGCGTTGCCGCCGCGGCCGTAGTGGCCGGTGACCAGGCCGACGGGCAGTCCGATCAGGGCGGCGAACAGCAGTGCTTCCAGCGAGTACTTGACGTGCTCGGCGAGCCGGGTGGGGATGCCGTCGTAGCCGTGCCAGTGGGCGCTGTCGCTGAAGAAGGCGTGTGCGAAGTTCAGGACGTTCACCGGGTGGCACCCTTCCTCGGCATCCAGGGGGTGAGGAGACGGCGGAGGAGGACCAGCAGGGCGTCGGCGAGGATGCCCAGCAGCGCCGTCGTCAGGACCGAGTTCACGGCCAGGGCCGGCCGGTGGTAGGTGGTGGCGTCGTTGAGCATGTTGCCGAGCGCGCCCTGGTTGCCGATGAGCATGCCGACGCTGACCAGGGAGAAGCTGGAGACGACCGCGACCCTGAGGCCCGCGATGATCGCGGGTGCGGCGATGGGCAACTGGACCTGGAGGTAACGGCGTACGGGGCCGAAGCCCATGGACTGCGCGGCGGCCAGGGTCTCCTGCGGCACCGAGCGGACGCCGTCCACGATCCCGGGCACGAGCACCACCAGGCTGTAGACCGCGAGCGGGATCATCACCGTGGTCTCGCTCTGCCCGAAGTAGTCGATGAGCACGACGAAGAACGCCAGCGACGGGATGGAGTAGAGCACGGTGGTGACGCCGAGGACGGGCGGGTAGACCCAGCGGAAGCGTACGCAGAGCTGGGCCACGGGCAGCGCGACGAGCAGCGCGACCAGCACCGGCAGCAGGCCCTCCCGCACATGCAGGCCGACGAGCCCCAGATAGCTGTGCTGAAGATCGCTCGGAAGGTCGAAGAAGCCGTTCATTGCGCGGCCTTGAGGTCGACACCGTCGGCGGGCCCACCCTGCGCGGCGTCGGAGCCGTCCACAGCCTGACCACGCTGGGCCTCGGCGCCGTCCGCGGCCCGACCGCGCTCGGCCTCGGCGCCGTCCGCCGAGCGGTCCTGTGCAGCGTCGGTGCCGTCCGCCGACCGGCCCGGCGCGGCCTCGGTGCCGCCCGCTGCCCGGCTCTGCACTGCGCCGCCGTCGTCGACCCGGCCGCGCTCGGCCTCGGCGCCGTCCGCGGCCTGACCACGCTCGGCCTCGGTGCCGGGCTCGGAGTCGCCGCCATCCTCAGTTCGGCCACGCGCGGCCCGGGTGCCGTCCGCGGCCCGGCTGTGTGCCGCGCGGATGGCCTCGCCGATGGTCTGCTGGGAGACGACGCCCACGGCGTGTCCCTCGTCGTCCACCGCGACGGCCCAGCCGGTCGGTGAGAGCACCGCGCCGTCGAGCGCGGTGCGCAGCGAGTCCTTGCCGGGCATGAACGGCCGCCCGTGGTCCAGGAGTTGCGCCCGGTCGACGGCTTGGGCGGTGAGCCGGTCCGGCTCGCTCCAGCCGAGCGGCCTGCCGTCGGGGTCGGTGACCAGGAGGTAGGGGGCGTCGGCGCGGGAGGCGAGCAGGCCGGCGTCGGCATCGATGGCCACGATCGGCGCGGTCTGCAGTTCCAGGCCGGCGGACGGGAAGAAGGACAGCCGGCGAATGCCCCGGTCGGCGCCGAGGAAGTCCTCCACGAAGGAGTCGGCGGGTGCGCTGAGCAGTTCGGCGGGCGGGGCGAACTGGGCGAGCCGCCCGCCGGTGCGCAGCACGGCGACCATCGTGCCGAGCTTGATCGCCTCGTCGATGTCGTGCGTGACGAAGACGATGGTCTTGCCCAACTCGTCCTGGATGCGCAGCAGTTCGTCCTGGAGTCCCTTGCGCACCACGGGGTCGACGGCGGAGAACGGCTCGTCCATCAGCAGGACCGGCGGATCCGCGGCGAGTGCCCGGGCCACGCCGACGCGCTGCTGCTGGCCGCCGGAGAGCTGGTACGGATACCGCTTGGCGAGCGCGGCGTCGAGCCCCACCCGCTCCATCAGCTCGGCGGCTCTCGCGCGGGCCTTCTGCTTGCTCCAGCCGAGCAGCCGGGGCACGGTGGCGATGTTGTCGAGGATGGTGCGGTGCTGGAAGAGTCCGGCGTTCTGGATGACGTAACCCATCGAACGGCGCAGGGTGTTGACCGGCTGCTGCCGGATGTCCGTGCCGTCGAGGAGGATGCTGCCCTCGGTGGGCTCCACCATCCGGTTGATCATCCGCAGAGTCGTCGTCTTGCCGCAGCCCGAGGGCCCGACGAGGACGGTGATCGCGCGGTCCGGTATCTCCAGCGACAGCCGGTCGACCGCGACCGTGCCGTCCGGATACCGCTTCGTGACTGACTCTATCCGTATCAAAACGCCGAATGCCCTTCGGGTTTGGCGGATTTCCGCCCGCTTTCGGCCACTGTCGTCGCTGCGCAGCCCGTTGCGGGGAGAGTCTAGACCTCGAGTGTTTCAGCGTTTTGGCGGGTGAATGGCTAGGCGACCGGCAGTCCCGGCGTGCGGAGCACGCGCCGTGCGGTGTCCACCGCGAACACCTCGCAGCCGGGGCGCGCGGCGGCCCAGGCCGGACCGTCGGTGCCCAGTGCGAAGGCGGCCGTCGCGGTCGGGTCCGCCTCCGTCAGGGTCGGGGCCACCACGGTGAGGCTGAGCAGCCCCGTGGCGGGGCGTCCCGTGCGGCCGTCGAGGATGTGGTCACCGCGTTCGTACCGCCCGGAGGTCGCCACGGCCGCGTCGGTGACGGCCAGCACGGAACAGACCCGGTCGGCCTGTTCCGGATGCCGGATGCCCACCCGCCACGGCCCGCCGGAGACCACCACGTCCCCGCCGGCGTTGAGGCAGAACCGTCGCGCCCCGGCCGCCGCCAGCAGCCCGGCCGCCCGCTGCACCGACCAGCCCTTGACCACCGCGCAGGGATCGAGGCCCCGGCCGGGCAGCCGCATGTCGAAGGCACCGCCGGTGGCGGCCCGGTACCGCTCGCACAGGCCGAGGACCTCCCTCAGGTCCGCGCTCGGCTCGTCCTCCGCCAGCTCCCCGCGCCCGTACCGCGACACCTCGCTCCCGGACTTGAACGGGCTGAAGCGGGCGTCGACTTGGCGCAGCCAGGCGAAGACCTCGTCGGCGGCCGCGCCGAAGTCGCCCTCGTCGTCGATCCGCAGCGAGACCGGAAACCCCATGACGTGTTCGACCCGGCGCACGTCAGGAGCCCTTGGCGTCGAGCGCGGCCTGGAGCGACTCCCGGTATCCCTGGCTCGTGATCGTGGCCCCGGACACCGTGTCGATGTGGGCGCTCTGCGCCTTGAGCGTCTCCGCGATCAGCTCCGGTACGGCCCACCGGGTCTGCGGATGGTGGGGCGCCTGGAGCATTCGCACGGAGGCGATCCGGTCGCCCCGGAAGGTCACCTCCACCTGGAAGACGCCCTTCGTGGTGCTGACCGCGGTGCCCGGGACGACCTTCGAGGAGGCCGCGGAGGACGACGCGGAAGGCGAGGAGGCGGCAGCGGACGGCACGGGGGGCGGTGTCGACGCCGGCTGTGCGGTGTCCACGGTCCCGGCCGAGGGGTGGTAGCGCCAGACCGGCATCAGTCCGGCGACGGTCAGGACGAAGACGGGAATGGCTCGTTTCACGGTCAAACGCCCTCTCTCAGCCCGCGAGGCTGAAGCGCTCGAAGTGGATCTGCCGTTTGGGCACGCCCAGCTCGGCCAGGCTGCGCAGCACGGCGGTCATCATCCCGGGCGGCCCGCACAGGAAGACGTCCCGTGCCCCGATGTCGGGGACGAGCCGCGCCAGTTCGTCGGGGGCGAGCCGGTCGGGGACGATCGGGCCGGTCACCAGGTGGAGTTCGGCGCCCTTGGCGAGGGCGAGGTCGCACAGCTCGTCGTAGAGGACGGCGTCGCGGTCGGTGGCCACCCGGTAGATGACCACGGCGTGGCCCTGAAGGTCCTCCAGCAGCGCACGGATGGGTGTCACGCCGACGCCGCCGGCGATCAGCACGGACTCCGGTCGGGTGCGGTGCAGCGTGGTGAAGGCGCCGTAGGGGCCCTCGGCGAAGACGCGGGTGCCGGGCTTGAGGTGCCGCAGGGCGGCGCTGCCGTCGCCGGCCGCCTTGGCGGTGAGGCGCAGGGTGCGGCCGTCGGGGGCGGCGGACAGGGAGAACGGGTTGGCCTGCCACCAGCGGTCCCGGGTGAGGAACCGCCAGAGGAAGAACTGGCCGGCGCGGGCGGGCAGTTGGTCCAGGTGGCGGCCGGTGACATAGACGGAGACGACGTCGTCGGACTCGGGTACGACCGCCGAGACCCGCAGCCGGTGCCGCAGGTTCCGCCACAGCGGCAGCGCCAGCCGGCCCGCGAGGACCGCGCCGAGGGCCGTGCCCCACACCGAGTACCAGTACGTCCTCGCGGCGGGCGAGGAGGTGAAGGTCGTACCGGCCGCGACCTGGTGGGTGAAGGCGAGGACCACGGCGGCGTAGGTGTACAGGTGGATGAAGTGCCAGGTCTCGTAGGCGAGTCGGCGGCGTGCCCAGCGGGCCGAGACGGCGCCGACCAGGACGATCAGGGCGAGCGCGACGACGGCGCGCAGCACGCCCTCGACGGTCTCGGCGAGGTTCACGAGTTGGTTGACCGGGTCCATCGAGGACGCCTGGGCGTAGCCGAAGGTGATGAACACCGCGTGCGTGAGCAGGGTCCACAGGATGCCGAAGCCGGTGCGGCGGTGCCAGGAGGTCAGCCGGTCCATGCCGATCCGGTGGTCCAGCCAGGGCAGCCGGGCCACCAGCAGCAGCTGGAAGGCCATGAGGAGGGCGCCGCTCAGGCCGGCGAGGCGGCCCAGCACGATGAGGGTGTTCGAGGCGAATCCGGCCTGGACGAAGAACCAGGCCACAACGGCCGCGTTGACGGCCAGCAGGGTGTACAGGCCGGTGCGGGCCACGACTCGGGGGCGGATGGTCGTGGGGGGTTCGAGACGTGTCTGGAGGGTCGTCACGGACGCGGCTCCTTGATCGGGTCCTGGATGACGAGCTTCGCCCGGGGTTGTTGCCGTTTTCCTGTCGGACGACTTTCACTTGAGTATCGATGTGACCGGTGGGGGCCGGCAGCTCCGGCTGGGCCGGACGGGTGCACGAGGATGGGCGGGTGGAGAAAGTACGACTGCTGGTCGTGGACGACGACCCGCCGATCGCCGACCTGGTGGTCACGGTCGCGCGCTACGAGGGCTGGGAGGCGGTCACCGCGTACTCCGGGCAGGAGGCGCCGGCCCGGGCCGCCGAGTTCGGGCCGGACACCGTCGTCCTGGACCTGATGCTGCCCGAGGTGGACGGCTTCGGCGTGCTGGATGGACTGCGCCGCTCGGGGGCGACGGTGCCGGTCGTGTTCCTCACCGCGCGCGACGGCGTCGCCGCCCCGCCCGGCACGAAGGTCTCCGTGACCCTCTCGGCCGGCCCGGGCGGCGCACTGCGCCTGGCCCGGGAGGCCGACTTGACGGCGTTCACACTACGACTGCCGGTGACTGCAACTCCCTGAAGGGGCGCGGGGAACTGCGCGGGCAACCACAACGGACCGCAAGTCGCCGCACGACCGCACCCCCTACGGCGAGACCGCGTCGGCCGACGGCCCCTGTCGGCGGTGCGGCCGGCAGGCCAACGCAGCGACATCGTCCTCCGCATGCCTCGCGTCCAACCGGCTGAGGATCAGGTCCAGCACGTTCTCCAGTCCGTCGCCGCCGGGAAACCGCAGGGCGGACAGCCGGGCCAGGGACTGGTCGATGTCCTCCCCGCGCCGTTCCACCAACCCGTCGGTGAACAGCACCAGCGTCTCCCCCTCGGCCAGCGGGTGGGTGGCCGACTCGTAGCCGCCGAGTCCGGTGCCGAGCGGTGGTCCCACGGGGACGTTCAGCAACGAGGCCTCACCGCCGGAGGTGATCCGCGCGGGCGGCAGATGCCCGGCGCTGGCCAGCGTGACCTGGTGGCGGCCGGGGTCGACGCGGGCGAGCAGGCAGGTGGCGGGCCTGAGGTCCGCCTCTCGGGAGGCGATCTCGTCCATCTGCCGCAGCACCCGGTGCGGGGGAAGGTCGGCGGAGGCGATGTAGCGCAGGGAGGAACGGTAGGCACTCATGTCGACGGCGGCCTCCAGGCCGTGGCCCATCACGTCGCCGACGACCAGCAGGGTCCGCCCGAAGTGCAGCCGTACGGTCTCGCACCAGTCGCCGCCGACCAGCACGCCGCCGCCGGCCGGCAGATAGCGGATGGCGACGTCCAGGTTGGGGTGCGGGCGGCCGGGCTCGGCGAGCAGGGCGCGCTGCAGGTCGCCTGCGGTGCGGTTGATGCTCGCGTAGGCGCGGGCGTGCCGGATGTGGGAGGCGGCGCGCTCGGCGAGCAGGCTGAGCAGCTCGGCCTCCGCGCGGCGAAGCGGCTGCCCGGAGCGGGCCCACACCAGGACGCCGTACCCGTCCTCGCCGCTGGTCAGCGGCGTGCACAGCGCGATCCGGGAGCGGGGGGCGCCCACGTACTCCAGCCAGGGCTCCGGCGGTGCGTCGATCGCCGGTATCCCGGCCTCGCGGGCCGCCGCGGTGGCCCACCGGGCGTCGGGCAGCGCGTCGGCGTCCCCCGTGATCGCCTCGTATCCGGAGAGGGTCTGGCCGGTCAGGCGCAGCACGGCGGCCGTGCCGCCGGCCAGCCGTACGGCGATCCGGGTCAGCTCGGCGCAGGTCGTGGCCTCGTCGAGGGTGGTGCCTATCCCGGCCAGCGCGTCCCGCAGCAGGCTCAGCGGTTCGCCGCCGGCCGCCATGGCATCGGAGGCCGGCACGGTCTGCGCCGCCTCCGCGGGGCCCGCCGCCCCCGCAGAGCCCGCCGCCCCCGCAGAGCCCGCCGCCCCCGCAGAGCCCGCCGCCCCCGCAGAGCCCGCCGCCCCCGCAGAGCCCGCCGCCTCCGCAGGGCCCGCCGCCTCCGCAGGGGCCGCGGCATCAGCGGGTCCCGCGACATCAGCGGAGCCCCCCACACCCGCGGAATCACCGGCCCGCGCGGATATCGCCGTCGCGTCGTGCCCGCCTTCGTCCCCGCGGTGGCGACCGCTGTCGGCGGGCACAGGCCTGCGACGGGACTGGATCCAGCGCGCCACACCCAACACCCTCACAGAATCTCAAACCGGAGCAAGTCGGGCACCAGCCTCTTCCGTCCCAGTGCCCTCGGCGGGCCCCAGCACAAAACATGAGCCCCGCTCCGGTATCCGACGGGGTTCATCTTCGACCGGACGAGCCCTGTCGAGGATGCGTTTTGCCAGATTCGGAGTGTCGATCGATCGGAGCGGGGATCAAGGACGGGTCAGTCCTCCGTGGGCGCCAGCCGCAGGGAGATGGAGTTGATGCAGTACCGCTGGTCGGTCGGGGTCGAATACCCCTCCCCCTCGAAGACGTGCCCGAGGTGCGATCCGCAGCGGGCACAGCGCACCTCGGTGCGGACCATGCCGTGGGAGCGATCCTCGACCAGTTCCACCGCGTCGGTGTCCTTCGGGTCGTAGAAGGACGGCCAGCCGCAGTGCGACGCGAACTTGGTGTCGGAGGTGAACAGTTCGGCGCCGCAGGCGCGACAGGAGTAGACGCCCCTGGTCTTGGTGTCGGTGTACTCACCGGTGAAGGCCGGCTCGGTGGCGGCCTGGCGCAACACGGCGTACTCGGCCGGATTCAGCTCCGCGCGCCACTGCTCGTCCGGCTTCTCGACGTCGTACGACATGAGCCTCAGCCCCTTTACTGCGACAGGTGGTCCAGGATCAGCGGGCCCAGGTCCGTCACGTCGCCCGCGCCCATGGTGAGAACGAGATCGCCGGGCTTCGCCATTCCCGCGATCACCGAGGGGATCCCGTCCTTGTCGTGCACGGCCGTGACGTCGGCGCCGGCGCCGCGCGCGGCCTCGATGATCAGCTCGCTGGTCACGCCCGGGATCGGGTCCTCGCGGGCCGGGTAGATGTCGAGCACCGCGGAGGCGTCGGCGAGGGCGAGGGCCTGGCCCATCTCCTTGCCCAGCTCCTGGGTGCGGGAGAACAGGTGCGGCTGGAAGACGACGAGGATCCGGGAGCCGCCGGCGGCGGCGCGCATGGCCTCAAGGTCGGCGGTCATCTCGGTGGGGTGGTGGGCGTAGGAGTCGATGACCTGCACCCCGGCGGCCTCGCCCTTGAGCTGCAGACGCCGCTTGACGCCGGTGTAGGCGGCGAGCGCGGGCGCCAGGCCGGTGGCCGGGATGCCGAGGGCGGCACCGGCGGTGAGCGCGGCGACGGCGTTGAGGGCGTAGTGGCGGCCGGGCACGGAGACCGTGAAGGTCAGCTCCTGCCCGTCGAGGACCGCGGTGACCTGGCTCTTCAGCCCCTGCGGGACGATCGACAGGACCCGTACGTCGGCGTCCTCGGCCTCGCCGTACGTCACCGTCCTCACCGCACCCGCGAGCCGCCGGGTGAGCTCCCGTGCGCCCTCGTGGTCGGCGGAGATCACCAGCGTGCCGCCCGGGACGATCTTCCCGGCGAAGGTCTCGAAGGACTCGTAGATCTCGTCCATCGAGGCGTAGTTGGCGTGGTGGTCGAGTTCGACGTTGAGGACGATGGCGACCTCGGGCGCGTACTTGTGGAAGCTGCGGTCGCTTTCGTCCGCCTCGGCGACGAAGATGTCGCCCTCGCCGTGCAGCGCGTTGGAGCCGGGCGCGTCGAGGTCGCCGCCGATGGCGTACGACGGCTTCAGGCCCAGCTCGGTGAGGGAGACGGCCAGCATCGAGGTGGTCGTCGTCTTGCCGTGGGTGCCGGCCACGGCGATCGGGCGCAGCCCCTCCATCAGCGCGGCGAGCGCGTCGGAGCGGTGCACCACGGGGATGCCCAGCTCGGCCGCGCGGGCCAGCTCGGGGTTGTCCTCGCGGATCGCCGAGGACACGACCACACAGCTCGCGTCGTCGGCGAGGTGTTCGGCGGCGTGCCCGATGTGCACGCTCACGCCGAGCGCCCGCAGCGCCTCGGCGGTCGCCGACTCCTTGGCGTCGCTGCCTGCGACCTTCGCCCCGCGCTGCGCGAGGATCTTGGCGATGCCCGACATCCCGGCGCCGCCGATGCCGATGAAGTGCGGTCGGTCCATGGCGGTAGGAAGGCCGGGTGCCATGTGGTTCTCCCCAAGATTCCGGTACGGGCTGAGCGCGCCCTAGCCTATGCGCTCGGGTGCCGGGCCCCGTGCAAGGGGCGAGGCGCGATGCCGGCCGCGGCTCGCCCGGCTCCGGGGTGCGTGCGCGGAAGGTGCGGCGGAAGGTGTCCGGGGGGCCACGCCGACCGTGCGGTGGAAGTGGCGGCGCAGTGTCGTGGCCGTGCCCATGCCGGTGGCCGTCGCGATGGCCTCGATGCCGGTGTCGGTGGCCTCCAGCAGTTCTGGGCGCGGCGGATCCGCCGGCTGGAGTACCGGGACGGCGACGCGCCCACGCTGACCTGGGAGTTTCCCGCGCCGCTGGGGCCCCGGCCGGTCATCGGGGAATTCGGCATGGCCGATGTCGTCACGGTGCCGAGTCATCTGCCGGTCCCCGAGGTGTGCACCTATACGTCGGCCATACGTCTATACGTCGGCCATACGTCCGCCGAGGCGGCGAGGGCCTGGCGGACCCGGACACACGGCCCCGGTGCCGGCCGACCCCACGCGGGCGGTCCGCGCAGACCTTCCTCGTCTACGTCGTGGTCCGCTCCGGCGGCGCGGAACGGCGTGCCGTGGCCCGGGGGCGGGACATCCACGCCGGCACGGCGCCGCTCGTGGTGGAGGCGGTGCACCGGATCCTGACGGGGCGGACCCCGACGGTCGGTGTCGCCTCCGCGGGCGCGATGTTCCCGGCACGGGACTTCCTGCGCGCGCTGTCTCCACACATCCGCGTGGAACCGCGCACCTGGGCCGGCCGGGCGGACCGGGGGACGGCCCGGACATCACCGGTCCCGGGTTCAGGCGTGCGGACGGGCCACGGTGGCCCCGGCGTGGCCGTACCAGTCGTACACCACGACACTGCGGACCAGGAGGTCCTGCACGGAGTCCCGGCGCCGGCCGACGGCCACCCAGAGCAGTCCGAGCGGGAAGATCACGTACAGGACGGCCCGCAGCACCGCGGCGACAGGAGTGAGCAGGGCCCCCGACCGGCTCGTCACCCGCACGCCCAGCACGTGGTCGCCGACGGTACGCCCGGCCGTGCCCCAGCTGACCGCGAGATAGCCCGCCATGACGGCGGCCCCGTATCCCAGGGCCCCCCACGGGCCCAGGTCGGGCAGGACGAACGGCGGCCCGAGCAGGAGGTACCTCAGTGCCGCGTAGCCGAGATCCAGGGCCGCGACCGTCGCGAGTACGACGAGCAGATCGACGCCGGCCGCGACCAGGCGCGTGACGATCCCGGCCGGCCGCCCCTGGACGGCCACCGGGCCCCGAGGGCGGGCCACCGAGGTCATGACGCCTTCTTCCCCGTGCCCGGCCGCGGGGCCGCCCCGTCGGGCCCGTCGCGATGCAGCAGCCGGTCGGTCATCCGGTCCACTAGCCCGTCGGCACGGGCGTTCCGCTCACGGAACGCGTCCAGCGTCTCCGCCGTGATGCTGCCGCCGGTGTCCCTGACGATCCGCCCGAGGTCCACCTCTTCGAGCACCCGCTCCGCCCAGCTCACCAGATCCACCCTGGCCAGCACCGCGTCGACGTCGACCCGCCGTACCACCCGGTCGACGTCCAGCCGGTCGACCATCGCGTCCAGGTCGATGCGGTCGAGGACGGCGTCCAGGTCGATCCGGTCCAGGACCGAGTCCAGGTCGACCCGGGCAAGAGCCCCGTCGAGGTCCACGCGCGCCGTCAGGGCCTCCAGATCCATGCGCCGGACCACGCGGTCCACATCCACCCGGTCCACCACCGCACCCACGTCCACGCGACCGAGAACGGCATCCACGTCGACACGGCTCAGGAGGGCCGCCACGTCGACACGGCCGAGGAGCGCGTCCACGTCGACACGAGCAAGGACGGCGTCCCAGTCGACCCGGTCCAGGACCGAGTCCAGGTCGACCCGGGCAAGGACCGCATCGAGGTCCACGCGCGCCAGCAACGCGTCCAGATCCATGCGCCGGACCACGCGGTCCACATCCACCCGGTCCACCACCGCACCCACGTCCACGCGCCCGAGAACGGCGTCCAGGTCGATGCGCCGCGCCACGCGGTCGACGTCCAGCCGGTCGGCCACGGCGTCGAGGTCGATCTCGTCCACCACGGCCGCCGTCAGGGTCCGGACGAGCGCCCGCGCGACGGAGCGCGCCTCCTCCCGCGCCTGGGCCCGTTCCAGGGCTCCCCGCACACCCCAGTCGCGGATCCGGCGAACCACCGTGCCCCGCACGGCCGGCGGCACGAACGCCCGGGTCGCGGCACGCGCCCAGCTCCCGGCCCGGTCCGCCGTGTCCAGGGCCGCGGACACCGATCGCCGCTGGACCGCGAGAGCGAGTCCGAGCACGGCGTCCGGCAGGGACGCCGACCCGCCCGGTGGTTGCAGCGCCCGCGGGCGCGCCACGGCGACCGCCTGCGCGGCCATGTCGGCGAGGCCCACGACCACGCGCGTGACACCCACGGCGACGGCCCGTTCGAGGCCGTCCGCACCCGGACGGCTCTCCGGCGCCGACGCCGCCGGCCGATCCCCGGTCCCGCTCATGCCGGTATCGCACCACCCGAGGCCGCGGCCTGCCTTCACCCGGCAGGGGTGAGGCGAGGAGGCGCGGCGGGCTCGTACGGTGGCCGAGCAAGCAGTCGACACGCCAAGGAAGGCGGTCCGGACATGGCCACCGCATCAGAGGCTCCCGTCCTCGACACACTCGCCGCCATGACCATCGACTCCATCGAACGCTGCGGTCTGGACCAGCGCACGCTCATCCTGACCCGCATCGCCGCGCTCGTGGCGATGGACGCACCGCCGGTGTCCTACCTCGCACACGTCGATCCCGCGATCCAGGCGGAGCTGACCGTGGAACAGCTCCAGGACGTCCTGGTCGCGATCGCCCCCGTGGTCGGCACGGCGCGCGTGATGTCGGCCGCGAGCCACATCGCGCAGGCCTTCGGCGTGGCCATCGCCCTGGCCGAGGCGGAGGCCCGGACCATTGCCGAGGCGGAGGCGAGGAGCCGGGCGGAGCACTAGGCGCACCAGGAGTGCCGGCGGAGTGCCAGGTGTGCGGCGGAGCAGCAAGGGCGGCGGCGCTACGCCTTGCTGTGCGAGAACAGCTTCAGCACCGGCACCCCCACCCTGTGCCGCGCCCGGGAGGCCCAGTCCCGGTGGAAGAACTCCTCCACGTAGTGGGGGTCGGTGAGGACGATCACCTCGTCCGCGCTCACCTCGGCGACGAGGGACTTCAGCGCGTCCAGCGGATGGTCCTCCACCATCTGCCCCTCCGCCTGGCTCCCGGCGGCCCGCAGCGCCTGCACCGACACGTCCAGGGCCTGCTGTCCGACGCTCCTGGCGTCCTCCCCCTCGGGCGTCTCGTGTTCGCGGACCGCCTCGTCGAGTTCGCCGAGCGCGATGTCGTCGATGGCCCGCAGCAGGCGGTCCGCCTGGTCGCCACGCGGCTGGAGGAGCACATGGAAAGCGACCGGCTCGTCTCCGTGCAAGGTGGTGACGAACTCCACGTCGGCGGACGTCAAAGCCTTCTCGATCATCAGAACGCTGGTGAACACCAAACGCCTCTTCTCCTCCGTGGGCCCTGACAAGGCCCCTGCGGAAACCATCCTGCCCCGTGATCGCACGGATTGTGCCGGACTAAGTCTGCCCTCCGGAAGCTAAACGGAACGGTATATTCCGCTGTTTTCAGGACCGACGGTAACGACCGAACAGAAATCCGGCGTCCTCGAGAAGCGACACGAGCTCGAACCGGTGCGGCACGGCGACCGACGGCCCTCCGGCGATGCGCTGGGCGTCGCCCGCCGTGAGCATGGGCGACAGGGTCAGGCACAGCTCGTCCAGCACCTCGGCGGCGACCAGCTGACCGAGCAGCCGGGGACCGCCTTCGGTGAGCAGCCGGGTGTGGCCGAGGCCGGCCAGGGCCCGCACCGCCCGCACGGGGTCGACACCGCCACCCTCACCGGCGATCACCACCTTGGCGCCGGCCTTCTCCGCGGCGGCGACACGGTCGGGGGCGGCCCCGGAGCCGGTCAGGACCAGCGTGGGCACCAGGGGCGAGGTGAACAGCGGGAGCGAGAAGTCCAGATCCAGGCTCGCAGTGACGACCGCGATCGCCGGGGCCGGGCCCTGTCCGGCGGCTTCCCGGGCCTCGGCGAACTCCGCACGCGCGCGTGCGGGGCGGTACCCCTCCTGGCGCACCGTTTCCGCGCCCACCACGACCACGTCCGCGAGCGCCCGCAGCGTGCCGAAGATCCGCATGTCGGCGGCGCTGGAGACGGGCTGGGAACGACCCTCGTGCTGGGCGGCGCCGTCGAGCGTGGAGACCATGTTGGCCCGCAGCCACGGCCGCGGGGGGCCCGGCGGCTCCGGGTAGGCGTAGGCGGCGGCCAGCTCGCCGAGGCTCCACTCGCGATCGACGTGGGCGTCATGGTCCACGTGGCCGCCGGCGCCGCCGGGCACGTGCGCCACCAGCGCCCCGGCAACCCCCCTCGTCCCCTCTCTCTCGGCCGTCCCGCCGGAGGCCTGGGCTGCTGTTTCGTCGGTCACAGGGAACAGGCGTCGCATGTCGTGCAGTGTGACACGGCGCTTAGCATGGATAACCGTGTCGTCCTCCATCACCGCCCCCGGATCCAGCCCTCTGACCGATGCGGGCCCCCAGTCCCTGTGCACCCGCGAGCCGCATGTCCCCGCGGACCGGCTGGTCGCCGAGATGGTCCCGCCCCCACGCTTCGACTCGGTCCGCTTCTCGACGTACATACCGGACCCGAACCAGCCCAGCCAGAGCGAGGCCGTGCAGGTGCTCGAGGGCTTCGCGGGCGGGCTCGGCGGGGCGCACGCCTCCGGCGCCGGCAGGCGCGGCTTCTTCGGCTTCGGCAGGGCCAGGGCGCCGAAGACCCCGGCCGGCCCGCGCGGGGTCTATCTGGACGGCGGCTACGGCGTCGGCAAGACCCACCTGCTCGCCTCCCTGTGGCACGCCACCCCCGCCGAGCCGGCGCTCAAGGCGTTCGGCACCTTCGTGGAGCTGACGAACCTGGTCGGCGCCCTCGGCTTCCAGCAGACCGTGCAGACCCTCTCCGGCCACCGCCTACTGTGCATCGACGAGTTCGAGCTGGACGACCCGGGCGACACGGTCCTCGTGTCGACCCTGCTCGGCAAGCTGGTCGAGGCGGGCGTGGCGCTCGCCGCCACCTCCAACACGCTGCCGGGCAAGCTGGGCGAGGGCCGGTTCGCGGCCGCCGACTTCCTGCGCGAGATCCAGGGCCTGTCGGCCCACTTCCGCGCCCTGCGCATCGACGGCGAGGACTTCCGCCACCGCGGCCTGCCCGAGGCACCGCAGCCCTTCACCGACGAAGAGGTGACGAAGGCCGCCTACGCCACCGAGGGCGCCTCGCTGGACGACTTCCCTCATCTGCTGGAGCACCTGGCCAAGGTCCACCCGAGCCGGTACGGCGCGCTGACGGACGGGGTGACGGCGGTGTGCCTCACCGATGTGCGGCCGGTGCCGGACCAGTCGACGGCGCTGCGGCTCGTGGTGCTCGCGGACCGGCTCTACGACCGCGAGGTCCCGGTACTGGCCTCGGGGCTGCCGTTCGACAAGCTGTTCAGCGAGGAGATGCTGAACGGCGGCTACCGCAAGAAGTACTTCCGCGCGATATCCCGGCTCACCGCGCTGGCCCGCGACGGGAAGGGACTCGTCGGCTCCTAGTCAAGGGCGAGATCACGCCACCGACCGGCACTTTTCACGCTCTCTTGCGCGCGTAACGCGCGGTTAACCCTGCAAAGGACTTTGCAGGGTTAATGTGTTTCTTGACCAAGCATTGACCAATGCTTGGCGCGCGCGAGAGACGTGGACTTCCGGAAGGGGGGCGCATGTTCCGAGGTACGACGACCAGGACCGTGCTCGTCGCCCTGACCGTCATCCTGCTCGCCCTGCTCTCCCCGGCACCCACGGAATCCTTCGCACCTGCGCACACTCTCGGTGAAGCAACGGCCAAGGCCGAGGCCGGAACCGCGTCGTCCGAACTGCCGGCGGGCGACGAGGCGGACGCGGTCCGCGGCCCCGCCTCCCGCTGCGCGCGGCACCACCCGCTGATAGCCGGCCGGGCAGCCGGTGCCGGCCCCTCACACACACCCGGCACCGTGCGCGGCCCGGCTCCCACAGCCTCCAGAGCCCACGCCCCGGCAGCACTTCAGGTCTTCCGCTGCTGACAGGCGCTCAGCCTTACCCCCACAACCCGTCGTTCAAGTCCGACGCGCCGCTCAGGCGCGCCAGGAGGAACCACATACATGCAGCCCCTCATCGACAACGCCCGTACCTTCGGACAGCGCCCTGAGGAGTTCGCCAAGCTCGCCGAAGGCCAGTCCCCGCAGGTGCTGTTCATCACCTGCTCCGATTCCCGGGTCGTCCCGGCCCTGATCACGGGCGCCCGCCCCGGCGAGCTCTTCGAGCTGCGCACCGCGGGCAACATCGTCCCGCCCCACACCTCACAGCACCCCACCAGCGAGGCCGCCACCATCGAGTACGCCGTGGAGGTGCTCGGCGTCCGCGACATCGTGGTCTGCGGTCACTCGCACTGCGGTGCGGTCGGCGCACTGGTGCGCGGCGACGACCTCGACGCCGTACCCGCCGTACGCGACTGGCTCGCCCACGCCACCCCGCGCCCGGCCGGCCAGGCCGAGGACCCGGAGGTCGCCGAGGGCGTACAGGCCCATGTGCTGACCCAGTTGCTGCGGCTGCGCTCCTACCCGTGCGTCGAGCGCAAGCTGACCGGAGGTCAACTGCGCCTGCACGCCTGGTACTACGAGGTGCACACCGGCACCGTACGGGCGCACCGCCCGCAGACCGACACCTTCGAGTCCCTGTGAGCGCGCCGATGACCAGTGAGAACACCACCCTCATATCCCGGTTCCCGTATCTGCGGCAGGACTTCACCGCCTCCCTCGTCGTCTTCCTGGTCGCGCTGCCGCTGTGCGTGGGCGTGGCCGTCGCCTCCGGTGTCCCGGCCGAACTCGGCCTGGTCACCGGCATCGTGGGCGGCCTCGTCACCGGACTGATGCGGGGCAGCAGCCTGCAGGTGTCGGGGCCGGCGGCCGGCCTGACCGTGCTCGTCTTCGAGGCGGTCAAGGAGTTCGGGCTGCCGGCGCTCGGCGTGATCGTGCTCGCCTCCGGGCTCCTCCAGGTGGCGATGGGGCTGCTGAGGCTGGGCCGCTACTTCCGTGCCATCTCGGTCTCCGTCGTCGAGGGCATGCTGGCCGGAATCGGACTGGTGCTCGTCGCCGGGCAGTTGTATCCGGCGCTGGCGGCCAAGGCCCCCGACTCCGGCCTGGACAAGATCGCCGGGCTGCCCGGGGCGTTCCTGGACGCCCTCGGTGACGGCAGGGCGGTGGCCTCGCTCGCGGTGTGCGCGGGCACGATCGCGGTGCTGCTGCTGTGGAAGCACGTCCCGGCGAGGCTGGGCACGCTGCCCGGCCCGCTGGCCGCGGTCGGCCTCGCCACGGTTGCCGTGTTCGCGCTGGACCTGCCGGTGGCCACGGTCGAGGTGCGGGGTCTGCTGGGCTCGGTCCAGCCGCCGCCGCTGAGCGCGTTCGGCGAGCTGGCGGGCGTCGGGATGCTCGGCACGATCGTCGCGTTCACGCTGATCGCCTCCGCCGAGTCGCTGTTCAGCGCAGCCGCCGTGGACCGGCTGCACTCCGGACCGCGCACCGAGTACGACAAGGAGCTCCTCGCCCAGGGCGCCGGCAACACGGTGTGCGGGCTGCTCGGTGCGCTGCCGATGACCGCGGTGATCGTGCGCAGCGCGGCCAATGTCCAGGCGGGCGCCCGCACCAAGGCCTCCCGCGTCCTGCACGGGGTGTGGCTGCTGCTGTTCGCGGCGCTGCTGCCGGCCGTGCTCGCCCACATCCCGATCCCGGCCCTCGCGGGCATCCTGATCCACTCGGGCGTCAAGCTGGTCCCGGTCCGGGCGCTGGCGGTGCTGTGGCGCGAGCACCGGGGCGAGGCGCTGATCCTGGCGGTGACGGCGGTCTCGATCGTGGCGGTCAGCATGTTCGAGGGTGTGCTGATCGGCCTGGCGATGGCCGTGGTCAAGACGGCCTGGCAGGCCTCGCACGTCAGGCTGGAGGTCGTCGACAAGGGCGCGGGCCCGGTCGAGGCCCACCTCTCGGGCAACGCGACCTTCCTGCGGCTGCCGAAGATCCTGGACAGCCTGGAGTCGCTGCCCCAGGACCGCCCGGTCCGCCTGGACCTGTCCGGCCTGCACCACCTCGACCACGCCTGCCGTACGGCCCTGGAGAACTGGGCCGAGCGGCACAGCGCGGTGGGGACGGAGCCGGTGAGGCTGACGGTGCCGGTGGGGTAGCTCGCCCGCGGTGGCGGTACCAGGGTGCTCCGGCCCCTGGTACCCCCCTGACTCGGTTCGGGCGGAAGTGGCATATCGTTACAGCAGCGGACAAACACAGGCCTCTCGGTGAGGAGGTCATCATGGTCCAGGAACTGCTGGGAGCGATCGCCGGGGCGGGGTGCGCCGGACTGGTGTACCTGGCGATGGCGGCCCGCGTGGTCAAGCAGTACGAACGGGGCGTGCTGTTCCGCCTCGGGCGCGTCGCCAGTGACGCACGGCCACCGGGCCTGACGCTGATCATCCCCTTCGTGGACCGGCTGCAGAAGGTCAACATGCAGATCGTGACGCTGCCGATCCCCGCCCAGGAGGGCATCACCCGCGACAACGTCACCGTCCGCGTGGACGCGGTCGTCTACTTCAAGGTGGTCGACGCGGAGAGCGCGCTGGTGAAGGTGGAGGACTACAAGTTCGCGGTCTCGCAGATGGCCCAGACGTCCCTGAGGTCGATCATCGGCAAGAGCGACCTGGACGATCTGCTCTCCAACCGCGAGAAGCTCAACCAGGGGCTGGAGCTGATGATCGACAGCCCGGCCGTCGGCTGGGGCATCCAGGTCGACCGGGTGGAGATCAAGGATGTCTCGCTGCCGGACACGATGAAGCGGTCCATGGCCCGCCAGGCCGAGGCCGACCGGGAGCGCCGGGCCCGGATCATCAACGCGGACGCCGAGTTCCAGGCCTCCAAGAAGCTGGCCGAGGCCGCCCAGCAGATGGCCGACACCCCCGCGGCCCTCCAGCTGCGGCTGCTGCAGACGGTGATGGCGGTGTCCGCCGAGAAGAACTCCACGCTGGTCCTGCCCATCCCGGTGGAGCTGCTGCACTTCCTCGAGCGCGGCAACCGGCAGGCCGGGCCGGACGGCGACCGGGAACTCCGCGGGGAGAGAGGCGAGCAGCAGACCGTGCCGCACGACGACGGGGAACTCCGCCTGCAGACAGGCGAGCAGCAGACCGCGCCGGACGATGGCGGAGAGCTCCGCTCCGGATAACGTGCCGGGTATGCGCAGGAGCTGGGTGATCGCCGTGGCCGCGACGGCCTTCGTGGCGGGCTGCGGCGACGGCGGCACGCCGGCCGACTCACCCTCCCCCACCGCCGCCCGCCGGCTGACCGTCACCAGTACGGCCTTCGCCGACGGCGGCACCGTCCCGCGCCGGAACACCTGCGACGGCGCCGACGTCTCGCCTCCGCTGGCCCTCGGCGCCGTACCCGCGCACACGGCCTCGCTGGCCCTGCTCCTGCGGGACCTCGACGCCCCGCACGGCACGTTCACGCACTGGCTGGTGTGGAACGTCGCCCCGCACACCACGCGGCTGTCCGCCGGGGAGCATCCACCGGGGGCGACGGAGGGTCGCAACGACTTCGGGAAGACCGGGTACAGCGGTCCCTGCCCGCCGCGCGGGGACCGGCCGCACCACTATGTCCTCACGGTGTACGCCGCGGACCGCCGGGTGTCGCCGGGCGCGGGTGCCTCGGCGGCGGATCTGCTGCGGGCGCTTTCCGGGCACACGCTCGCCGAGGGCACGTTGACGGGCCGATACGGCCGGGGATAGCGCCGTACCGGGCCTTCTTTCGGATGCGGGAATCCGGAGGGAAGGAGCGCCGTGACGAAGAAGAACGGCAGGGACCTGCGAGAGGCGCTGCGCCTCCCGCCCGGGGAGCCGATCGACCTGAGCGCGTACGGAACCCGGGCCACCCCCGGTGCCCCCGCCGGAAGGGCGGCGGCCCTCAAGGACACCGCGCCCACGGGGAAGCGGCTGGCCGAGCTGCAGGTGCGGTTGTGGGCGGCGAGCACGGCGGGGGACGGGCGGCGGGTGCTGCTGGTGCTGCAGGGCATGGACACCAGCGGCAAGGGCGGCACGGTCAAGCACGTCACCGGTCGGCTCAACCCGGCCGGCTGCCGGATCCAGGCGTTCAAGGCGCCCACCGAGGAGGAGCGGCGGCACGACTTCCTCTGGCGGGTGCGCGCGGCCCTGCCCCGGCCCGGCGAGATCGGCATCTTCGACCGCTCGTACTACGAGGACGTCCTCATCGCCCGCGTCCGGCATCTCGCCCGCCCCGCCGAGATCGGCAGCCGCTACGGCCTCATCAACGACTTCGAGCGGTCCCTCGCCGAGGACGGCGTGACCCTGGTCAAATGCTTCCTCCACCTGTCCTACGAGGAGCAGGGGCGCCGGCTGCTGCGCCGCCTGGAACGCGCCGACAAACAATGGAAGTTCGCTCCCGGCGACATCGACGAGCGCGCCCTGTGGCCCGCCTACCAGGAGGCGTACCAGTTGGCCCTGGAGCGCTGCGCGGCGCCGTACGCGCCCTGGTACCTGATCCCGGCGGACCGCAAGTGGTACCGGAACTGGGCGATCAACCGCCTGCTGCTGGAGCACCTGGAGGAGCTCGACCCGCGCTATCCGCAGTCCGGCTTCGACGTGGCGGAGTGCCGGGAGCGGCTGCTGAAGGGTGCCTGAAACCGGCGCGTCGCTGCACATTTCGCGATATTTTCACACTAATCTCCATGACTGTAAGCGGTCGACCCATTACGCACCGCATCCACACTCACACCCATGGAGATGACATGCGCAGACTTCGCAAGGCCGCCGTCCTGCTCGCCGCGCTCGGCAGCGTGAGCCTCCTGCCCGCCGGCCCCGCCTACGCCGGCGGCGGGCACGACGACGAGGGCAAGGTCCTGCAGAGCTCCAACTGCAAGGACCACGACCTGAACCTCGACGTCCTGGGCGAGGTCGGCATCCTCAACGGTCTGCTGGGCAACGCGCTCAACGGCGAGGGCGACCCGGGCGCCCAGGCCACCCACATCGGCTCGACCATGGGCTGCAACAACAGCGCCGGCAGGTAACGGGCCGACTCAGACCCCATGACGGCGGACAGCGGTGGCGGGCCGGGCATCCGGTGGCCGGCCCCCCACCCGCCGCCGGCATGGAATGTGTGGCGACCTCACGCGCGCACGGGATGCACGGTGGAGCATCCATCATGCGCGCGTGGGGTCGCCGCGCCCGTTGGACCACCCCGCGGCGCGGCGCCGCCCGGACACGGTGAGCGGCACGCCCGGGCGGGTACCCGGCCGCCATGCAGACGTGGCGGCACATCACCGACTCGTACTGGCTCCGGACCGCACCGGGGCCGTCCCGTCCCGCGCTGAGCGAGGACCTGGACGTGGAGGTGGCCGTCGTCGGCGCGGGCATCGCCGGGCTGAGCACCGCGCACGAACTGGCCCGGGCCGGGCTGCGGGTGGCGGTGCTGGAGGCCGGGCGGGCGGCGGCCGGGGTCACCGGATACACCACGGCCAAGCTGACCGCCCAGCACACCCTCGTCTACGACCGGCTGCGGCGTACCCGCGGCCTTCAGGGCGCGCGGCTGTACGCCCGCTCGCAGTCGGAGGCGATCGAGCACGCGGCGGCACTGGTGGCCGAGCTGGGCATCGACTGCGAGTGGGAGACACGGAACGCGTACACGTATGTGCGGGACCGGTCGCGCGTGGACGAGGTGCGGGCCGAGGCGAACGCGGCGCGGGAGGCGGGGCTGCCGGCCGCGTTCACGACGGAGACCGGGCTGCCGTTCCCGGTGGCGGGCGCGGTCCGGGTGACCGGGCAGGCACAGTTCCACCCGGTCAAGTACCTGCGGGCGATCACCGACGACCTCGTGGCGCGCGGCGGTCAGGTGTACGAGCGGACGCGGGTCGTCGGCCTGCAGGAGGGCGGCGAGCCCTGCCGCCTGACGACCGAGGCGGGCCACACGGTCACCGCCCGGGACGTCGTGATCGCCACCCACTACCCGGTGTTCGACCGGGCCCTGCTCTTCGCCCGGCTCTCCCCGCGCCGGGAGCTGGTCGTCGCGGGCCCGCTCGGCGAGGGCCCCGATCCGCAGGGCATGTACATCACGCCGGAAGAGAACACCCGCTCGGTGCGTACGGCGCCCTACGGCGCGGACGGGCAGCGGCTGCTGGTCGTCACCGGGGAGCACTTCACGCCCGGCACCGGCGATGTGCGGGCCCGTTTCGACGGCCTCGCCGCGTGGGCCGAGGAGCACTTCCCGGGGGTGGACCTGGACCAGGCCTGGGCCACCCAGGACAACGACTCCACCGACACCGTGCCGTTGGTCGGCCCCTTCCACCCGGCCGCCCGGCACACCTACGTCGCCACCGGTTTCGGCGGCTGGGGACTGAGCGGCGGCATCATGGCCGGGCTACTGCTGACCTCGCTGATCACCGGACGGGGCTGCGCCTGGCGCGAGCTGTACGACCCGCGGCGGCTGAAGTCGGTCGTGCGCGAGGCGCCTTCGCTGCTGAGGACACAGGCGGAGGTGGCCCGGCACTTCGTCGGCGACCGGCTGAAACCGCCCGCTTCGGTGGACGACCTGGCGCCCGGCGACGGGGCGGTCGTCCGGGCGGACGGCGGCCGGCTCGCGGTGCACCGGGACGAGGAGGGCGCCCTGCATGCGGTCTCGGCCCGCTGCACCCACCTCGGCTGTCTGGTCGCCTTCAACCGGGCCGAACGCGCCTGGGAGTGCCCCTGCCACGGCTCGCGCTTCGCCGTCGACGGCACGGTGCTCCAGGGCCCGGCGGTGCGACCGCTGGAGCGGCGTGACCTGTGAGGCCGCGCGGGTGACCCCGCCACCGCAACACCGGACATATCACCATACAACTGGTCATTCAGTCCTACGTTCATACGGTGACCCCACGAGTACGCCGTATCACCGCCGTCTGTGTCCTGGGCGCGGCTCTCGCCGCCTGTGGTGGCGCGGGCCCCGCGGGCAGTGTCCGTCAGGCCCCGGCACCGTCCCTCGTCTCCGCCTCCCCGTCCGCCTCGCGCCCGCCCGTGCTGGCCCCGGGCCCGGCCGGCCTGACCCCGGTCTTCGCGCACGGCCCGCGCACCCTGGGCAAGACGGTCGCGCTGACCTTCGACGCCGACATGACCGCCGCCCAGGGGCCCCGCGCCGCCGCCGGCGAGCACTTCGACAACCCGGACCTCATCGGGGCCCTGCGCGCGCTGAAGGTGCCGGCGACGATCTTCATGACCGGCCGCTGGGCCGACGAGTACCCGACCGAGGCCCGCAGCCTCGGCCACGACCCGCAGTTCGAGGTCGCCAACCACTCCTACAGCCACTACGCGTTCACCGCCGACTGCTACGGCCTGCCGGTCGTCGACGCCGGCAGGATGCGGTCGGACGTGGAGCGGGCGTACGCCTCCCTGCGCAAGGCGGGTGTGCCGCACCCGCTGCCGTACTTCCGCTTCCCCGGCGGCTGTTACGACGGGCGGGCGCTGCGCGCGCTGAGCGGGCTCGGGGTGACCGCGGTGCAGTGGGACGTGGTGAGCGGCGACGCGTTCGCCACCGACGCCGACGCCGTGACCCGGCAGGTGCTGGACGGGGTGAAGCCCGGCTCGGTGGTCGTCATGCACTGCACCCGCAGCGCCGCCCCGACGACCGAGCGGGTCGTCCGCGCGGTCGTACCGGAACTGCGCAGGCGCGGCTACCGGTTCGTGAAGGTCTCCGAGCTGATCGGCGAGACCAGCGGACACCGCTGACGGTCCTGCGCCGGAGGCATGAGCGACGAGGACCACTGCACGGTCGTCCAGGCGGCGACACCGCCCACGGCGGACGGGCCGCCGTATGCCATGGGGGTCCCCCGCTCGAGCGAAGCCGGGAGTGGGGGACTGTGCTGTGCCGGGAGCCGACGGAGTACCCGGAGTCGTACAAGGGCATCACGCTGTGCCCGGTGTGCGAGTGGCGGGAGGCGCAGCGCACGGCTTGTTCACGGTGACCGGCGGGCGGTGAGCCGGGCCGCCACGGCGAAGGCCACGGCCGTGAGCAGGGCGGCGCCGGCCAGCGGCAGCAGCGGCAGCGGCGCCCGGCCGGTCCGCGAACCGCCGACCAGGCCGCTGACCGCGGCCTGCGCCGGGGAGCCGGTGAGCACCACCGCCAGCAGCGCGCCCAGCAGCATCGCGGGCACCGCGCGGCCGGTGGAGCGCAACAGCGGCCGGTTGGTGAGCGCGCCGACGGCCGCGCCGAGCAGCGCACAGGTGAGCGTGGCCGGCAGTCCGGCCGCGGCCGCCCGCAGCAGGGGTACGCGGATCTGGTGCCCGTTGCTCGCCGGATCGCTGATCAGCGTCACCACCACGGTCGCCACCACCCCGAGCGTCACCGACGCGAGCAGCGCGGTCAGCAGGCAGGCGAGGTGCGCCCGGGCGGGGCCCCGGGCGGCGGCGACACAGGCGCGGGCCGCGTCCGGCTCGCCGGTGACACAGATCCGCACCAGCCACGCGGCCACCGGAAGCAGACCGGCGGCCGTGTAACCGAGCGAGTCGAGGACGGGCTGGCCGCTCTGCACGCCGATCCCGAGGAACGCGGCGTACAGGATCACCGGCGGCAGCCAGCGCTGGGAGCGCAGCAGCAGGTCGGCCTGGTAGCGCAGAAGCGCGGTCATGGGCGGCTTCCGGGGTTCGGTGCGGGGTCGTCGGGGGGCGGGGCGACGCTCACGACGTGCCAGGGCGGGCGCGCCGTGAGCAGGGTGCGCAGGACGACGTCGGAGCGGGAGGCGGCGACGCCGAGGCGGTAGGTGCCGGGAGCGGTCTCCTCGGCGGAGGCGGCGGCCCGGGCCGCGTCGGGCGGCAGCTGCCCCCCGGCCGGTCCGCGCACGGTGACGAGGGTGAGCGGCCCGGCCGGTGAACTCCCCGAGTCCGTACGGAGCCTGAGTCCGCCGTCGAGCACGGTGTACGTCGCCTCCGGCGCCCCGGCCAGCCGGCGCGGGTCGTGGTCGACGAAGACCACGGCGCCCCCGGCGGCGGTCCGCTCGGCCACCGCCCGCTCCAGCTCGGCCCGCGCCGCCGCGTCCAGTCCGGTCCACGCCTCGTCCAGCACCAGCAGCTCCGGATCGCCGAGCAGGGCCTGCGCGACGGCCACCTTCTGGCTGCTGCCCTTCGACAGCTGCGCCATGCGCGTACCGGCGTACGCCCCGGCACCGAAGCGCTCCAGCCAGGTTCCTGCGGCGCGCTGTGCCGTCCGGCGGGTCAGGCCGTGCACCGTGCCGAGGTGGGTGAGATAGCCGAGGGCGGTGAAGGGGAGGGCCGAGGGGAAGCGTTCCGGGACGAACGCCGTGCGGGGGCGGCCGGTGACGCGGCCCTCCGTCGGCGCGTCCAGGCGGGCGAGCAGGCGGAGCAGGGTGGACTTTCCGGTGCCGTTCGCTCCTTCTATGCGGGTGAGGGTTCCGGGGGTGAGGGTGAGGTCGACGCCTCGTAACACCCAGGGGCCGCGGATGCCGTAGCGGCGGCCTACGGCGGTCAGTCGTAGGTCATGTTGCATGGGGGCATTGTGGCTGGTCGAGCCCGCGCGGCGGAGCCGGGGACCGGGACCGTCCCACCCCCTTTAAGGTTGGCTGGTGTGAGCCACGTTTCAGCCTCCCCCGGAGACAGTCCCTTCACCTCCGAGCGCAATCCACGCGACGAAGCCCCCCAGTTCGTGCTGCCCCTCGTCGTACGGATCGAGAAGAGCGCGCCGCCGGCGCGTACCGACGCGCTGGAGACGGCCGCGCGGGCGGTGCTGGTGCTGCTCGGGGACGAGCGGGCGCACGGGGACGGCGCGTGGGCCGAGGCGGTGCGGAGCTGGGAGGACGCGCGGATCCGCAAGGTCGTCCGGCGGGCCCGGGGCGCCGAGTGGCGGCGGGCCGAGGCACTGCCGGGGATCACGATGACCGGCAAGGCCGCCGAGGTACGTGTGTTCCCGCCGATCCCGCTCGACGGCTGGCCCAAGGACCTGGCCAAGCTCCAGGTGTCCGGCACCGAGCTGGACGACCCGGAGCCGCCCGTCGCCGCCGACCCGGCCCAGCCGGTGCTGTGGTTGAACCCCGGGCTGGAGATGTCGGCCGGAAAGGCGATGGCGCAGGCCGGGCACGGCGCCCAGCTGGCCTGGTGGGCGCTCTCCCACGCCGAGCGCGCCACCTGGCGGGACGCGGGCTTCGCGCTGGCCGTGCGTACGGCCGACCCCGCCGACTGGGCACGGCTGACCGGCAGCGGGCTGCCGCTCGTCCGGGACGCCGGCTTCACGGAGATCGCGCCGGGCAGCTGCACGGTCGTCGCCGACCACCCGGCGCTGCGCCAGGAGGGCCGATGACACGGGTCGACGGGCGGGTCGAACGGGGCAACCGCACCCGCCGGCTGGTGCTGCGCCGCACGGTGGACATCGCCTCGGTCGAGGGCCTGGAGGCGCTCACCGTCGGCCGTCTCGCCGCCGAGCTGGAGCTGAGCAAGAGCGGGGTGTTCGCGCTCTTCGGCTCCAAGCAGGAACTGCAGCTGGCCACCGTTCGGGAGGCCGCCCGGATCTACACCGAGCGGGTGCTCCGGCCCGCCGCCGAGACCCCGCCCGGCCTCGGCCGGGTGTGGCGGCTGTGCGAGCTGTGGCTGGAGTACTCGCGGAGCCGGGTGTTCCCGGGCGGCTGCTTCTTCTACGGCGCCATGGCCGAGTTCGACGCGCGGACGGGGCCCATGCACGACGCCGTGGTCCGTGCGCAGCGCGACTGGTCGGCCCATGTCGAGCGCACCGTCGAGGAGGCCCGTACGGCGGGTGAGCTGCGCACCGGCACCGATGTCGCGCAACTCGCCTTCGAGCTGGTCGCGTTGCTGGAGACGGCGAACGCCCTGTCGGTGCTGCACGACGAGGAGAGCGCGTACGGCAGGGCACGGGTGGCCATCGCGGAGCGGCTGCGCGGTGCGGCTGCGGAGGGTTTCCCACTTCCCCAAGTCCCTTGATGCCCGGTGCAGTTCAGGGGCAGCACGGCGAAAAAGAATAAGCACGTCCGTTCGCTTTGTTTTATGCTCGGGTCATGACTCTGACCGGAGCGGACTTCGTCGAACTCGACCGGATCGCCGTCCAGGAGGCGGTGCGCGTGGTGGACCTGGCCACGGACACGGACTGGGCCCGGGACACCCCCTGCGCGGGCTGGACCCTGCGACGGCTGGTCGCGCACATGACCGCACAGCACCTCGGGTTCGCCGCCGCGGCGCGCGGAGCGGGCCGGGAGCCGGAGTACTGGCGGGAGCAGGACGACACGGGCGAGCCCGCCCGGGCGCACCGGTCGGCCGCGGCCGCAGTGCTCGCGGCCTTCGCCGAACCGGGCGTGAAGGAAAGGGAGTTCATGCTGCCGGACCTCGGTGGCATCCCCGGCGGCCGAGCCGTCGGCTTCCACTTCGTCGACTATGTGGTGCACGCCTGGGACGTCGCCGCCGCCCTCGGCACCACGCCGGCATTCCCCGAAGCCGTCAGCGTCGCGGCGCTCGGCGTGGCCCGGCGGGTGCCGACCGACCCGGCCCGGCGCGGCCCTGGCTCCCCCTTCGCCCCGGCGCTGGAGGTGCCCGAGGGCTCCGGCCCGCTGGAGGAGGCGCTGCGCCTGCTGGGGCGCCGTCCGGAGCGGTGGCCGGTCCGGGGCTGAAGCTCAAATGTTGCTCTGAACACGGCACGGAGGAGGTTCGGGTCCGGCCGCCGGGGCCATACCCCCGTCATTCGCCAGGGAGGGCACGTCACTCGGAGGAGGGGGACCATGCGGCGACTGGGCACGGGGATCGGCTGGCGGCCGGAGATCGCGGACGCCGTGGAGCGCATGCCGGGCATCGACTGGGTGGAGGTCGTGGCGGAGAACGTCTGCCCCGGCCACCTTCCCGAGTCGCTGCTGCGGCTGCGCGAGCGCGGCGCGACCGTGATCCCGCACGGCGTCTCCCTCGGCCTCGGCGGCGCCGACCGCCCCGAGGAGGCGAGGCTGACGGCACTGGCGGAGCGTGCGGAGGCCCTCGGTTCTCCCCTGGTCACCGAGCACATCGCATTCGTCCGCGCAGGCGGCCCGCTCACCGCCTCCCCGCACCTGGAGGCCGGGCACCTGCTGCCGGTGCCGCGCACCAGGGACGCCCTCGACGTGCTCTGCGAGAACGTGCGCATCGCGCAGGACGCCCTTCCCGTGCCGCTGGCCCTGGAGAACATCGCCGCGCTGTTCTCCTGGCCGGGCGAGGAACTGACCGAGGGGCAGTTCCTGTCCGAACTGGTCGAGCGCACCGGCGTACGGCTCCTGATCGACGTGGCCAACCTGCACACCAACCACGTCAACCGGGGAGAGGACCCGGCCGAGGCGCTGGCCGCGCTGCCCGTGGAGGCGATCGCCTACGTCCATGTCGCGGGCGGCTTCGAGCGGGACGGCGTCTGGCACGACAGCCACGCCCACCCCGTGCCGCGCCCGGTGCTCGACATCCTGACCGACCTCGCCTCCCGCACCGCGCCGCCCGGCGTCCTCCTGGAGCGGGACGAGAACTTCCCCGAACCGGCCGAGCTGGAGCGGGAGTTGACGATGATCCGGGAAGCGGTGACGGCTGGGCGCGGGCGGGCCGACGGCGGTACGGGGACCGGTGCGGCCGGTGGCGCGGGCGGCGGGTGTGTCGCCGTCCTGGCGAGGCCGACGGTCCGTGCGCGCGAACGGCTCGCTGTCGCCCAGGCCGCCGTACTGTCCTCACTGGTGGCCGGGACGCCGGTGCCCGAGGGGTTCGACCGGGTGCGGATGGGGGTGCAGGCACGGGCCCTCGCCTCGAAGCGGGCGGACGTGGTGGCGAAGGTGGCACCCGAGCTGCCGGTCGTTCTCGGCGACGGGTACCGGGCGGCGTTCCTGGAGTACGCCCGGGTGCGGCCGATGACGGGGGGCTACCGCCGGGATGCCCTGGACTTCGCCGGGCACCTGCTCGGGTCCGGCCGGCCGCAGGACGCGGAGGCCCGTCGGCAGCTCCGGGAGTGGTGGCTGGACCGGGCGGGCCCGAGCCCGAGGCCCGGACGACGGGTGGCCCGGCTGGCACGGAGAGTACTGAGAACGGCGTGAGCGGGTGCCCGGCCGGCGGCTGGGCCGGGGTGGGGGCCGTTTACCGGCGCCGGCGGGGTGCCGCTGCGCCCGCCCGTGCCGCCCCCAGCGGCACGACTGCCCGCGGCTCCGGCGCGCATGCGGGTGCGACGACTGCAACCCCAGGGCCCCCGGCTTCGCCCGCGTGGGCGCGACCAGCCACAACGCATACGCAGTCGCCGACGCCCCGCACCCCGACGGCGGCCACGCATCACCCACCCGAGCCCGGCAGCCGCCGGACGAGGCCGAGTAATATGCCGCCCGCACCCCACCCCCCTGCACACTCGCGTGTGGTGCGCTACAGGAGGCGTCATGCGACCCCGACCCCCGATCAAGGGCCGAGGCATATTCAGCGGCACAGGCCTCGTCATCGCGGCCCTCGCGGCAACCGCGGCGGCGCTGCTCTACCCGCTCTGGTCCTACGCCGACCGCCCGAGCCCGGCGGCCGGTGCGACCGTCCTGAGCGCCCAGACCGTGACGACTCCCTACGGCCCCCTGTCCGCGCAGGACCGGGACTTCATCGCCAAGGTCCGGCTGGCGGGACTGTGGGGGCTGCCCGCCGGCGAGCTGGCGGAGCGCAAGGGGACCACGGCGGCCGTACGCACGGCGGGCGGGCACCTGGTCGACGGGCACACCTCGCTGGACGCCCATGTCCGCACCGTCGCCACCCAGCTCGGCGTACCGCTGCCCAACGAGCCGGACGAACAGCAGCAGCAGTGGCTCGCCACCCTGAAGACGGCGCAGGGGCAGGACTTCGACCGCCGGTTCGCCGGCCTCGTGCGGTTCGCCCACGGCCGGGTCCTCGCGCTGGCCGCCCAGGTCCGGGCCGGCACCCAGAACTCCCTGGTCCGCGATCTCGCCGACGACGCGAACGCGACGATCCTGGACCACATCAAGGTGCTGGAGGCGACCGGTTACGTCGACTTCGCCGCGCTCGCGCGGGACCTGGCCTCCTCGCCCACCCCCGTACCGACGCCGCCGGCCGTCGACCCGAGTGCCGCCGTGCCGGTCACCCCGTCGCCGGCCGAGTCGTACTCCCTGCCGCCCGCCACCACCAGCCCGCCGCCGCCGACGACGGCGAGCGGCTTCTGACCTGGGCGGGAAACGGAACGTCACAGACCGCTAACACTGTGTCCGGATGATGAACAGGGCATGGCGTTCACCCAGGCCTCTGGCATAGAAACACGTCATGTTCTGGGTCCTTCTCCTGCTTCTGGCCTGGGCTTTCGCCGGTACGGCGTGCACCCGGCTGTGCCTGGCGGCCGTCCGCGCGGCAGCCCTGGACGCGCATGCCATGACGGCGGACCGGGAGCACGATCTGACGCTGTACGAGGCGGCCTTCCTCTCCGGCGGCCCGGCCCGGGTCGCCGATGTGACGATGGTCTCCATGGCCCGCCAGCGACGCCTGCTGCTCGCGCACACCGGCTGGGCCACCGTCGTGGACCCCGAGGGACACGACGAGATGGAGCAGTCCGTCATAGGGGCCATAGGCCCGGAAGGGCAGTCGCGCATCGCACCCGCGCGGGCCCGGGCGGCCGGCGCCGACGCCGTACGGCGCCTGGCCGACCGGCTGGTGCGCGCCGGTCTCGCCGTCCCCGACGGCGCCGGTGCGACCGTGGGCGCCGCCGTCCGTCAGGTGCGCGCCGCCGTGCCGGCCGTGGCGGTGCTCGGGGTGACCGCGCTGCTGCTGCCCGTCCGGACCGGGACGCCACGGCTGTTGGTCGGACTGTGGTTCGCCCTGCCCCTCATCCTCTCGCTGAGCTGCCTCGCCATCGCCCGGTTCGAGGTGCATCCGTACTCGCGCTGGGCCTCCCCGGCCGGACAGCGGCTGCTGGGCGCGCTGGTACGCAGGCCCGCCGGCGACGAGCGGTCGTTTCTCACCTCGGTCGCCGTACGCGGGATCCGCGCGATCGGCGAGCCGCAGCTGCGCGCCGCCTTCACCCACCGCGACCAGCCCTGGCGGGAGTGAGAGCCTCTCCGAGGGGCGCATAGGGGGCATTGGCGCCGACACCGGCCGGGTGGTGCTTGCCTTCGCCGACAGCCGAACGAAATATCCCTTTTGTTGTCGCGGGACATGGCAGCCGTGCCATCGCCGCCTCCGCACCGAAGGGATACGCGATGAGAGCTGCCGCTCTGTACTCGGCCGCCGGGTCCTTGCTCCTGACCACCCTGGCCGCCGCACCGGCAGGCGGGGCGGCCGGCGCGCCCGGTGCCCCAGGCACGGCCGAGCTGCGCGGCACCGAGGTGGCCGTGGCGCGCTCCCGGGCGGCGGGCATCGACTTCGGCACGTGTTCCCCGGCCGACGTGCCGAAGGCGCCCAGCGGTGTGCGGTGCGGCACGGTGACCGTCCCCCTCGACTACGCCCACCCGGACGGCACACAGATCAAACTGACCGTCAGCCGGATCCCGGCGTCGCAGAAGGACCCGCACAACAGCAAGCGGAGGGTCCCCCGGCAGGGCGCCCTCGTCTACAACCCGGGCGGCCCGGGCGGGTCCAGCATGTACTTCCCGCTGGTCGGCGCTGTCCCGCAGTGGCAGCGGATCGCCGCCGCCTACGACCTGGTCGGCTACGCCCCGCGCGGCGTGGGCCGCTCCGCGCCGCTGTCCTGCGAGGACCCGAAGAGCTTCGTCAAGGGGCCCACCGCGTCGCCGGCGCGCCCGACGGAGACGTACAAGCGGCAGCGCATCGCCCAGGCCAAGGCGTACGCCCGCGGCTGCGACCGGCGCTCCGGCGGCAAGCTGCGCTACTACACCTCACTGAACAACGCCCGGGACCTGGACGTGCTGCGGGCCGCGCTGGGCGAGGACCGGCTGACGTTCATGGGAGCGTCGTACGGCACCTACTTCGGCGCGCTGTACGCGGCGATGTACCCCTCGCACGTACGGCGCATGGTGCTGGACTCGGCGGTGGACCCCGCCCCGGAGAAGATCTGGTACCGGAACAACCTCGACCAGTCGGCCGCGTTCGAGCAGCGCTGGGCGGACTTCCGGGACTGGATCGCCCGCCACGACGACGTCTACGAACTCGGCGACACCCCCGAGAAGGTGCAGCGCAGCTACGACACCGCGCGCGAGCGGCTGGCCGGGAAGGCGGCCGGCGGGAAGGTCGGTCCCGGCCAGCTGCAGGGCGCGTTCCTGCAGGCCGGGTACAACGACAGCTACTGGCCCAGCCGGGCCGAGGCGCTGTCGGCCTATCTGCGCGGCGATGCGAAGCCGCTGGTCCGGCTGGCCGCGCCGAGCGCCGCGGCGGCCGCGGAGGCGGAGAACATCAACGCGGTCTACACGGCCGTGGAGTGCAACGACGCGCCCTGGCCCACGGACTGGAAGGTGTGGGACCGGGACAACACCAGGCTCGCCCGGGTGGCGCCGTTCGAGACGTGGGACAACGCGTGGATGAACCTGCCCTGCGCCTACTGGCCGGCGCCCCGGCAGCGGCCCCTGGACGTGCGGACGGGGCGGGGCGAACTGCCGCCGGTCCTGATCCTGGCGGCCGAGCGGGACGCGGCGACGCCGTACCCGGGGGCGCTGGACATGAACCGGCGGCTGGCCGGCTCGGTGCTGGTGACCGAGCGGGACGCGGGGACGCACGGGATCGGGGGCGGGCCCAACACGTGCGTCAACGGTCACCTCGACGCCTACCTGCTGGAGGGCCGCGTCTCCGGGCGGCGCGCGTCGTGCGCGCCGCACCGGTTGCCTCCGGCGGTCGGGCCGGCAAAACAGTCCAAGCGAGCCTCTGCGAAGAGCGGCCGGAGCTGACTGCCCACGCGGCGGAGCCGCATATCGACACAGCCCCGCGCCCCTTGCGGGGCGGGCGCCTCAGGCCAGGCCCGCCACCAAGTCGCCGATGTCCTTGCGGCGGCCCGTGAAGAACGGGATCTCCTCGCGGACGTGCATGCGGGCCTCGGAGCCGCGCAGATGGCGCATGAGGTCGACGATGCGGTAGAGCTCGTCGGCCTCGAAGGCCAGGATCCACTCGTAGTCGCCGAGGGAGAACGAGGCGACCGTGTTGGCGCGCACGTCCGGGTAGTCGCGGGCCATCTTGCCGTGGTCGGCGAGCATGCGGCGGCGGTCCTCGTCGGGCAGCAGGTACCAGTCGTAGGAGCGCACGAAGGGGTAGACGCTGACGTAGTTTCGGGGCGTCTCGTCGGCGAGGAACGCCGGGATGTGCGAGCGGTTGAACTCGGCGGGGCGGTGCAGCGCCATGTTCGACCACACCGGAGTGAGGGCGCGGCCCAGCCTGGTGCGGCGGAAGAGGTTGTACGCGTCCTGCAGCTGGTCGCTGGTCTCGGCGTGCCACCAGATCATGAGGTCGGCGTCGGCGCGCAGGCCGGAGATGTCGTAGGTGCCGCGGATCTTCACGTCCTTGGCGGCGAGCTGGTCGAACAGCTCCTGGACCTCGTCGGCGTAACCCGTGCGGTCCTCCGGCAGTACGTCCTTCAGCTTGAAGACCGACCAGAGGGTGTAGCGGATGACCTCGTTGAGGTCCTTGGCCAGCTTGCCCTTGTTCGGGATCCTGCCGGACTCGGTGGTGGGGGCGTCGTCACTCATGGTCCCTATTCTCCCGCTCCGCCGTGGAGGCTCTGCACCGGGTTGGCCGTGAGCTCCCGGATTCCGCTCAGGTCGCCGTCGAGCTGGTCGACGGCCGCGTACGCGCCGGCGATGCATGCCGGGATGCCGACGCCGTCGTACTGCGCGCCGCACACCGCGAGGCCCGGCAGCTTGGCGACGTGCTCGCGGATGCGGGCCACGCGCGCGTGATGCCCGACCGGGTACTGCGGCAGGCCGTCGGTCCAGCGGGTGACCCGGGTCCGGAGGGGTACGGCGTCCAGGCCGGTGGCCTCGCGCAGGTCGTGCCGGGAGACCTCGACCAGGCCGGCGTCGTCCCGCTGGAGGATCTCCGTCTCGCCGTGGCGGCCCACGGAGGTGCGCAGCACGAACACGTCCGGGTCCTCCTCGGCGATCCAGCCCCACTTCTGGGAGGCGAAGGTCGAGGCCTTGATGGTGCGGCCGTCGACGGGAGGCACGAGGAAGCCGCTGCCCTCCGGCAGGTTCAGGTCCGCGCGCCGGTAGGCGAGGGTGACCACCGCCATCGAGGCGTACTCGACGGCGGCGAGCTCGGCCGCCGCGGCCGGGGCCTCGGCACGCAGGAGGCCGGCGGCCGCACCGGCCGGGACGGCGAGGACGACCGCGTCCGCGTGCAGCACCCGGTCCCCGGCGACGACGCGCCATGCCGCGTGCGGGCCCTCGGACGCACCAGCGCCCCCCGGCACGCCCGCACGGCCGGCGGCCGACGACTCGCGCGCGGCGCTCGGCTCCGCCGTGCCGGCCCGGCGCAGTTCCCGCACCGGCGTGCCGGTCAGAATCTCTCCGCCGCACGCGCGCACCGACTCCGCGACCGCGAGCGGCAGGGTGCCCACGCCGCCCTCGATGCCCATGAAGACCGGCCCGGTCTGCTGGTTGGCGGCCGCCTTGGCCTGGATCTCGCGGACGCCCTCCGTGAGGGAGGTGTGGGTACGGGCGGCCTGGAAGAGCTGCGGGACGGCCGAGCGCATCGAGATGCGGTACGCGTCGCCGGCGTACACCCCGCCGAGCAGGGGCTCGACCAGGCGGTCGACGACCTCGCGGCCTAGGCGTGCGGCCACGTACTCCCCCACGGCCACGTCGTCGCCGATCTCGGTGCGCGGCAGGTCGGCGTCGCGATCGATGCGGGCCAGGCCCTCGTCGGAGAGCACGCCGGCGAGCGCGGCGGCGGTGCCGGGGACGCCCATCACATGGCCCTTGGGCATGGGGCGCAGGGCGCCGCGGGTCCAGATCGAGGCGGTCGCGGTGGCCGGCGGCTGGAGCCGCTCGGTCAGGCCGACCTCGCGGGCGAGGGTCACGGCCTCGGGGCGGCGGGCGAGCATCGACTCGGCGCCCAGGTCGACCCGCACGCCCGCGATCTCGCCGGGCAGCAGCTTGCCGCCCACCCGGTCCGTGGCCTCCAGCACGGTCACGCGCGTGCCGCGCCCGAGCAGCCGGTGGGCGGCGGCCAGTCCGGCGATACCGGCTCCGATGACGACGACATGCCCCGTACGTGAACCCGTTGCGTTCATGCCTCCCACTCTCTCAGACGCCACCGACACTCCAGCCAGGGCCGGAGGTCCTGCGCACCGGCGGCCGTTGGCCGAACGTTCCGGCACGTCCGGCCGTCGTAGGAGCGTCATCGGCCGCAGAGCCCTCGGGGGTACCGCCCATGCGCACTTCACGTTCCGCACGGCCCGCACGCCCCGCCAGGGCCCTGGCGGGAATCCTGCTCGCCGCCGCCCTCGCCCTCGCCGGATGCGGCGGCGCGGACGACCCGGGCGGCGGTGCCTCGGGGAAGTCGGCGGCGAACGGCGCCGACGCGGCCGCCGGACCGGGCGCGGCCGACGGCGCCAAGCCGGTGGCACCCAGGACACCGCGGCTCACCCAGAACGCGATCATCCGCACTGCCATGAGCACACCCGGGTCGTGCTGCGCGTGCCCAGCGCGAAGTACGACGAGGTGCTCGCCGGACTCCAGGGGACGGGCCGGCTGATCGACCGTACGGCCCAGGCGGAGGACGTCACCGACCAGGTGGTGTGACGTCGACAGCCGCGTCAGGCCGCAGCGGGCCGGCGTCGACCGGATCCGTGCGCTGATGGCCCGGGCGAACAGGCTGAGCGATGTGGTCGAGCTGGAGGGCGAGTTGGAGGGCGAGTTGAGCAGCCGTCAGGGCGCCCTGGAAGCGCTGCCGGCCCGGCAGGCGTCCCTGAAGGACCGCACGAGCCTCGCCACCATCACGCTGTCGCTGTCCGGGACGCCGGTGGAGAAGGCGTCCGGTGACGGCTCCCCCGGCGTCGTCGACGCCCTGTCCGGCGGCTGGCACGTGTTCGTGACCATGCTGCGCCGGATCGTCCTCGCGCTCGGCGCCGCCCTGCCGTTCGCGGTGTGCACGGCGCTGCTGACGCTGCTGTGGCTGCGGGTCGTACGGACCCGGCTGCCGCACCGCCGGGGGCCCGCGCCCGCGACGACCGCTCCGGGCCCGCTGCCGTCGGCCCGCCCGGCGCCGGAACCTGCCGAGGAGCGGCCGGACCGGGACTGAAATGCCCGGGCCCCGTAGCGTGTTCCCATGAGCATGGGTGACGGGCGGGGCGGCACGGAACGACTGGTCGTGATCGGCGGCGACGCCGCGGGCATGTCCGCGGCGTCGCAGGCACGCCGGCTGAAGAAGCCCGACGAGCTGGAGATCGTGGCCTTCGAACGCGGCCACTTCACCTCCTTCTCGGCGTGCGGCATCCCGTACTGGGTGGGCGGCGACGTCCCCGGGCGCGACGACCTGATCGCCCGCACGCCCGAGGAGCACCGGGCGCGCGGCATCGATCTGCGGCTGCGCACCGAGGTCACGGAGATCGACGCGGCCGGACAGCGGGTACGCGCGCGTGACGTCGATTCCGGCGCCGAGTCCTGGACGTCGTACGACAAGCTCGTCATCGCGACCGGCGCGCGCCCGGTCCGCCCCGGCCTGCCCGGCGTGGACGCCCCCGGGGTGCACGGCGTGCAGACCCTGGACGACGGCCAGGCCCTGCTGGAAACGCTGACACGCACGCGTGGCCGCAGAGCGGTGGTCGTGGGCGCCGGCTACATCGGCGTGGAGATGGCCGAGGCGCTGATCAACCGCGGCTACGAGGTGACGGTCGTCAACCGCGGCAAGGAGCCCATGTCGACGCTCGATGCGGACATGGGGCGCCTGGTGCACCGGGCCATGGAGGGCCTCGGCATCACCATGGTCAACGACGCCGAGGTGACCAAGATCCTCACCGGAGAGGACGGCCGGGCCCGCGCGGTGGTCACGCAGGACGCCGAGTTCCCGGCGGACGTGGTGGTCCTCGGCATCGGTGTCCGCCCGGAGACCGCGCTCGCCAGGGCCGCGGGCCTCCCCCTCGGCGCCCACGGCGGCCTGCTCACCGACCTCGCGATGCGGGTGCGCGGCTACGGGAACATCTGGGCGGGCGGCGACTGCGTGGAGGTGCTGAACCTGGTCTCCGGCCAGGACCAGTACGTCCCGCTCGGCACCCACGCCAACAAGCACGGCCAGGTCATCGGCACCAACGCCGGCGGCGGTTACGCCACGTTCCCGGGCGTGGTCGGCACGGCGGTCAGCAAGGTCTGCGACCTGGAGATCGCCCGCACCGGTCTGCGCGAGAAGGACGCCGACCGGGTGGGCCTGCGGTACGAGACCGTCACCATCGAGTCCACCAGCCGCGCCGGTTACTACCCCGGCGCCTCGCCGATGACGGTCAAGATGCTCGCCGAACGCCGCACGGGCCGGCTGCTCGGCGTCCAGATCGTCGGCAGGGAGGGGGCGGCGAAGCGGGTCGACATCGCCGCGGTGGCGCTGACCGCGCGGATGACGGTGGAACAGATGACGGCCCTGGACCTGGGCTACGCCCCGCCTTTCTCCCCGGTGTGGGACCCGGTCCTGGTGGCGGCGAGAAAGGCGGCGGCGAAGGTACGCGTCTCCTAGGCGGTTCCGCTGATGCGCGGCAGCGCGGAGACGGCCGCCTGCGGCTGCTCCCCCGCCGGTTTCGCGTGCGTGGCGGTCGGCCGGGCCGACCGCAACCGGTAGCTGACCGCCTCGTCCAGTGTCACGGGCCGCTGCATCTGCGAAGCCAGCCGTCCGGCCTCCTGGCCGAGCCGCGCGACGTCCTCCCAGGGGAGCCGTACGACCAGGGAGACCTCCGCCTCGCCGTCGGGCAGCGCATGCATCGGAGGAGTGATTCGTTCGCTCATCGCCTGTCCTCACGTCGGTTGAGGAGAGATACGCACCCCCGCCCCGCGCCGTTCACCGATTCGCCCGCCGCATCCCGGGCACTACTTCTGTGTGGTCATCCCCGTCCATGACGTGAACCCGGTGCGCCGCACCCCCTGGGTGACGTACGCCCTCGTCGCCGCGAACGTCCTGGTGTTCGTCAGCACGCCCGGCATAGCCGGTTCCGTGGCCGGCGGCAGCGACCTGGCGCAGTTGTGCCATCTGCACGCCTTCATGGACCACTACGCGGCGGTCCCCAGAGAGCTGATCCACCATCAGATACCCGGACTGGTCCCGACCGGCGGCGTCGGCGTGGGCCCGCGCGGCCCGGGCTGTGTCGTGGGACCGCCGCACTACGACAAGTCGCCGCCGCTGTCGGTCTTCACGGCGATGTTCCTGCACGGCAGTTGGCTGCACCTGCTCGGAAACATGCTCTTCCTGCTGATCTTCGGCAACAACGTCGAGGACCGGATGGGCCACATCCGCTTCTTCCTCTTCTACGTAGTCTGCGGTTACGCGGCGGGATACGGTTTCGCGCTGCTCAACGACGCCTCGGGCGACCCGCTGATCGGCGCGTCCGGCGCGATCGCGGGGGTGCTCGGCGCCTACATCGTGCTGTGGCCCAGGGCGCGGGTGTGGGTCCTCGTCCCGTTCCTGGTCTTCCTTCCGCTCAGGCTGCCCGCCTGGCTGGTGCTGGGCTTCTGGTTCCTGCTGCAGGCGGTCTACTCGTCCGGACACGGCGTGTCCGGGGCGGGCACGGTGGCGTACGCGGCGCACGTGGTCGGATTCGTGGCCGGCATGCTGCTGGCCTGGCCGCTCAAGCCGGGCACGCCGCCCCCGCCGGAGCCGCGCGGCCTGCTGTTCGGCAGGCGGGCGCGGCCCCGTTACACCTGGTGAGTCAGCGGGCGGTCGCGGTGTGGACGTAGTCCACGAGCCGGGTCAGCGCGTCCGGGTCGGTGTTCGGCAGCACGCCGTGGCCGAGGTTGAAGACATGGCCCTCCAGACCGGCGGCCGCGTCCAGCACCTCGCGGGCCCGGGCCTCGACGGTGTCCTTGCCGGTGAACAGGACCGTCGGGTCGAGGTTGCCCTGCAGCGCCTTGCCGGGCCCGATGCGGCGCACCGCTTCGTCCAGCGGGACGCGATAGTCGACGCCGACCACGTCCGCGCCGGCCTCGCCCATGAGCTTCAGCAGCTCACCGGTGCCGACGCCGAAGTGGATGCGGGGTACGCCGTAGCCGGAGACGGCCTCGAAGACCTTCGCGGAGGCGGGCATGACCGAGCGCCGGTAGTCCGCCGGGGCGAGGGCGCCGACCCAGGAGTCGAACAGCTGGACCGCGCTCGCGCCGGCCTCGATCTGCACCTTGAGGAAGGCGGCCGTGATGTCGGCGAGGCGGTCCAGCAGGTCGGCCCACAGCTCGGGGTCGCCGTACATCATCGCCTTGGCGTTCTCGTACGTGCGAGAGGGACCGCCCTCGACCAGGTAGCTCGCGAGGGTGAAAGGCGCGCCCGCGAAACCGATCAGCGGGGTCTGCCCGAGTTCCTTGGTGAGCAGGCCGATCGCCTCGGTGACGTAGGAGACGTCCTCGGGCGTGAGGTCGCGCAGCCGGGCCAGGTCGGCGCGGGTGCGGATGGGCTCCTCGACGACCGGGCCGACGCCCGGCTTGATGTCGAGGCCGAGGCCGATGGCCTTCAGCGGGACGACGATGTCGCTGTAGTAGATCGCCGCGTCCACGTTGTGGCGGCGCACCGGCTGCAGCGTGATCTCGGTGACCAGCTCGGGCCGCATGCAGGACTCGAGCATGGGGATACCCTCGCGCACCTTGCGGTACTCGGGCAGGGAGCGGCCGGCCTGGCGCATGAACCACACCGGCGTGTGCGGCACGGGTTCGCGCCTGCACGCCTTGAGGAAGGCACTGTCGTACGTCGCTGTCGGCTGCATGCTGGTCTTGGCGGTCACGGGGCAAGTTTCGCATGCCGCAGAAGCGGGCCTCGCGCGGTGCCGGGGTCGCCGGCCCATGGCACGACTGCCCGCGGCCACCTGCTGTGTCTTGCCCTGCACAAAGCCGCGGTTCCCCTTACTCTTCCCCGCATGGCTGCGGCTCACGGACGAATGTCGGACAGCGCTGACGGAATGGACGACGTGAAGGACACCGAGGAGGCGGACCGGCGTTCCGGTACTCCGGACCCGCCGGCTTTCCGGGCCGCGGTCGACGCCCTGCGCAGCAGCCGGCTGCGGCCGCAGGTCGAGGTGGAACCCACGCCCGCCCCGCAGCGGCTCGCCCCGTACGCGTACGCGCTCGAGGCCGTGGTGATCGACGGCGAGCAGGAACTGGCCGACGGCCGGCTGGTGCTGCTGCACGACCCGGCGGGGCACGACGCCTGGCGCGGAACCTTCCGGCTGGTGACGCTGGTGCGTGCGGAGCTGGAGTCGGAGATGGCCGCCGATCCGCTGCTGCCCGAGGTGTGCTGGTCGTGGCTGACCGGGGCGCTGCAGGCGCGGGGGCTCGGCTACGGCGAGCCGAGCGGGACGATCACGCGCGCGAGCTCGCACTACTTCGGCGGGCTGGCCGAGCGGCCGGCGGCCTCACAGATCGAGATCCGGGCGTCCTGGACGCCCCGTGAGGGCCTCGGCGGGGTGCCGGACACGGCTTCCCACCTGGCCTCCTGGTGCGATCTGCTGGCCCAGGTCGCGGGGCTGCCGCCGGCCGGTCCGGGCGACGCCTCGGTGGTGACCCTGCCACAGCGCAGGGGCCCGCAGTCACGGTGAGCGAACCGGTCGGACCGGGGTTTCATCCGCATGGGCGCCTTATTGACCATCTCTTTGTCGATACGGCCACTTTCCGTCCCCGAATCGCATCGGCTTGAACCGACTCGATCTTCCGATGATCGATCGCGTGTCCGAATTGCACAGATTGTTACTCACTAGATCGTGATCATTCTCTAAAGGCGGACGAGTTTGCTGCCGAAGACGACTGTGACCTTGAAAGCACGGTTCGTCCCGGCTTCTTCCCCACAAGCCGGCCCCGTCCCCCCACCCAGGAGGCCTGGTGTCCGTTCTCCTCGAGCAGCCCGCAAGCCTGGTCGCCTACCGCCCGAACAAGCCGACCGCCATGGTGGTCGTGGCCGACCCGCGCGTCCGTTCCACCGTCACCCGCCATCTGTGGGCGCTCGGCGTGCGCGATGTCATCGAAGCCTCGTCCATCGCGGAGGCTCGTCCCCGCATCGGCAACCCGCGCGACATCTGCGTCGCCGACGTCCATCTGCCCGACGGCTCCGGCCTGACCCTGCTGTCCGAGACCCGCGCCGCGGGCTGGCCCAACGGGCTGGCGCTGTCCGCCGCCGACGACATCGGCGCGGTGCGCAACGCGCTGGCGGGCGGGGTCAAGGGCTACGTCGTCACCGGCACCCGTACCAACCTCGGCCTGCCCACCCGGCCCGGCGCCGCTCCCCTCGGCGCCACCCGGATGCACCGCCGCCCCCCGGGTGCCCCGAGCCACCCGGGCGGCTACCGCGAGCTGTCCGGCCGCGAGGTCGAGGTGCTGCGGCTGGTCGCGGAGGGCCAGTCGAACAAGGCGATCGGCGTCTCCATGGGCCTGTCCGCCCTGACCGTCAAGAGCCACCTCGCCCGCATCGCCCGCAAGCTGGGCACCGGCGACCGGGCCGGCATGGTGGCCGTGGCCCTGCGCACGGGGATCATCCACTGAACGGTCCGCAGCAGCGGACGGTTGACTGAACCGCGCCTTTCACCGGCGTGACTGGTTTACGACCCTCCGGCGCCCGTCGACGGAACGTTCCGTCGACG
>NZ_JBSHAY010000047.1:0-52263 GCF_053611725.1 Streptomyces sp. NPDC054783 | reverse complement strand
TTTGCAGCCAAGGAGGAAGCGGCTGACGGGTGACCAGCCCAGGACGGCGGCGTGGGCGAGGTGGAAGGCGTCGTGGAAGCGGTAGTCGTCCTCGATATGGCCGGCGCTGGTGAGGGGGTCGCCGGCCGGAGTGCCGTCTTCGCGGGTAACCACAGCCACACACCAACTGATCAGCCCAGGCCAGAACACCCGCCTTTGATCAAGAACGTCGCTCCCGGACAGCAGCTGTCCGCGATCGGGATGCGCTTGTCGTAGCGGCGTACGGACGGGCGGCGGGGGTAGCCCTGCAGGGGGATCCGGGTGGCGCGGTGGGTTCGGTCACCCGGATCAGCCTGCGCTGTGGGGCAGGTTGTGGGGCGGCTACTTCGGGGCGACGAGCATATGTTCGGTGCCGAAGGTGGCACCAGTGTGTGCGTACATGGTGGTCTCGCCGTCGGACCAGCGAACGACGAGGTCGTCCGGCCAGCCGTTGGAGTCGTAGCTGCCCGCTGTCATCACCGAGTCGTGCGACCAGATGCTGCCGGCCGGAGCCATCTGGACCTCCTTGCCGACGCCGCCGGGACCGGTCTCCTGGAACTGGGAGACGTGTCCGTCGGACCAGCGCACCAGGGCGTCCCAGTTGTTGCCGCCGGTGAAGTCGCCCGCGGTCACCAGGGTGGCGTCCGTCCAGGCGCTCTGCGGCTTCGCCAGCTGGTGTTCGGTGCCGAAACCCTTGTCGCCGACGGCGGTGTAGTCAGTGACCTCGCCGTCGCTCCAGCGCACCAGCAGGTCACTGACGTACTTCGCGGTTCCGAAGCTGCCCCCGATGATCTGATCGGCGTGGCTCCAGATGGAACCGGCGTCGGCCAGCTTGATCCCACCGTCCATACCCCTGGTACCGGCGTCGGGGAGGAGCCTGACCTCGCCGGAATTGAACACCACCAGCAGGTCCGAGCCGTTGCCGCCGGAGAAGTCCCCACCGGTGATGGACTTGACGTCCTGCCAGACGCCGTGGCGCGCGGCCAGCCGGCGCTCGCCGGTGAAGCCGCCGTTGCCGTCGCCGGTGTACAGGGTGACCTCGCCGTCGGTCCAGACCACGATCAGGTCGCCCTTGCCGTCGCCGGAGTACTCGCCCGAGGCCAGCAGCTTGGCATGGGCCCAGGTCTCACCGCCGCCCATGGAGTACGGCAGCGGCGGCTGGTCGTAGGTGCTCCCGTGCGCGGAGACCTGGTTGTTCTTCGCCTCGTCGTACAGGCGGAAGAACCAGGCGCCGTGCATGGGGCTGTACGTGAGCCAGTCGACGTCGTCGTCGTTGCCGCCGCCGTTGTAGCCGCCGACGTTGCCGATGATCTCGCCGGTGCCCTTCTTCCAGTCGACCCGGGAGAACCACGGGCCGCCGGAGACACCGCCCCACATGCCACGGCACTTGGCCTGGATCTGGTAGAAGCCGGGCAGCGCCTCCGTCTGCGTGGGGCACCGCACCGGATGGTCCTCGGGGTCGTGGCTGGAGGGGTAGCCGACCATCGTGACCTTGTTCAGGTAACCCGGCGTGCGCACCAGCGTGTTCGCGCCCACCACGTCCTGCGCCTGCTTGCCGCTCTTCGAAGGCTCGAGCCGGCCGAAGGAGAAGTCCAGGTCGGAGATGGGCTTCTTGGTGTTGTGCACGTACCGGTTGTCGGTGAAGAACTTGGCGACCCGGTAGAAGCCGAAGTCCTGTTTGTCCAGTGTCTGTTCGGCGGCGTACATGGGGACGAAGACGGCCTTGCCCCCGTCGCAGTGCCCCGCGGTCAGGATCAGATTGTGCCCGGGGCTCTCCACCACGCTGGCGGTGCAATGGTGCGCGTGCATCCGCTGGGTGGTCGGGTCCGTGTCGTAGGTGAAGATCGTCCCGACGGACGGCAGGCCGAGGATGTGCTCCGCGGTCGGCATGTCGGCCGCCACGCCGGGACCGGCCGGAGCCGTCCGCCGCAACCGGGCCTTGGCGCTCGGGTCCGCATGCTGCGCGGGCCGCGCCGGGTCGGTGGCCGAGGCCATGCGTTCAGGCGTCCAGAAGCGGATGGCGTCCTCGTCCGAAAAGCCGTCGTCGCCGGTCTCGGTCGCGGCGGACCCGCTCGCGCTCGCCGAGGGTGAGGCCGAGGGCTCCCCGGTGGCGGTCCCGGTCGAGGTGCTGGCAGAGGCCGAGGGCGCGGGTTCACCGGACGGTGCGGCTGACGTTTCAGCGGACGGTCCGGCGGACGGCACCGTCGCCGGGGACAGGTGGGGCGCCGATGTGGCGTCCTGAACCTTGGCCTGCGCCTGGGCGAGGCTTCCCCCTCCGGTCAGGATCAGGGCAGTTCCGGCCGCGAGGACCACGAGACGCGAGATTCGTCTGTGTGAGATATGCAAGGAATGCTTTCTGAGTCATGGACGAACTGCCTCCGGACCGGAAGCGGCCGGAGGGAGCGAAGGAAAGATGAAGGAAGAACCGAGGAAGGCGGGGAAGGCGGGGAGCACAGTTCGGCGCGCGCCCGCCGGTGCCGGCTCGAGCCGCCCGGGGGACGGTCCGCGGCCGCTGGGTTCTCCGCTACGCGGAGGGTGCAGCCTTCCGTGAGTTGCGGCACCGTACTGCGAACGCGCCGCCGGAGGCGAGGGCCAGCCCCGCGGCCGCGACGCCACCGGTGACCGCCCAGGACGGGCCGCCGCCGTCCGCGACGGGCTGGCCGGCGATCGTGACGTGCTGTTTCGTGGTCTGCTGCCCATGGTGGCTGACCACGGTCACGGTGTAGCGGCCGTTGGTTACGTCGCCTCGCAACTGGCCGTGGCCCGCGTAGACCGTGCCGCCGTCGTCGCATTTGCAGCCGGGGTCGTCCGGGCTGTCCGTCTTGATCGTCAACGGGCCCTTGAAGATGGGCGACGTGACGGTGAGGGAGTTTTCCCCTGGTGCGGCCCGCAGGTCGGTGAGGACCACCCGGACGTCACTGCCCGGGCGGAGGGAGGCGGGTGTGCCGCTGCCGGGGAACGCGTTCATGGGACCGATGACGAACCGGTCGATCTGCGCCGAGTTCTCGGCTAGGACCTTGAGTTGTGCGGTGGCGACGGTACGGCCGTGGCTCGTCGCGGTGACCGGATAGGTGCCCGCGCGCAGGCCCGAGCGGACGCGGTGGTCTGTTCCCGGCGCGTCCACCTGGACCGACTGTGTCGACCCCTTCTTCAGGGGAGTCAGGGTGATCGGCTCCTGCAGGGCCGGGGAGGTGACCTCGACCTTGTCCCATCCCGGTGGCATTCCCTCGAGACTGAACGAGATGTCGTCACCCGCCTCCAGGGCGAGGTTCTGAGCCACGTGGTACTCCAGGCGGACCGCCGGAGACGGGCTGCCGCCCGGAGCCGGGCTCGCGCCCTCGGCGACCGACACCCCCGCTGCCCCTCCCAGCAAGGGCACCGCGACAAGACCGGCGACACCCACGGCCCGAACTGCATTGCGCAACAACGATCCCCCTTCGATACAGGACGGCTGAGCCGGGAAGGCCACATCGATCCGCCTTCCAGGAAGAGGGCAAAGACGCGCATCAGGTTGCGAAACACCCCCGTTCACGATGCACGGCCCCCACCGAGGACCAACAGCCCCCATGCGCCGCACGCAGTCCGACAGGTACGCGCTGAACTACGCCGCCACAGCGCGGCCGCCGGGGGCGCCAGCACATGTCCACATCACCGTGATGGATGAGGCTTTCCCCGCTGACGCGGGAAGCGTGAAACCGCGCGCACCGTGACCCGATCCCGTGTACAGCGTCTTCGACCCGACAGGAAGCGGAGACTGGACTGGATTGGGAAGGCGGTCCGGTTTCGTCGGGGTCTGCACCGCAGAGGGCATCGCGCCGGTCCCCGTCGTCGCTTTGGCCGGAGGCGGCGTCGTCCCATGGGTGGTGGTCGCCCGGGGGTGAGCGCTACCGGAACAGGCGGACACAAGCACCAGGGCCGACAGGCCGACGGCCAGCAGGGAAGGCTTCATCAGATCGGGCTCAGCTCACGAGTGGGCGATGTAGGGCGAGAGCGCCGGGAGCTTGGCACTCCCGTGGTTGGAGAAGATCCACTTGCAGCCGCCGTTCGTGAAACCCGTTCCCAGTTGAAGGAGTATCCCTTCGAGCCGAGAGCGAGCCTCGGCAGCAGCGATGAGGACTGACTCGCTGGCGGGGTAGGCGCGGGGCGTGTCCGGCAGCCTTTCGTGAAGGCCGTCAGTTAGCCAGGAGAACTGGAACCTGAGAGGTGGGGCAGGTCAAACTGGAACCTGAGAGGTGGAGCAGGTCAACCTCACCCAAACCTGCAGCAGACCCCAACGCTCACCCGGAGGCTCGTCTCCACGAGGCCGCCGCGGCCGGGTCCAGACACTGTCACCGGAGCGGATCGAGCAACTCACCACCATCGACATGCACTGGACATAATCGACATGCACTGGACATAGGGGAGCGTGTGGCGTTCCGGCGTTGGCGGGGTCGATCGTCAGGCTGCGTTCGCGGCGGGCTGGCCGTCCGGGGGCCGGGCAGTGTGGTCGAGTTTGGCGTCGGCCGTCAGCGGTGGGCATCCGGGGGGCGTCTCCCGGGCAGGCCGCGGCTCGGACGGTCAGGAGGCTTCCCCTCCCGCGCTCGGTGTCGGCCCGGCGGCGATGGAGAAGTCGAGGACGAGGCCGTCGTCGGCGGCGTGCACCGATGTGAGCGCAACGCCGTGGGGCAGTGCGGTGACAGCCACGGTCATGGGACCCAACTCCTCGCGGAGTCCGGAGGTGCCCGGCAACTCGGCGAGGTCGTCGACGGCCACGTTTCGACCGAGGACGCTCACCGTGGTGGGCGTGATGGTGAAGGCGTGCGCGGTCGTGGCCAGGGTCGCCCGCACGGTGACTGGCAGGCCCAGGCGGCCGACGCTGCCTGCGAGGATCAGGTCGCCGTCCTCGCCGCTGGCGGTCAGGCCGTTGCCCAGCGCGCCCAGGCGCCGGGTCACCTGGTCGTATCCGACGATGGCGGTTGCGGTGCCGCCGGCGCTGTCGCCGTTCGTCGTGACGTCTTTCAGGCGGACGGTCACATCCAACACAACATGCTGACGATGCACGCCTTTGGCGTTCACTTCGACGTCTCCGACCTGCCCTCCCAGGGTGCGCAGGCCCGCGAGGGGGGTGGTGAGGTCGGCGTGCACCGGGCCGCCCGGCTTCAGCCGGCGTGCGGCTCGGGCGGCGATGCGCTCCTCGGTGCGGTGCTCGACCCAGAGGTCGGTCGCGCCGGTGAGCAGGGCCAGGGTCGCAGCGGTGGCGGCCAGGATGAGGCGGGTCTTTCCGCGGAGGTTCGGTCTCACGTGGTCGCTGCTCCGGATCGGTCGGCGGGCGGTCAGGCGTGCAGGCGCGGGAGGACCCGGTCGAGCCGGCGGGGTATCCACCAGTTGGCCCGGCCGATGAGGAACATGGCGGACGGCACCAGGATCAGGCGGACCACCGTGGCGTCGACGATCACGCTGATCGCCAGCCCCAGGGCGAGCATCTTCACGACCACGGTCGGTGAGGCGGTGAAGGACAGGAACACCGCGGTCATGATGAACGCGGCAGCGGAGATCACGCGCGCCGTCGCGGACAGCCCCTCGCCCACGGCGAGCCGGTTGTCGCCGGTGCGGTGCCAGGCCTCGGCGATCCGGGAGAGCAGGAAGATCTCGTAGTCCATGGACAGCCCGAAGACGATCGCGAACATCATCATCGGCACGTACGACTCGATGGGCACCGGCTCCGAGAGGCCCAGCAGCGAGTCGCCCCATCCCCACTGGAAAACCGCGACGAGCACGCCGTAGGACGCGGCCGTGGTGCACAGGTTGAGCACCACGGCCTTGAGCGGGATCACCAGGCTGCGGAAGACCGTCATGAGCAGCAGGAAGGCGAGGAGCAGGACGATGCCGATCACGATGGGCAGCCGTTCGCCGACCGTGTCCCGGAAGTCGGCCTGGCCGGCCACGGTGCCGGTGAGATAGGCCTTGGCGCCCGTGCCGTGCAGGGCCTTCGGCAGTGTCCGCCCGGAGAGGGTGGCGAGCAGGTCGCCGGTGGCGGCGTCCTGCGGGCCGGTGGTCGGGGTGAGCGTGGTCACGAGGATCCTCCCGTCGGCGCTCGCCTTGACGGGGGTGAAGGCGGCCACCCCGTGGGTGGTTCTCAGGGCCGTGGTCATGTCGCGCGTGATCCGGTCGACGGGCGACTTTGCGCCGCTCATGTCGACGACGGTGGCGATCGGGCCGTTCGCCCCCACTCCGAAGCCCTGCCCGTCGGCGTGCGCGATCCAGTCGTAGGCGCTTCGGGTGCTGCTGCCGGGTCGGTCGGCACCGGCGTCGACGTGGCCGAGGCGCATGGACAGCAGGGGCAGGGAGCACACACCGAGGACGACGACGCCTGCGGCGAGAAACGTCCAAGGGCGCCGGGCGACGAGGTCGGCGTAGCGGTTCCGGCCGTCGTCGGCCCCCGTGCCTTCGGCGACCGGGCGGCGCAGCCGGAACCGGTCGATGCGCCTGCCCACCAGCCCGAGGGCCGCCGGTACGAGGGTGAGGGCGGCAGCGGCCGTGACGACGACGGCGAGGGTGGCCGCGAGGCCGATCTTGCCGATGAAGGTCAGCCCGCAGGCGTAGAGGCTGAGCATGGCGACGGCCACGGTCAGAGCGGCGACGAGGACGGCACGTCCGCTGGTGTGCGCGGTGCGGGCCGCGGCGTCGGCCGGGTCGCGCCCGTCGATGAGGTCCTGGCGGAAGCGCGTGGTCAGGAACAGGGCGTAGTCGATGCCGACACCCAGGCCGATCATGCCTGCAAGGGTGGTGGCCGACGTCGCGAAGGAGAGCGTGGCGGCGACGATGCCCACGATGCCGAGGCCGACCCCGACGCCGATCAGCGCGGTGATCAGCGGCAGCAGCGCGGCGAGGACACTGCCGAAGGCCAGCAGCAGGATGACGAGGGCGGTGACCACGCCTATGCCCTCGCTCAGCTTGTCGTCGGCCGGCGCACGCACCACCTGATCCAGATCGCCGCCGTACGCGACGCCGAGCCCCGCCGCCCGGGCGGGGCCGGTCGCCTTGTCGAGTCGCACGGTGTAGTCGTGGCCGAGGTTCTTCAACTGCTCGTCGAAGGAGACGACGGTGTACGCGGTGCGCCCGTCGGAGCTGGTGACGGGCGCGGAGACGGCAGTGACGTGCGGCAGATCGCGCAGGTCGGCCAGGGTCCGCTCAAGCGCGGACCGCTGGTCGGCCACGGCGCCGGAGCCGGTGTGGAACACGACCTTGCCGACCGGCCTGCCCTCCTCGGGCATCGACGTGGCGAGGAGATCCGCGCCGGTGTGGGAGGCGGTGCCGGGCAGACTGACCTGATCGCTGAAGGTGGGCGCAGCGAGATGCCGTCCGGCCAGGGCGGCGACGAGGACCAACAGCCATGCGGCGATCACGGCTGCCGGGTGCCGGGCGCAGAAGCCGCCGAGGCGGCCGGGTCCGCGGCGGGCCGCGGCGAAGTCCGTCGCCGGCTGGGCGGCGGTGTTCGTCCCGCTCGGCGCGGGCGGGTGCTGCAGTGGTCGGGCCACCATGGCCTCCAGAAAAAGTGTCACGAGTGACAGAAACTCTAGAGAAGAAGTGGCACGGATGACAATTGGCAGAGATGCCATTTGCAGCTGCGACGCCCTAGGAGGGTGTGCGCACCAGGAGGGTGTGCGCACCAGGAGCACGTCGGCCGCGGGGCGGCGTGTTCAGCCGTGGTGGCATGTGTGTCAATTGACAGTCATGACACCATGGCGGGAGGCTTCTGCCATGCCCAGTGAGATCGCCCCGGCCGGACTGCGCGAACGCAAGAAGGAGGAGACGCGGCACCGCCTGCTGGAGGGGGCCGCGCAACTGTTCAAGGAACGCGGCTTCGAGGCCACCACGGTCGCGGACATCGCCGCATACGCGAACGTCTCCGTGCGCACCTTCTTCCGCTACTTCGAGAGCAAGGAGGCGCTGCTGCTGCCGGACGGCATCGAGATTTTCGCCTACGTCGAGAACGCCCTGGCCCGGCGACCGGCAAACGAGGAGCCCCTGGACGCGGTGTGCAACGCCCTGCTGGAGGCGGTCGAACCATTCGCCGCCTCCACTCTGACCGCCCTCAGCCATCCGGTCCAAGGCATCGAGAACGTCGTCACGGCCCGGCTCGTCCAGGCCTTCTCCGACTTCGAGGAGCGGCTCGCCGTTCTGGTGGAGCGCAGACTGCCGCCGGACACACCGGACGCCGACCTCACGGCCGCGGTGGTCGCATGCGCCGCCCTGTCCGCGGTGCGCGCCGTACTGCGCACCCGCAGGGCGCGCCGGGCGTCCGGCCTCACGGACACCGGCCCAGCACCCCTGCTGCGGGCCTTCGGGATCCTGCGCGAAATCGGCTCACCCGAACAGCCCTGGCAGCGGGAGGGGAGCCGGTGACCGGGGACCCGGCCGGCACGCTGGTCGCAGCTGCAGAAAGCACTGATGTGGAGCCTCTCCCCCGCTGCGGGGCGAAGCGGACGGCTTCTGCATGCGTCGGGGCGGTCAGCCGAGCGAGGGCCTTGGAAAGGAGTCGGTGCAGGCTGGCCATCCGCGGCGCGTGGATCGGCTCTCGCCCACTGGGGTGGTCGACCAACTCGCCGTCGCCCGCGGTGCGGGGTAGCGCTCTCCGCATCTCTCGGTGAGCAGGGCTGTCAGATATGCGGAGGGCGTGGCGGCCCGGGGCTCGCGCCGCCGAAGCGTGACAACGCCTCGATGCCCTGGCCAGCGACAACGCCGCACCAGACCACTGAGCAACCACCGGACCTCCCGACAGTACTCGCTCCCGGCCGAGAGGTCTGGCAGGACGGGGCGCGAGCCGGGCCCCTCACGGGCCCAGCGACGGCCGGCCCCAGCCTCCCGCAGTTGCTGTACGGCACCCCTGCCGGCAGGGGCGGAGCGCTGACCGCGCCCGGCATCAGGCCGGACCGGGTCCAGAGGGCGGCCTTCCTCTCGCCCGCGGCACGTTCCTTGGTCACCGCGCCATCCCCCGAGGGGGTGAAGCAGTACTCCAGCATCGGCATCCGGCGGACATAAGGGGCGCGGGGGGGCGCATGAGCGTCGTTTTGCGCCCCCCTGTAAGCCTCGTTGCGCCCACCCTGGCCTGGGGCTTCCCGGAGCGCTGCCGCGGTTCGGGGGGCGATACGGTGAGTGTTCGGCAGCTCCTGGCCCTGCAGGGGACCGTCTGTGGGCTGCGCTGGTGAGAGGCGCCGAAACCGGCCTGACACGGTCTGAAGCCGGTTACGTTCGGTTATTTTTCGAACTGTAAGGCCTCGTTCGCGGGGACGCCATGACATGGAAAGGCCCCTGTGCGGGCGTCTGTACGATGACGCTCCTCGACAGCGCTACGGCGTGCGTCTGCTCAACAACCGTGGGAGTGGCGGCCGTTGACGCATCGCCCGGGAGGGGCGGAACCAATGGGTCCGTTCGTCTCGGTGAATACCCCTCATCGTCTGCACCTCGGGCGATGGCCTACCCAAACATGATCACGCTGCGTTGCTACTCATGAGTAGGGAGTCATGAGACGGGCTGCCGGACCGTCAGGAAAGGGTCTCGGCAGACCTGTCGGATGATGCGGGTCATCGATGTGGGGCTCTCGAGCTCCTGCACCGAGGCGCCGACAGCGCCGTCACAGTCCGAAGGGCCTTGAGCGATGAGTTTCAACCCTCCCCTCTGTTCGTCTTCCAACGGGGACGGTCCCGCCCCGACCACGACCGACGCCGACCTGGCCGCCAAGGTCAACGAGGCACTCGGCGACGACGCCGGCCTCGCGGCCAAGGTCGACGAAGCGCTCGGCGACAACGCCGGCCTTGCCGCCAAGGTCGACGAAGCGCTGGCACCGCAGATCGCCGAGGACATGGCCGGGGAGCCCGTCGATCAGGTGGCGGAGGTGGAGACCGGAAAGGAGTGCACGGATCCGGTCAGCGCCTTGCGGCGCCAGGAGTTGATGGCCGACTTGTTCCCCCAGGTGCGCTTCGAACTCTTCGACGCCTTCCCGGACCCGAGGTGCGATGTCCTCCACTTCACGGCGGAGGCCTTCACCCAGGTCCTGCCGACCCTGCCCGCCGGGGTCAGCAACCAGCAGGCCTACGACAAGCTGATGGACGTCGCCACCCAGCTCGCGGCCGACGACCGCCCGCGCTTCGAGAAGCTGCACGGCTTCGGCGAGGTCAAGATTCTGTCCTTGCAGATGCTCTACGGCTTCAAGTTCAAGAAGGACCGCGACTGGTTCGCCTCCTGGCTGGCCGCCGTCGACGGCCTGCCCGAGAAGGAACAGGCGGTCTTCTTCATGATCGCTTACTGCGGGTGGACGAACACGAAGACCGCCAAGGTGCTGGGCATCAGCGAGTCGCAGACCAGCAAGCTCATGACCCGGGCCAAGAAGAGGCTGACGGCGATGGCCGGCGCCCCGGTGGAGGAGCTCACTGACGGCTTCTTCCACGTAGAGATCACAAGGAGGAATCGGGACTAATGCACTCCCATCTTCAACGGCGGCCGGACCGCTTGGCCAAGCAGCGCCCGGTCATCCACGCTCGCCCCTCCTCCCCGGAGCGGTGGCAGGACGTCGACACCCAGTACTTCGAAGCCATCGAAAGCGAGATCCAGCGCCGCTCCCAGGGCGGCGACCCCGGCGACGCCCCATGGCGCGACCCCAGGTACTTCGACACCGGCGAACCCGACCGAGCCGCCGTGCTCAACGTCCTCACCGTCCTGCGCCACTGGTCCGAAGAAGCACTCACCCAGCTGATCGCGCTGAGCAGCATGCTACGCAGCCGGCACACAGGACAGACGATCTTGCCCACCACCCACAAACCCACCGGCGCACCGGCCGGCCCCTGCACCCACACCGACCAAGGCGTCGACCTCAATACCCGCACCGGCAGGAAGGACGCCACCGCGAACCCACCCGAACCCAGCCCGCACAACACCGTCACCGAAGCCGCACTGTGCAACTGACGCCATGAAACGTGCCGCCGCTCCCACGGCCTGGACAACCCGGAGCGGCGGCACCCGGCACCACACCCCAAAACGGGCACGGCAACCACACGTCAAGGGTTGCACACAACTGCCCACCACGAACCGGACCTGACGAACAAATAACACCCTCCATACCGCCCGCACCCCACCCCGGCAGCGTCCCGCACCCTTGCCCCAGAAAGCAGAACCACCATGACCAGCAGCCACACCCCACCGAAGAAGCCCCCCGCGAAAACGACCGCCACGGACAAGACCGCCGCACGCCCCACCGCCAAGAAGACGGCCGCGGCGAAGACCACCGGCACGGCAAACCCCACGGCCAAGCCGGCGACCACGCCCGCCAAGAAGGCCACCGCGGCCAAGAAGGCGACCGCCGCGAAGACCACCGCGACACCCGCCGGCACGGCGAAACGCACAGCCAAGACGACGGTGAAGACGACCCTGCCCGCGCAGCGGAACGACAACGTCGTCCCCGCCGAACGCGAACCTGTCACGCCCGACACGAACGGGCACACGGCCGTCAGCGACGACACCGTCGCCGAGCAGGTCCGCAAAGTCATCGCGGACCGCCGCCACAAACGCCAGCTCCTAGCCCTGAAGATCACCTGCTACGTGATGGCCGCCGGATGCCTGACCTCCATCGGCCTCACCATCTGGCAGCTGACCATCCCCTCCATGTACGCAGGCGTCTACGCCACCCTCGCCGCAGTCTTCACCGCCACCACCAGCATCACCCACAACATCTACCGCACCCGCCACAACAACAATCACGACGAACACAACGAATAGCCGGAGGTGACGCGTTCTCGGGCGTAGCGGCCTTCGAAGTCTGCGTGTGCGCGTTTGCCGAGCAGGTCCAGCGTTCGTGCAGGGCTTCACGGGCCGTGGCGCGGTTGAACGCGGGCTGAGCGCGACGGCGAGTCAGGGCTTGCGGTGTCGGCCGGTTCCCGGTGCCATGGGCGAGGGGGCGAAAGGCGCGTCGGTGTCGGCGGGCTCGGGGATATGGCCGAGGAATTCACGGGCCGCATCTGCGGTCTCGGCGACGCCGACAGTGACCCACGTATGACCGTCCCACTCCAGCAGGGCCCGTGGTCCGTCCGGGTTGATGTGGGCGGCCCGGGAACCAGACGCGAGGGGAACCGCCCAGCGGCTGCCGGTGATTTGCCGGTCTGCTGCCCGGCGCCGCTCCCGCTTGCGCATCCACTCCGCCAGCGGCTCCTCCCCGTCCACGGGTCACCCCCAGGTCTGCGGTACCGGCTGCCTCGGCTCGTCCAGCCACACCGTAGCGCCAGAGGGATGGACGGTGAGCCCGTACCGCTCGACAGAGGGACGCCCCCGGCTCTTCGGCCTGCGTGCATGTTCTCGCTGCTCACAGCAGCACCCATCCGCCGATCGCGGGCTAGGACAGACTCTCCGCAGACGAGCTCTGATGGCACTCGGTCACGTCAGCAGGACCCGTTTGCGCAGATGTGTGAATCCTGCGCGGCCGAACATCTGGCGCTTCAGCATCTTGATCCGGTTGACATGGCCTTCCACGACGCCGGAGTTCCACGGTTGGGAGAGGCCAGCGACGACAGCGTCAAGGTCGCGTTCGAGGTGGTGAGCGAACCGGCTGGGACTGGGCAAGTCGGCAGAGGCTCTGGCTGATTCGATCCACCCTGGCGGTTGGTCGCCTCGAAGGTCGGTGACCATGTGGGCGAAGGCCCGCACGTGCTTGGCGAGGACATCCAGCTCGGGCAGTTGACCAGCACAGCCTTGAGCTGGATCCGGTCGCTCTCGACCAGTGCCTCCGGGTGGGTCAGGATCCAGCGGGTCACGGCGCGGGCCGACGGAGGCCGGGGCCCGACCGGCTGGGGTTTGCGGCGCAGAGTCCTGCTCACGTAGTTGCGGACGTTGCCGTAGCCGTCCGGGAGCCCTGCTCTCTGATCTCCTCCCACAGCTTCCAGGCGTTGGTGCAGCCTTCCTGCCAGCGCTGGGCAAGGTAGGGGTCTGCTGCAGGTTTGGGTGACAGGTTCGGTCACGCGGCCTGGAGGGCCGGTGTGGCCATGACGGTTTCGTATTCGACGGGAGTCAGTCGGCCGAGCGAGGCTTGTCGGCGGCGTCGGTGGTAGGTCCGTTCGATCCAGGTCACGATCGCGATCCGCAGTTCTGCACGGGTGGCCCAGGTCCGACGGTCGAGAACGTTCTTCTGCAGCAGGCTGAAGAAGGACTCCATGGCCGCGTTGTCGCCTGCAGCCCCGACCCTTCCTATCGATCCGGCCATCCCGTGGCCGTCGAGGGCCCGAACGAATCTCCGTGACCGGAACTGCGACCCGCGATCGGTGTGCAGAATGCACCCGGCGACGTTCTCACGCCGGGCAACAGCGTTGTTCAGGGCGGCCACGGCCAGGCGGGACTTCATCCGCGCGTCGATGGAGTAGCCCACGATCCTCTTGCTGAAGACGTCTTTGATGGCACAGAGATACAACTTCCCTTCATCGGTGGCGTGTTCGGTGATGTCGGCGAGCCAAAGGCGGTTGGGACCATCCGCGGTGAAGTCGCGGCGGACCAGGTCGTCGTGCACCGGCGGGCCGGCCTTCTTGATCCTGCCGCGCCTCTTCCCGGACACGCTCCACCAGCGGTTGTCCCGGCAGATCCGCCACGCGGTCCGGTCGGCCATGACCGTCCCGGCGTCGCGGGCCTCGTCGGCCAGGAAGCGGTAGCCGAACTCCGGATCCTCACGATGCGCCTCGAACAACGCGTTCGCGCGGTAGGCCTCCTCCAGCACGGCATCGGTCACCGGTCGGTCGAGCCAGCGGTAGTAGGGCTGTCTGGCGAGCTTCAGGACCCGGCACGTGACCGTGACAGGAACCCCGCCGGCGGCCAGCTCTTTCACGAGCGGGTAGATCCTTTTCCCGGCAGATGCGCCTGCGACAGGTAGGCCGCGGCCCGGCGCAGGACCTCGTTCTCCTGCTCCAGCAGCTTGATCCGCCGACGCGCTTCCCGAAGCCCGGGGCTCTCCTGGCTGGTCGTTCCGGGCTTGGTCCCGTCGTCGATGTCCGCGCGACGCATCCATTTCCACAACGTCATCGGATGGACTCCGAAGTCGGTGGCCACCTGCTCCACCGTCACACCCGCGCCGCGGTTCCTCGCGACCCGCACGACGCCCTGGCGGAACTCTTCCGGATAAGGCTTGGGCACAGCGACATCCTTCCCACCCGCCCTACAGGGCAAGCCAGTTCAGATGTCACCCGATCGTGCAGCAGACCCCGTGAGCAGCGCGGAGCTGTCACGAGGGGCTAGCGAACGGCTTCGCGTCAGCCCACTCCCAGAAGGCGTGGCCGGCGTTGACTGCTGCCTCCATGACAGCGAACAGTCTGGAGGGTTCGATGTCGGGCGGCACATCGACGGCGACGAAGCGCTCGCCGTTCCACTCGCTCAGCAGATCTGCGGCGATGATTTCGGCCTTGATCTCGTCAGCGGCTTTCTGGAGATCGGCGGGCAGTAGATCAGGAGTGAACAGGAGCCGCAGTGTGCGATGCCGAGAGTTCCTGACCACCTCGCTGACGTAGTCGTCGTCGTTGAGCACCACAATGTCGCCCAGGGCGATCCCATAGGTGGAGAAGGGAATGCAGGCAACCTCGTAGCTTCCGTCGTTGACCGCCTTGAGCCAGAGCTGCTCGACCTGTCCGTCCAGGCCGAAGGGAGTTAGGTCGGCGCGCGCGATGTAGTTGGTGGCGGCGCGTCCGACCGGCTGCTCATGGACGACGAAATGCATGACGGCTCTCCCGATCACCAGCTCCGGTGACCTGCCATGATGCCGGAGCCCATCATTGCTGTTGCTGGCGGGGTGCGGGCAGGCCGAGTGGGACCGGTCCGGTCGGTTCGAAGCGTCGGACCTGCTCGCGTTTGCTTGGCAGGAAGGTCAGAGTCGGGTCGAGTCCTTCGATCTCGCCTTGCCATCCTTCTCAGCCGAAGACGAACTTCGCCCCGGGCTCACCCATCCGTCAGTGGACCGAATACCCCGCCAACGTCGCGTTACGAGTGACCAACTGTCGCTGTGGGGGAATCAGAAGTCCGATGCTCTGATGGGTCTGAACGCCGTCCGGGATCCAGTATCCGCCCTGTCACGGTTGCGGCGGGTGTGCTCGCAGAAGCCAACCCTCACCACCGGCGAACTCAATGCCCTGGAAGGAGGCACCGAACGTCACCTGGTCGAATCCGAGTTCCCGGTGCAAGTCGAGCGAGGCGCGGTTCCTGGCGGAGATGAAGCACCAGACTGCCGCGTCCCTTTCCCAGACCCATTCCATCCGCCGCTGGGTCAGCAGCCTCGCTATGCCACGACGCCGCCAGTCAGGGTCCACCGTGACACCGGTCAGGTAGTAGCCGGCCGGGGCACCGTCCACAGCATGCTGGGGCAAAAACGCTGCATTGGCGTACCCGACGGCTTCACCCGATACCTTTGCGGTGACCACCAGGCTGCGCTCACCATGAAACGCCCGATGGATACGGTCTGCCCATTCGCCCGCCGAACCACCGCGCGCCCGGGCCTGCATCATGGCCAGCGTCGGCACATCGTCCCCGGTTGCCTCCGCGACCACCGCGGTCACCGGAGCATGTCGCTGGGCCGGGTTCGGAAGGTAGGCGGCGAACCGCAAATCCATCCTTGTCATGTCGCCTCTCTCGCCGGACCAGCGCTGTCCCGACCCACCACGCTATTGCGGCCGGCGTGGTCCCCGCTAACCGGCCGGCGATGCGAGCCAAGCCACTTGCACAGCGACCAGCGGTTGGCGCCTCGGTCGAAGTACGCCGCGCGCACCCGGTCCGCCAAGCCCTCGGCCAGCGGCACACGCAGCAGCGCGCGACGCCCAGTGGCGCCGCTGGCGCGAGGCGTCCGAGGCCGTGCAGACGGCCGTCACCGCGCACGCCGAAGCCACTGAGGCCAGCCGGCACGTGGTGGACCAGGCCGTGAAGAAGGCCGTGCACACCTTTAAAGATCGGAACGACAACAGCTACTCAGTCGCGGGTCGTAGTTCCCGCCGGTACCTCCAAGTCATCTGCCGTGACACGGGCCAGCATGGTGCCATCCCCTGAGCGGGGGGACTGTGCGGTCCGGAGCACTCCGCCGAATGATCAAGAACCAAAGTAAATGAAGCTGCGCCATCTTGAAGTAGCTGATCAGGGTGGTGGCGTGAGGGTCGTTCGGGGTGCTCGTGCTGGTGGTGGCGGAAAGTCATATTCGGCGCGGTACGGCTCCGTCCTGCCAGCGGTAGAGGTCGCGCAGCAGGGAAATCTCGGCGCCGTGATGGATCAGCTCCCTGTTGACGTGCAGGACCCTGTTCTCCATGGGAAACCGCTCGGGACCCACCGTGGGCGGATTCTCCAGGTCAGCGTCCGAGAGATCGCGGACCCCCGCGTTCCATCTCCCATACATCTCATCGAGCTGTTTCAGCGCCTCGTCAGCGGTCCCCGCGTAGGCGAATGTCTCGGAGTCGACGTCCTGGCCGCCGAAGTACCATCCGACCCGATAGCCCAGGCACGAGACGATGATGTGCGCCAGCCGCCAGGCAATCGTGGTCACCGGCGCCGGCACCGTGTCAGGGGACGCGGAGTCCATCGTCCATTCCCCCGAACCTTCCGACATCGGTGCGGCCAACGTGCCACGTGGGCGGATACTCCAGCAGCCGCGCACCGGCTCCCAGAAGTACTCCTCCTCGGTAAGACCCTCCAGCCGCGGCCGCAGGTTCTTGCGCCAGTACCAGTCCAACTGCTCCGCGAGTCGCTCGCTTCTTGTCATTTCCGCACACTACATACAACGGAGACCTGGCTGTGCCCCTCGCGGACGCTGTCGCCGGCCGTGGGCCGCGAGAGCGTATCGCACCCGGAGATGACGCCGGGGGCGGATGTGCCCTACGGGCCGCGCCGCCGCGAGCGGCTGTTTGACATTAACAACCCGGCTGGCTGGGTTGGGTTCAATGACCCAAATGCGACAGCCTCGACCGATGACATGACGGATGATCAAAACCGCAGCCTCCCGCCCGAGATCAGCATGAGTACCCGAGCGAGCGCCACGCCAGAACCTCCGACCTGCATGTTCGAAGATGGCGAAGACTCAATGAAACTCGCTGTCCGCTACGAAGTGACCGTCCTCATCGTAGCCATCAACGAGTGGTTGTGACTCCCTCGTCTCGCTTGCGCAGGGTGGTGGTGGCAAGCAGTTCCTGCAGCAGTTCAACGATGAGATGGGGCTGCCCTACGAACGGGGAATGGCCCGTCGGCCACTCGCGCACGTTGGTGCAGCGCGAGGCCATCTTCCGCTGCAGGCCGGGGTCGATGGCCCGGTCCTGTCCACAGACGACGTAGGTGGAGGGAGTGCGCTTCCAGGTGTGGTGCTCTGGGACTCCTCGCCCGCAGCCGGGGGCTTGCGCCCGCAATAGGCCAACCGCCCAGGCGGCGAGAGGTTCGGGACAGTCGCCATAGAGGGTGTCGACAGCCCGGTCGGGGCGCAGGCTGGTCGAGCCTCCGGGCTCAGGGTTGATCGCTTCCCGGAGCTGCCGGGACGCCCCACCCACACCGGCTGCGCTCTCGCCGGCATCCAGCACGAAGGCCGCCAGATAAACCAAGTGCCCCGCTCCGGGCACCCCGGTGATCACCGACCCGCCATAAGAGTGACCGAGCACAATCGGAGGCTCTCGGAGCGAGTCGATGGCAGCTTGGACCTCGGCAGTGTCAGCGGGCAACGAGCCCCGGTGGAGCTCGGGAACAACAACCTCGGTTCCTGCGGTCCGCAAGCGTTCTGTCACCAGGGCGAAGTGCTCGGGGCGGTGATACAGACCGTGAACGAGCACCACGGCAGCCAATTCGCCCGCCTCCTCAAGCCAGCGTCAGGCCAGCGATCTTAGTTCCGAACCATGGCTGACCATCACTCACCATCTTGATCCAGCTTCGGGCGATATATCGCTGCAGGTCCGCGACGTTTAGGCTCAGGATCCATGATCTTGTTGAATGATCCCAAGGTGATCAATGTCCCGGTGCAGGACTGCGGTGAACCTCTCGCAGAGATCGCTTCTGTCCCGGTGATTGTGCTGGACCCCCGCGAACGAGACGAGGCAGGGACATACGGCCGGGTCCGGATCGGCGTGCTCGAGCGTTTGTGCTCGGCATCGGAGATGCTTCCCGACGGCATCAGGTTCCTCGTCATAGAAGGGCATCGCAGCAGCACCGAGCAGGCGCGGCGGTTTGCCCTCTACGAGGACCGCCTACGCCGCTCCGGCATCACCAACCCCATCGACCTGCGGCGCCGGGCCAGCGCCTTCGTCTCCCCGGTCGAGGTGGCGCCACACTGCGCCGGCGCGGCCCTCGACCTGACGCTCATTGATGCCGATGGCGTCGAACTGGACATGGGTGGTGCTGTCAACGGCCACCGCACCGGAGACGAGCAGTACTGCCCGCTGGACGCCTCGGGGCTCTCAGACGAAGCACGCCACAATCGCAACCTCCTGGCCCGAGCCATGGGCGGCGCTGGCTTCGTCAACTACCCCACCGAGTGGTGGCACTGGTCTTACGGCGACCGCTACTGGGCACTGATCAGCAAAGCTGAAAGCGCCATCTACGGACCAGCCTGACCAACTCGAACCGCCGGAACGTCAGCAGTCACCGACACCCTTGGAATCGATCATCTAGTAGGACTCCGTTAGGTCTGTCTCGATCTTGATGCCGTCTTGTTGGGCAGGGGTTGGTGGCAGGTGGTGCAGGTGCCGGTCCCGCTCGCGCATCCACTCCGGCAGCGGCTCCTCCCCGTCCACGGGTCACCCCCAGGTCTGCGGTACCGGCTGCCTCGGCTCGTCCAGCCACACCGTAGCGCCAGAGGGATGGACGGTGAGCCCGTACCGCTCGACAGAGGGACACCCCCGGCTCTTCGGCCTGCGTGCATGTTCTCGCTGCTCACAGCAGCACCCATCCGCCGATCGCGGGCTAGGACAGACTCTCCGCAGACGAGCTCTGATGGCACTCGGTCACGTCAGCAGGACCCGTTTGCGCAGATGTGTGAATCCTGCGCGGCCGAACATCTGGCGCTTCAGCATCTTGATCCGGTTGACATGGCCTTCCACGACGCCGGAGTTCCACGGTTGGGAGAGGCCAGCGACGACAGCGTCAAGGCACGCCGAGCAGTCCAGCGGCGCTGACCAGTCTCAGCCGAACGCGGTGACATTGCGGGCGGCCCAGTCGGCGAACGGGCGCGGGGCGCGGCCGAGGACCCGCTGGACGTCCGGGCTGACACGCAGCTCGGCCGGGCTCGGGGCACCGAGGATGTCCAGGGTGTCCTCGGCGAGCTCAGCCGGCATGCTCTGGGCCATGGCGGCCTTCGCCTCGTCGCGGGTGAGGTCGTGGAAGTGCACCGGCGAGCCCAGCGCGGCGGCGATGGCCTCCGTCTGCTGGCGCGGCGTGATCACCTCCGGGCCGGTCAGCTCGTACACGCCGCCGGTGTGCCGGTCATCCAGCAGGCAGGCCGCCGCGACCTCGGCGATGTCCGCCGGGTCGATGATCGGCACCCCGACGTTGCCGAAGGGCGCAGCGACGACCCGCCGTGCGCGGATGGACTCGGCCCACCACAGGGCGTTGGAGGCGAAGCCGCCCGGCCGCAGGATGGCCCACTCCAGGCCGGACTCCCGCAGTACGTCCTCCACCGCCCGCATCGCGATCCGCGTCGAGCCGAAGGGCCTGGTCGCCACGCCCTGCGTGGAGAGCAGGACGACCCGGCGGACCCCGCCGGCCGCGGCTTGGCCGATGATGTCGGCCGGGCCGGCTCCGGCGGCGTGCATATCCCCGGACAGCAACAGGAACAGGGCCTTCGCCCCGGCCAGCGCGGGCTCGAGGCCGGCCGGCTCGGCCAGATCGGCCACCACGTGGCGGACGCCGTCCGGCACCGCCGCCGCGTGCCGTGACACCGACGTCACCTGCCGGCCCGCCTCGGCCAGCGCCCGCGTCAACGGCCGGCCCACATTCCCGGTAGCCCCGGTCACCACGATCATGATCAGCTCCTAGTCCGATGTCCTCTGCCGCCGTCACGCTAGGAGCAGGGGCTAACTCCTGGTAAGGACATACCTTTTGGTAAGCTCATCGCATGACGGGAGGCGCGCAGCGCATAGAGGTCGAGGCGGGCGAGCGGTGTGAGGTGTTCCACACCGACTGCCCCGCGCGCGATGTGGTCGACCACGTGACCAGCAAGTGGGGCGTCTGGGTGCTGATCTCCTTGCGCAGCAACGACCTTCGCTTCTACGAGCTGCGCGAGAGCATCCAGGGCATCAGCGAGAAGATGCTCGCCCAGAGCCTGCGCGCGCTGGTCCAGGACGGCCTGGTCTGGCGGGAGGTCGAGCCGACGACGCCGCCTCAGGTCACCTACGGGCTGACCGAGTTCGGTCGGGACGTCGGCGAGCCGCTGACGGAGCTGTTCGACCGCATCACACGGCGGCTGCCGCCGCGCAACGCGGGATAGCGCGGCAGCGGCCGACCACGAAGGAGCATCCCGTGCGGGCCCTCGGCTGCGAGATGCACTGCTGGTTCCATCGTTGCCCTGCCCCTCACTGGGACCAGGTACGGCAGCACGTCGAGCGGAAGGCAGCAAGCCGGGCGCACACTCTGACACGTGCTCGTCCATGTGCCGACCGTCGCGGCCGGATTGCCACTGCGCACGTGACGGCGGGCGTTGCCCTGCAGGCCCGCATCGTGTTGGCACGGGCGCGGATCCACAGCCCTGTTGAGCTCGGCCCGAGGTTCGGGCAAGCCGACGGGTGACGAAGTCTGGCCGCTCGCTCCCCGCGGTCCATCGCTGACATCACCGTTCAGCTCACCTGGCACCAGCCCCAGAGCGGAGCGTCAACCCATCGGTGGACGGCATTGTGCTGGCCGTGCCGGTGATGTGACGCCGGTCGCCATCCAGGCGACGTGTGCCCTAGGACCTGTCCGAGGGGTCGCGTGACAGCCTGACTGGTGAATCGTTCCGTGCCGTGTGGGGCGGGGTGATCTGACAGATGTGGAGTGGGCCCGGCTGGAACCGCACCTGCCGAGGAACGCAGGCCGGGGCGGACGGTGGAAGAGCCACCGTGCGGTGATCAACGGCATTCTTTTCCGGCAACGGGCCGGCATCCCGTGGCGGGATCTACCGACGCGGTTCGGCAACTGGAAGACGGTGCATGACAGGCATCGCAGGTGGTCGGCGGACGGCACATGGGACACGATCTTGCGGGCCGTCCAGGCCGACGCCGATATCGAGGGCCGTCTCGACGGGACGATGGCGGGGGTGGACTCGACGGTCTGCCGGGCGCACCAGCACGCGGCCGGTGCACGAAAGCAGCCTCCGCGGGGTCCCCGGTCGGCGGAGTCGGCCCGCTCATCATCGGGACGACGAAGGGCTGGGCCGCTCCCGGGGAGGGCTGACCACGAAGATCCATCTGGTGGGGGAAGGCGGGCGGCGTCCGCTGGCGGTGCTGGTCACACCGGAGCAGACAGGCGACGGGCCGTGGATGATCCCGGTGCTGGAGCGCATCCGTGTGCCGTGCCCGGCCGGCGGGCGTCCTCGCACTCGGCCGGACCACCTCAGCGGCGACAAGGCGTACAGCTCCCGCCGCAACCGCCGCTATCTGCGACGTCGGCAGATCAAGCACACCATCCCCGAGCGCCGCGACCAGCAGGCTTATCGGCAAAAGCGCGGCAGCAAGGGCGGTCGGCCCGCCGGCTTCGACCGGGCCCGGTATGCCCGCAGGAACGAGGTCGAGCGAACGATCAACGCCCTCAAAGGCTTCCGCGCCGTGGCCACTCGATTCGACAAACGGGCTTACGTCTTCCACGGCACGGTGACCGTCACCGCGATCCGACTCTGGCTCCGCTCCTGAGCCCTGCCGCTTACTTCCGATTCAACCCGGCCTACCGCAGGACGGGGCAGTTGGCGGATGTGTACTCGTCCGCGATGTTGAACACGCTGGCACAGTGTGGGCATTCAGCCGTGCCGAAAAGGTGGGCGATTCCGCCGGCAAGCGCCTCGTGCCCGTCGCGGACGGCAGTCTCGTGCATCCACCGGCCGGTGCCGGAGAGTTCCTCGGAGGACACCGGCCGTAGGGCGCGACGGTCCACGTCGCCCAGGTGCCAGTCCCGGATCGCTGAATAGCGCCCGTGGTCCCCGATGGCGATCGTCACTTCCACTGCGCAGTTGGGGCAGGCCAGGTGGTAGAAGTCGTCCGTGAAGTCCCCCAGGATGGCACTCCAGTGGTACTCCTCCTTGGCCGCGAGCGAATCGAGGAAGATCGCGAGGTAGTCGACCGGCCGCGATTGCAGGTGCCGGTCCAACAGCTTGCGGAACTCCGCAATCGCGGCGGCGCAGTCCGCCAGCAGATCGTCGCAGCCGTGGTGTCCTGCCGCACGTCGCAGGATCGTTCCGGCCAGTCCACGCGCCGGTGCGCTCCTCGAGGCGAGACGCATCAGGCGTGGCAGGGCGGCAAAGCTGGCGGGGAAGACGAGGTCGTCTTCGAGGACCAGCCGGTATCCCAGCTCCTCCCATGCTTCGGCGTTGTCCTCGAGCTCCACCAGACCCAGAAGCGCGGGGACACGATCGACATCCCCGTAGCAGTCGCGCATCTGCGTCCAGTTCACCACCTGGGCATTAAAGCGCCCCATGGAGCCCGGGTAGACACCTCTGTTCCAGACCCACCGGACAGGCCCTAGCCTCGCCGTTTCACTTGGGGACGGCTGGCTTTGGGACGGAAACGCGAAAGTGCCTTCCTGACCTGGGACGATGAACCTTGCTGAGGGGTTCTGTCGGTCCAGGCGGAGGGCACTTTCTACGTGCAGGGTATCGGGTTGCGTCCCAAGGTTCAGGTCAGTGCCGATGGTTCGGGGGTGGTCGGTCATGCCGGGGCACGGTTGCTGGCGGATCTTGCTGATGCCACCGGGCTGAGTGCCGCGTACTCCGCCGCTCTCAGCCCGCTTCGGCCGCGCGGGACCGGGCATGATCCGGGCCGGATCGCCGTCGATCTGGCGGTGATGCTCGCCGACGGCGGCGAGGCCATCGCGGATCTGGCCGTACTGAGAGACCAGGCAGAGGTGTTCGGCCCCGTCGCTTCGACTCCAACAGCCTGGCGGCTGCTCGCCGACGTTGACGAGCGGACCCTGGCTTCTCTGCGCTCGGCCCGTGCCCAGGCCCGGGAAGTCGCCTGGCTGCAGGCCGCCGAGCACGGTGAGGGCATTCCCGCAGTCCGGGCCGCGAGACGCGTTCTGCCCGGCCTCGTCCTGGACCTCGACGCGACGCTGGTCACCTGCCACTCCGAGAAGGAGCAGGCCGCACCCACCTACAAGGGCGGCTTCGGCTTCCACCCCCTGCTGTGCTTTCTCGCCAACACCGGCGAGGCACTGTCCGGTCGGCTGCGGCCCGGGAACGCCGGTGCCAACACCGCGAGCGACCACATCACGGTGCTCGACCAGGCACTCGCACAGATCCCCGACGCCCACCGGCACGGCACCGACATCCTCGTCCGCACCGACAGTGCCGGATCCGCGAAAGCCTTCCTCACCCACGTCCGTGACATGCGGCAACGAGGCATCCGTACCTTCTTCTCGGTCGGATACGCCATCACCGGGCCGATCCGCCGCGCTGTCCGGGCCATGCCCGACCGCCTCTGGCATCCCGCCCTGAACCAGGACGGGACGCTGCGTGATGGCGCCGAGGTCGCCGAGCTGACCGGCATGGTCGACCTGGACGGCTATCCGGCCGGCACCCGCATCATCGTGCGCCGCGAGCGGCCGCACCCCGGAGCCCAGCTGTCCCTGTTCGACCAGGACGAGGGTCTGCGGCATCAGGTGTTCCTCACCGACACCCCGTACTCCGGTGGCGGTTCCGCCCAGTTCCTGGAGGTCCGTCACCGAGGGCATGCATGCGTCGAGGACCACATCCGGTGCGGCAAGACCACCGGCTTCGGCCGCTTCCCCTCCCGCGACTTCGACATCAACGCCGCCTGGCTCGAACTCAGCCTCGCAGCGATCGATCTGCTGGCCTGGACCCGTTTCCTGCTACTGGACAGCGAACTCGCCACTGCCGAGCCGAAGAAGCTCCGCTACCGGCTGCTGCACGTCGCCGCACGCCTCACCCGCGGCAGCCGCCGCCTGCGCCTGCGGATATCGGCGAGCTGGCCCTGGAGAAACGAACTGGCCACGGCCTTCCATCGCCTCGCCGCACTGCCCCGGCCCGCCGGCTGACCGACAAACCCCCCATCCGCCCACGACCTGAAGGAACTCGGAGAACCCGACCACCGCGCCGGGACTCCGCCCTGCCCGCATACGGAAATCGCGTCGGCCACCCAACAGTTGTTGATCCGCGACGCCGCCTCATCCCAACCGAAAGGGCGAGGCTAGGGCGGCTGGTGGTCCGAGGGCCCGTACCCGGGCGGAGAGATGCGCCGGCGCTGGGACCGGCCGACACGAACCCTCCTACTCCCACCGATCCCCGAACCCTGGCCGGATGAACCGCCGTTCTAAAACGATCCGCCCCCGGCCCTGTGCGACCGGGAACGGAGCTGCTGGGCGGCCCGCGCATGGGCAAAAGGCCGGCCGCCCCCTCCCAACCCCCTTCGAGATCAGGAGAAACCCAGCATGCAGCATCGCTCCGCCCCCTTCGCCGCCGTCCTCGGACTGGGCCGCGCGGGGTCGAACATCGGTGATCACTTCGTGCAGTCCGACTACTGCGCCCGGGGCAAAGGCGCCACCCGGGTCAAAGGCGCCACCGACGACAAGCCCGTCCGCTTCGCCGCCAGCCCGGACGACGAACCGACCGTCCACGGCACGGCCGACGGCGTCAAGGCGTGTGCCTGGCACTGCCTGACCTACACCGCCACCCAGGCCCTCGTGGTCGGGGCCGGCACCCGGATCCTGGGCATCCGGCTGCACCCCGGAGCCGCCGCGGCCGCGCTCGCCCTGTCCTTCGTCACGCACTACGCCGCGGACCGCCGGGTGCCGGGCGGGCTGCTGGAGACGCTCGCCGCGAAGACCGGCAAGGGCAGCTTCTGGCGCCTGGCCGATCATGGCATCAACGGCGCGTACTGCCTGGACAGGGCCTGGCACCATGGCTGGGAAACCCTCTCCGCCGTGGTCGCCACCACTGGGGTCACGACCCGGTGACCGGCTGCTCCCGCACCCGCCTGGACCGCGTCCGCGCCTCGGTCGGCATCGTCGCCCTGGCCTTCCGGGAGATCCAAGACGACATCGCCGCCGATGACATCGATGCGGCGGAGCTCGCCGGGATCCTGCGTCGCGTGGGCGGACCTGGACGAACTGCGGGACCGGATCGACGACGCGGGCACCCTCATGCGCACCGTCTACGTCTCCGGCGCCATCCTGCGCGTCCGGGAAAGCCGGGAGCTGGCATGAGACCCAAGCCACCGCACCCCCACCCGCTCACCCCGGTCGTGGCGGGAGGACTGCCGCGGGTGGCAGGCGAGTCGTGGCCCGGCCGGGGGTGTGCTGTGTCCTCGGCAGGCAAGGGGGCGCAGGTGATGGTCACCGAAGCTGCTCGCTACCCGGCCTGGTGCTGTCGCTTCCCGCCGGACGGGCGCGGGATTCTACGTCCCGTATTGGGCCTGTCAAGCCCCGAAGATGCGTCGCTTTTTCCGGCTCCCGTGGTGGGCCAATCTGGATTCAGGCAAAGCGCCGAGTCACCGCCTCAGAGGTGACGCAAACAGGCACATAGAATTCCCACCTTTCACTCAAGGAGAAAAACCATGGCTGTCAGCGTTCGCGTGCAGATCCCCCGGATTATCGGCGCTACTTTCATTGCTGCGGTTCTCGCCGGCACGGCAGGAGTTGCGGGCGCTCAAGCCGCTCCTCAGACGGTCAAGGCCGCGCCGAGCGTGGTACGGGACGCCGACCAGGCGAACGCGGACCAGGGTGGCGGGGGCGCCGACCAGGCGAACGTGGACCAGGGTGGCGGCGGGGCCGACCAGGCGAACGTGGACCAGGGTGGCGGCGGGGCCGACCAGGCGAACGTGGACCAGGGTGGCGGGGGCGCCGACCAGGCCAATGTGAATCAGGGGGGCGGCGACGCCAACCAGGCCAATGTGAATCAGGGGGGCGGCGACGCCAACCAGGCGAACGTCAACCAGGGCGACGGCAAGACCAACCAGGCGAACGTCAACCAGGGCGACGGCAAGACCAACCAGACCAACATCAACCAGGGCGACGGCAAGACCAACCAGACCAACATCAACCAGACCAACGTCAACCAGACCAACAACATCAACCAGACCAACGTCAACCAGGGCGGCGGCGGCGCCGACCAGGCGAACGTCAACCAGGGTGGCGGCGGCGCCGACCAGGCGAACGTGAACCAGGGTGGCGGCACGGTCCACCAGGTCAACGTCAAGCAGGGCCACCACGGCAAGGCCAAGAAGGGCAAGGTCAAGGTCAAGAAGGGCAAGGTCAAGCAGGCGAACGTGAACCAGGGCGGCGGCAAGACCAACCAGGCCAACGTCAACCAGTAGGAGTCATGTCCCAGGCCGGGAGGCTGAACCCGCACCCGTGCCGAGGGGCCTCGACGACGAAACCCGCCACACGACCGTGGCGGGTTTCGTCGTCCTGCCGTGTCGTACACGAAATCCCCGACAGCGCGGTATACGCGACATGAGTCCCGCCGCCGAAACCGTCCACGGAAATTTTATGGACGGCATTCGACAACTCTCACCGCTTTCCCCTGCGGAAAAGAATTCCTGAGCAGAAGCCCGGTACTACTCCGGTCCCCCGAGAACCGGGCCGGCCCAGGAGGGCGGGTCGGGTACCGAGGCAGCGGGGACGGGGCGCGTGGATATCGACCAGCGTGGGCGTACGGCCCTGCGGGGCGGAACATTCGGCGAGGACGGAGCACAGGGCCGCGACGAACTCCAGACAGGTGCCGTAACAGTCCTCCGGGGCCTTCGCCAGCACCTTCTTCAGCACCTCGTCGGCGGCCGGCAGGATGCCGTTGTCCCGTTCCCAGCTCAGGACGGGCGGCGGCTCGTACTGGTGGGCCCAGAACAGTTCGAGATCGTCATGCCCAGCGGGTCGAAGCACCGCAGAACGCCACCCCGAACGACTTCATCAATCTGGTAGAACGCGTCCGCGACGTCCTGGCCACCGCCAGCATCGGCTTCCTGCAGCAGGCCAGCGAGGACCTGGACGCTTCCGTAACCCACCTCACTGACGCGCTGACCAGCCCCGAGGGCGACCAGCCCTCGCTCCTGGCATGGGCGCGCACCCACCTGCGGGACGCCATCGAAGCAACCCGCTGACCGTGCGTTGAGCGCACTCTGGGCCGCCCCGACCCCGCACCCGCCGGAGCCGGGGCGGTCGCAGTGGCCCCTCAACCACAAGCAGGCGAAGGAAGCTGGGGCGCCATGACCCTGCGCGTCTACGAGGTCGATGTCCCGATACACGACACCAGCCATCCCGACCGGCGCGGCCTGCACGCCTTCACCGGAGTCGCCGGCTCCCCCGCCGCGGCCCTGCGTCGCGCGCACGAGGTGTACGACGCCGCGCTCGCCGCGCACATGGCCGGACTCGAGATCCCCGGCAAGCAGCCGGACAGCTGGGCAGCGCGCGGGCTTCGGCCCGGCTGGGAGATGGAGTGGCCCGCTGCGAAGGCCGGCCTCTGGCACACCCCCGTCAGCTGGAGCTGCCGCAGCGACTTCGCGCTGTGGCTCGGCCCCGGGGCAGGCGCCACGGCGGACAACCAGCCGCCTGTCCCGGGCCTACCCAACCCGTACGAGACGAGAGGGAGAGATCCCAGTATGGACTCCGTCCTGCGTGTGCAGGCCCGAATCGGGCAGCGCGCACTCTTACTGACCACCGCCGCCGTGCCGCCGGCCGGCTGGGCCGTGCACGCCATCGCGCTGCACAAGCAGCTCGCCGCGACCCGTCGCGACCCGCTGACGGGGCTCCTGCGCCGCGACGCCTACACCGCCCGCGCCCGTCGGCTCCTGGCCCGCCACCGCGGCAACGGGGCCGTGGTCATGGTCGACGCCGACCACTTCAAGGCCGTGAACGACACGATGGGCCACGCGGCTGGGGACGCCGTCCTCGCCGCGTTCGGTGCCCGGCTCACCGCCTGGGCGGGCCCGCGCGCCGCCGTCGGCCGTCTCGGGGGCGATGCGTTCGCCGTCGTCTTGGAGCTGCCCGCCGGCCGCCGTGAGCAGCGCCTCGCGCAGCTGGTCCGGATGCTGCACACCCCGGTCGTCCTCGACTGTGGCCGGGCGGTGGATGTCGCCGCCTCGGTCGGCGCCGCGACCCCGGACACGGTCGGCTCCCACGATTTGACCGTGCTGCAGCGGGCCGCCGACGCCGCCCTCTACGACGGCAAGCACTCCGGCCGCGCGCACCTCGCCACCGCTGCGCACATCACGACGCCGTCCATCAACGGCCGCCGTGCCGGCCGCCCGGGCACATCCGTATCGCGACGTCCTAGGCCTCGACGGCCTCGGCCCCAGGCCCTGCGGGACGCCCTGCAAGCACGAACACGCTTGCTTGTTTGAACTTCGCTGCGTGCGAGGTTTGTCGGTCGTATGCCATGGACCCGAGCTGGCCAACCGTCTCGGCACTGCCCGGCCTCATGAGGGGCTGCCGGGGCGGACGGTGAGGTAGGTCCACTGGCTCCACGCGCTGCCGGTCTGTGCGCCCTTGGCCGGCGGCGTGTAGTGGCCGCGGATGCGGTAGTGGTCGTTGCTCGCGAAGAGCTTCAGAGCCCGGCCGTAGCCGTACCAGCCGTCGGAGTACAAGGGCACGCAATTCTGTGAGGTGACCTGGTGCCAGGCCCCCGAGTAGTAGTGCTCGACGTACACCGACGTACAGCCGCCGGACTGATGGGGAGTGACCTGCAGGTTGAAGCCCATGTTGACTTCGGACTTGTAGAAGACCTGGTAGGTGGTGGATCCGATGCGGGTGGTCGAGAGCGGCCACTGCATCTCCGTCCGGACCGTCGGCGTGAGGGTCGCACTGGTGGTCACTGTGCGTGGCGCGTAGCGGTAGTCCCCCGCGAAGGCCGCGCTGAAGACGGTGTTGCGGGTGATCTTGCAGTACGCGACGAGGTTCCCCTGCGCGTCGACGTTGCCGCTCTTGAGCTGCGTCCGCGACTTGCCCGCGGGCTGGACGTACAGCGTCACGGCGCGGGAGTTGTACGTGGTCCCCAGATGCGCGGTGACCTTGGCGGTCGCGCCGGAGTGGTACGACTTCGCGTCAGTCGCCACACTCAGGGTCGGAGTGGCTCGGGATACCTGCACCTTCGCCGACGCTGTGACCGGGAGGTAGGAGGTGCCACCGTCGTAGGTGAAGGCGTATGTGTTCGCGCTGCCGAGCTGCGGGGTGTCGTGGAAGGCGAAGCTGCCGTCGGCGGCGACGGGCACGGTGCCCACCGAGTAGCCGGAGGGGTGCGCCAGATCGGTCTTGACGACGTGGACCGCGCCGGTCGTCACATGCGGATGCGGCCAGGTGAGGTGGCCGGTGACGGTCAGCGGTGCGGCACGATCGGCAAAGGAGGGAGCGGTCAGCGCCATGGTGGGCGCGTACTTGGCGACCGGGATGTCGAAGGGGCGGCTGGCCGGTCCGTAGTGGCCACTTCCGGAGTAGTCGACGCGGAAGCTCAGTTGACCGGTGAGGGGTGCCGTGCCGTCGACGCGGTAGGAGCCGAAGAAGCTGACCGGGCTCTTTGCCGGGGTGGCTGTCGGGTCCGGGACGAGCACGCCGTCCGGATCGGCGTCGTCGTAGCGCGTGATGCGTACGGTGCCGGGAATCATGGATTCTCCGGCGCTGAGGCTGAGGGCCGAATCGGGCGACACCACGAACGAGTAGGCCTCGCCGGGGGCGAGCGGAGTGGTCCAGCTTCCGTGGAGCGTGACCGGCGCGATTTCCGGGTTACGAGAGATGTGGAGCGTCGGTGTTCCCGCGGCGGCGTCGACGGCCACGCCGTAGACCCGGCTCTCGTCCGGCGCCCAGGCGAGGCCGTGTGCCGCGGAGTTCAGCTCCCGGGCGTAGGAGTACTCGGTGTAGTAGCCCTCGCCCGTCTCCGGAAACGTGACGACTCCGCGGTCGCCACTGGCCATGGTCCCGTCCGGGGCCACAGCGACAGCTTTGCCGTACACCCCCGTGGCGAACTGCCCGTCAACCGCCAGATCCGAGGTGCGGTACCGATTGGCGGTCGCGCCCTGAAACGACGGGACCGCCAGATGCAGCCCGTCCGCCGTGACCGCGAAGTCGCTCAGGTCGGGGACGGGCAGCGCCTTCGCGGCCTGTCGGGTCAGCGCACCGCCCTCGGCCCGGTACGTGACGAAGGCGGAGGTGTCGCCCGTCTGCACGGCGGCCGCGAGTACGCCGGAAGGCGTCGGGGTCGTCGCCAGCATGGGCGCTGCTGCCCAACTGCCGGAATCCTGCCGCAAAGTGACCGTACCGGCTCCGTCGACGGACCCGATGCCGCCAACGCCTGCTGTGCCGTAACCGAACCAGAGGGTGCCCCCGGCGACGGCCAGCGAGTCCGGATGGGTGCCCGCGCCCGTGTCGTAACGAGCCGACTCGGTCAGGTCCTGCGTGCTGATCGCCGCGATCGCGTCCTGGTCCGGGAGAGCCGCGTACAGTGCGGATCCGTCGTCGGAGAGGGTGAGACCGGTGGCACCCGGCTCACCACTGATCATCGTCGGGTTCCCGCCGTCGAGGTCGGTGACGAGAATGCCGTCGGTGCCGGTGCCGCCGCTGATGAACAGGTGTCCGTGCGGCTCGTCCACGACCATGTGCGAGAAGTGCGCGATCGGCAGCGGTACGTCCGACGCCGCGTACGAGTCGACCGCGGCGGGACCGATGACAGTCGTCAGTCCCACGAGCAGCACTGCGGCGGTTGGCTGCGAGAATCGCGCCAGCTTCATGAAAGGCCCCCACATAACCTTCACGATCAAGGGGCGCAACCTAGCACGGGGATGGTCGGGCCACGTCAGCGGGTGGGGCGGATCAGGAGTCGGCTCGCAGCACGGGTGCCGCCGCTTCCCAAGCTGAGGATTCTGGGGAGAGGATCGACTCCGACTCGCCCCCACGGCCCCGCCAGCGCGGCTTACTCTGGTCGACAGCACAGCATCGTGGTTGAGGCCGGATCCGGTCGACCAGGGCCGAATCCTCGTGAGGTGCTCGCAGCCCCTTGCCTGCGGTCACCCACCGGAGGAAGATCCTTCCGGATCGAGGGAGCTGTGATGCTGCGGTTCATGGACTGGTCCGTGGTCGCGATGGGATGTGTGCTGGTTCTCGGTGGCCTCGGCAGCCGGCGGTGGGAGCGGACCCGAGTTCGGACGACCGAGCGCTCCGACCAGGACATGCGCTTCCTCTGGGCATGGCTCCCCCTCCTCATGGGCCTAGGGATGATCTGCGCCAGGGTGCCGGGCCTGTTGGGCGCGCCCCACCTCGTCGTCGAGGTCTTTGATGCGCTCAACTTCGGACTGGCAGTCACGGTTCTAGGCTTCTTCCTCAGGTTGGGGTGTCGCTTCCTTCGGGCGCGCGGCACCACGTGACGGCCGCGGCTGCGACCACGACCGACAGCAACTCCCGGACGCCGCCTGGCGACCTCGAGGGCTTTCGTCTCTCGATCTTCAATAGGAGCAATGGTCAAGAGCTGTGGGTGAGCTGAGTCCGACCACGAGCCAGGCCGGAGCCTCGGTGATGGGGCTGTCCGAAAGGGGCTCTGGCCGCAGTTCCGTGACACCACCGGTCGGTGCTGTCGCCCGGCGATGACGCCGTTGATCGGAGTCGCCCCATCGTCGGTGGGTGCCGTCCCAGTCCCGGCCGCCGGGACCGGTCAGTTGATGGCGAACCCCATCAGCACCAAACCCCAGGGCGCGAAGATCACCGGAAGCGATATGAGCCAGCCCATCCTCCAGGAGGTCCTGGACCCGATCAAGACGCAGAACAGCGCCATCAGGATTGTGTAGATCAGGAAGGCGTATGCGATGACCGCTGCACCCGAGCCCACCGTGCCTCCTCGTGAGATCTGCCGCGCGGACGACGGCAGTTTCCTCCTTGACCCCCCGGACCCTCATATTTGAACATGTTCAAATACTGCCAGGTCAAGCGTTCGGGAAGATTGCGTACGGAACCCTCGCTGACCTGGGGATTCACAAGACTGCGTACAGAGCCCTGCGACCAGTGAGACTCCTCGCCCCACTCGGTCCGGTTTTCAACGGAGTGGGGAAGTTCACCGAGCATCGCGGGCAAAGGCTCAGGCGGTGCTCTCGTCCGGCGTGTCGAGGAGGGTCAACTCCTCCTCGGTCAGGCGCAGGGCTCCTGCGGCGATGTTCTCTGCCAGGTGCGCCGGGTTCCTGCGGCGATGTTCTCTGCCAGGTGCGCCGGGTTCCTGGTGCCGGGAATGGCCAGCACATGCGGACCGCGGTGGAGGGTCCAGGCGAGCCGCACCTGGGCCGGCGTCGCATTGTGTGCGCGGGCGACGGACTGGACGCGCGCGTCCTGCTCCTGGCCTGCGGCTGCCTCGCGCCGCAAGCCGGAGACCGCGAAGAACGGGACGAAGGCGATGCCCTGCTCCCCGCACAGGTCCACCAGCCCGCTCTCGTCGGCGCGGCGCCAGTCCAGGCCGTAGGAGTTCTGCACGCAGACCACCGGCGCGATCGTTTGGGCCTCGGCCACGTGCTCGGGCAGGACAGCGGAGAGCCCGAGGTGCCGGATCAGGCCGGCCTCGCGCAGCTCGGCGAGGGCGCCGAAGTGCTCGGCGAGCGAGGCCGTGCGGGGGCCGCCGGCGCGCAGGTTCACCACGTCCAGGCAGTCCCGGCCGAGCTGGCGCAGGTTCTCCTCGACCTGGCCACGCAACTGGTCGGGGCGGACCGTGTCGAGCCACTCGCCGGAGGGATCACGCCCCGGGCCGACCTTGGTCACCACGACCACATCGCCGGACCAGGACGAGAGGGCGCGGTTGATGAGCTCGTTCGCGGACCGCAGTGGTGAGAAGTAGAAGGCAGCCGTGTCGATGTGGTTGACGCCCTGCTCGAACGCACTGTGCAGCAGGTCGACGGCGGCATCGCGGTCGATCGGTGTGCCGTCGGAGTTCCCCATCATGCCGTTGCCCGTCAGTCGCATCGCGCCGTAGCCGATGCGATTCACCTCCATGTCCCCGAGCTTCCAGGTCCCTGCTGACGCTGCCGCGCTCACCGTGCTCCTTCACCCGTCGGTTCGTCAGGTCCTGGAGTATGGGACCGCCACGGTGTGCTGCGACAGGTCAACGGGCTGGGCGAAACATCACGTCCCTATCCGGAACTAACCATCTTCGCCAAGCCGTTGGATTTGATGAGAGAGCGCCGGTTCGGGATGCGGCTCCGACGAGCGAGTTGGAACGAGGCCTACCCGCGAGCAGAGGGTGGGGGGAAACAAGGCAAGCAGGTCCGTCCCGAGCCTGAGTACAGGGTGGGGAATTTCAGTGAGCGGGGGGGTACTGAGCCCCTGGCTCTTCCCTGGACGGGCACCCCAGTGCGCGGGCCCGGCACTGCCTGAGCACCGGCGCTCCGCCTCGATGCGCGCGACGGGGGCGCCGCTGCTGCTGACGGTCGAGGCCCGGGGCAAGATGCCTGAGAACCTTCCCCGCTTGCAAGTCCTCTTCCCGCCTCCCCGGGGGGCGTTGCCGTGCTCACCAGTCTGCTCGCGCTCGGCGACGCCCGGCGTTTGCGGCGGTCAGGCTGTATGGGAGCGGGTCGAGGTGATCACGACGGATGTGTAGGGCATGGTGGCGTGGCCGCCGAGCTTGTCGATCGCGGTCCCGGCGCTGTCCAGGACCTCTGCCATTTTGTCTGCGGAGAGTTGGGTGAGGCCGCCGAAGGTGGGGAGTTGGTCGAGCCACTCCTCTCGGGAGTAGCTGCGTTCCCAGACGAAGCGCCACTGTTCCGGCTCGCTGAACCTGCCCGTCTGCCGGATCCCGTCGGCGATTTTCGCGAACAGTGGCTGGTAGGCGTCCACGGCCGATCCTCTCAGCAGGCCGGGGTTGAACGGGGAATCGGGGGCGACCCGTTGGAGTGCTTCTGCGAGGGCGTCGATCACCTCGGCCGGGAGCTGGGGGACATGGTGGAAGGGGGCGAGTCGGCCGCCGGGTCGGAGGACCTGGGCCGCCTTGGCCGCGCCGGCGACGGGGTCCACCCAGTGCCAGGCGGTGCCGGCGATGACCGCGTCGAACTGCCGCCCGGCCGGCTGCCAGTCCTCGAACCTGGCGACCTCGACCTCGACACGGCTGCGTCGCGCGAAGGCGGCCATCCGCTCGTCGGGCTCGATACCGAGCACCGTGCAGCCGGCCGCCTGGAATTGCCGGGCCTCGATGCCGGTCCCGGCTCCGACGTCGAGGACGTGCCGACCGGGGCTTGCCGCGACGATCCTGTCCACCAGGGCCTCGGGATACGGCGGTCGGGCGCGGTCGTAGCGTTCGGCGTCCACGCCGAACGACTCTGCCGTCTGCCGGTGGCGGTGGGGCTCGGGTCCGGACTTGTCCGGCTGTCCCTGCGATAAAGTGGGCATGCGCCCACACTAATGGGCGGACGCCCACTTGTTAAGGCGGGGCGGCGCGGGAAGGAAGACAATGCCGTCAGGGGTGCACATCCACAACGTGCGCGGCCAGTTGTTCGAAGCCGCCGAGCGCGTCCTGCTTCGGCACGGGCCCGACGCGTTGACCAGCCGGGCGGTCACGGAGGAGGCGAACTGCGCCAAGGGCGTGCTGCACCGGCACTTCACCGACTTCGACACTTTCCTGGCGGAACTGGTCCTCGACCGCGTCCGCGGCATCGAGGACCGAACCACGACTCTGCGCGCAGCCGCCGGCACCGGGAGCGTGGTGGACAACCTCGCCGACGCGCTGCAAGACCTGTTCGGTCCGGTCACGGTGGCAATCGTCGCGCTCATCACCTTCCGCGACGGCCTTCGCGCACGGCTGCGCGAGGCCGGTCTGACCGGCATCCCACTGGCCGTGCAGGGCACCGACATGATCGCCGCATACCTCACCGCCGAGCGGGAGCTGGGGCGCCTGGCCGGTGACGCCGACGTCGATACGGTCGCCCCCACCCTCGTCGGGGCCGGGCACCTGCTGTTCGCCGACCGGACAAGCGCCCCACCGCAGACAGCCGCCATCCGCAAGATGGTGACCACCGTCATCGCTGGCGCCTTGCAACCACCCCAATCGTGACCTGAGCGCCCAGGTTGCTCGTCGCCCCGCCCCTGCCCCTGCCCCGGGGGATCTGGTACACCTCCGCAGCGAGCTCTGTCCGCCGGCTAAGCACCGGATGTCTTGGGAGATCAACGGAGCAGGTTTGCCCCACTCCTGAGCACCACGTGAGGAGTTCAAATAGCCCCGTCGACGAAGCGGGATCGCCGAAGGAATCTTCAAGGCACTGAACGGTGCAGGGTTGGAACACCGCCTCTTCACGGGTCCCAGCACCGAGCCCGGCGCCGTCCCGATCACCGCGATGCGACACCCCGCCGCATCGACGACCACCACCCGGATCCCCAGCCCCGACGAAGGCGCGCCCGCGACCTGGGCATCACGACACCGCCTCCGGGGTGCCCGGGCGGTCGATGTGGTCGAGCGCGGCCCGGGTTGCGGTGTCGTACTCCTCCGGCCGGGCCGGCACGGCCGGGACGACGACCGGTTCGACCGCGTTCCGACCATCTGACATGAGACCCCCCGTTCATTGGATTTGAGCGCTTCCATGGAACCTCGATATGGGGGCTTGTCCGGGATCTATGCCGCATCCCTGGGGGACACGCAGCGGCTGGCGGCGCGTTGCCGCCGACGGCGGCGGTCGGTGATGCTGTGGTGGAGGAGTGAGAGCACTTCTGCCCCAGCGCCGGCCGGAGCAGCAGCGCGACCTGCGCCTGTGGCCGATCGGTTTGGTCCTGGCCCTGGCCTTCGGCGCCGCGATCATCGCGTCAGGCGCGGCGTTCATCACCGGGCGGAGACTGCTCCACGCCCGTGACCCGGCGCCCGAGCACACCTCGGCTCCAAGACGTTGTTCGACCTCGTGAAGATCTCCTTCGACGGCGGGCGTTCACTGCCCGGATCGGCGCGGCGAGAGGTGGAGGGCGGCATCGTGCGTGGGACGCTCGGCGGACTCGGCTCTTGACCTCAATGAAGCTTGAGCTTTTACGGTCCTTCCAGAGCCGCAGAAACCGACCTGCGGCGCCTTTTCGAGGAGGTCCGCCATGCCAGAGCGCACCGTCAGCAATGTGATCCCCGACCGCTACCGCTACGCAGTGATCCCGCACATCATGGTCGACGATGCTTCCGCGGCGATCGACTTCTACCGGAGGGCGTTCGGCGCGCGTGAGGAGTTCCGGATCGACGCGCCGGGCGGTGGGATCCTGCACGCGGAGATCACCATCGGGCAGTCGGCCCTGATGCTGGGTGACGCGAGTGTGGACGAGGCGGAGGCCGCCGCGTTCGCCGCGCCGACCTCACTCGGCGGAACCCCCGTCACCCTGCACGTCTTCGTGCCGGACGTCGACGCGCTGGCGGAGCGCGCGAAGGCTGCGGGCGCCGAGATCGTCCAGCCGCCGAAGGACATGTTCCACGGCGACCGCACCGTCATCCTCAAAGACCCCTCCGGTCACATGTGGGTCTTTCTCACCCACCTGGAAAATCTGTCGGAAGACGAACTCCTGCGCCGTCTCCATGCCCAGTGAGGCTCCGCCAACTTGAAGCCGCAGGTCAAAGGGCTGCTGTGACCGGTTCTCAGGTGCTCATGCCGGTGCTGGGCGGCAGTCTGCGGAGTAGGTCGTCTGTCACCGGTTGACTTCGAGGTTCGTCAGGACGAGCAGGGCGCGCAGGCGGCGGGTGGCGCCCGGGGCGGGGAATTACCCGGGGCGTCGGTTCGTGCGCGTCGCAGACGTGAGGTGTCGGTCCGTCAGGTGCTCGGCTTCGCCGTCGCCTTCGCCACCAGCAGTACGGCCACCAGGCCGATGCCGATGAGGACGTAACCGGAGGTGGTGAGCGTTCCGAGAGTGCCCAGCACCGCGACGCCGAGGGCCGAGCCGGCCTGACGGATGCCGTTGAGCGCGCCCTGGCTGGTTGCGGCGTACTCCGGCGGGGCGGAGACGGCCATGGTGGCGGCGGCGCCGGGGATGGACAGGGTGCCGGTCGCGGCGAGGGTCAGCTCGGCGGCGAGGATCAGCGGCAGCGGCGGGTGGTGGCCCACCGCGAAGGCCAGCAGCACACCGGAGACAACGGAGGCCGACATCCCGGTCAGCAGGATCGGGCGGGGGCCGTGGCGGGCGACGAGCCGGCCGGTGAAGAACGGCATGACACAGACGGGGAATGCGATCGGCAGCGAGGCGAGACCGGCCTTGAACGGGGTCAGATGGTAGGTGCGCTGCAGCCACACCGCGAACATGTACATCCCGCCGAAGTAGGCGAAGCAGGACACCGCGGCGGCGACCAACGCGGCCCGTACCTTCGGCAGGGCCAGCAGGGCCGGCGGCAGGACCGGGGAGGCCACCCGGCGCTCCACGAGGGCGACGGCGGCGAAGGAGACCAGCGCGGCTGCGATGGGGATCAGGGCATGCGGCGACTCCCAGCCGTCGACGCCGGACTCGACCAGGCCGAAGGTGAGCAGACCGAGTCCGGCGGTGGACAGGGCGAGGCCCGGACGGTCCAGGGCGCGGGCGGCACGCACCGGCGGCACGGGCAGCCGGCGGGCGAGAAGCAGGGCGGCCAGCGCGATCGGCGGGTTGACGAGGAACACCAGTCGCCAGCCGCCGAGTTCGACCAGGGTGCCGCCGAGCACGGGTCCGGCGGCGGCTCCCAGACCGCTGAGGGCGGTCCAGGCACCGATGGCGCGGGTGCGGCGGGCGGGGTCGGGGTTCAGGTGGATCAGCAGCGCCAGGGAGGCGGGCACCAGGCCGGCACCCGCGGCACCGAGCAGCGCACGGCCGGCGATGAGGGCGCCGGCGTTGGGCGCAAGGGCGCACACGACGGACAGGGCGGCGAACAGGCCGAGCGCGGTGGCGTACACGCGCCGGGCACCCCACCGGTCGGCGACGACGCCGCCGGCGAGCAGCAGTCCGGCGAAGACGACGGTGTAGGCGTCGACGGCCCAGGGCAGTGCGGCGGCGGCCGGGTGCAGGGACTTCTGCACATCGGGCACGGCCACGTTGAGGATCGAGGTGTCGAGCAGGACGAGCAGGTTGCCGGTGGCGATGCCGGCGAACGTCAGCTTGGAGAGGAACTTGGACGGTGCGTGCGCCTCCGGCGCGGCGACGCCGGAGGGGCGGGAGAGGGGGCCGGCTGTAGTCATGGCTGCAGCGTGTCCCGACGGCCCCCGGCCTGCGACGCCGTAAATCCGATACCCCCATCGGAAAGTCCGATGGCGGTTATGCTGCCGACGTGGACTCCCGTTATCTGCGTGCTCTCGTCGCGGTCGCCGACCATGGCGGTATCTCCGCCGCCGCGCAGGCTCTGGGATACGCACAGTCCAGCCTCAGCGCCCAGATCAAGCGGCTGGAGGCGGATCTCGGGGTGAGCGTGCTGGTACGCGCGGGCACCGGGGCGGTGCTCACGCAGGCCGGCGCCCGGCTGCTGCCGCACGCCCGCGAGGCCCTGGAACTGGAGGAACGGATGCGCCGGGCGGCACGCGGTGACCGGCCGCGGCTGCGGATCGGGGCGCAGGAGTCGCTGGCGCACGTGTGGATGCCGGATGTGCTGGCCGCGCTGGAGTACGGAGCGGGCAGCACGGACGGCGGCGCGGACGGCGGCGCGGACGTGGAGCTGACGGTCGCCAACCGACGGACGCTGGAACAGGCTTTCGCCGCCGGCGAGTTGGACCTGACCTTCCAGTACGACAACGGCATCCGGGCACTCGGCCCCCATGCGGTCGTCGGGCACGACCGGACGGTGCTGGTGGCGGCACCGAGCCATCCGCTGGCCGGCAAGGAGGTCGTGGAGCCCGAGGAGATGCTGCGTTACGACTTCCTGGTGGCGGAGCCCGGGTGCACCTCGGAGATGCTGGTGGACCGCTTCGGCCAGGACCTGCTGGCCGGGGCCCAACTGGCAATGATCCAGGGCTCCTTGTCAGCGCTGCTGCGGCTGACCGGGCACGGGCACGGGGTGTCGCTGTTGCCGGAGCTGGCGGTCAGCCGGGAACTGCAGGAGGGAGAACTGATCGAACTGCGGCCGGCCGGGCGGATCCGCCCGGTCAGCATCGTCGCCCAGTGGCAGCCGCGGCTGGGTCCGGCCGAGCACTCCCTGCACGCACTGCTCGACGTGGCCCGCCGAGCCGACCCGCTGCCCGAGGTGACACGCGCGGTACGCACGGCACGGGCTTCCTGACCGGACGGCGCGAGCGGCACAGCAGCCGGCCTCGTCGGCGAAACCGCCGCCATGAACACACAATGATGCCCAGCGTCGCCGGTCTCATCGTTGGAGCCGCCGACGCACATCGAGGCACGACGACAATGCCGAGCCAGCGGACCCGCTGCGCGTTGGCGTATCGAAGCGCCGGCTCACCGAGCTCGACGAGGCTCGACCTTCACACGGCCCTGACAAGGCGGTTGGCGAATGTCGACATCGTGTATGTACCGACGCCCAGGACGACTTCCAGTGCGTTGCGCTCGGTGTACCCGTGTGCCCTCAGGGCCTTGAGTGCGTCATCGTCCACCCCGCCGGCGGTGGACAGGACGTCCAGCGTGAACATCCGGAGTGCTTCCAGCCGTTCGTCGGTCAGCGCCCGCTCCTCGCGCAGGGCGGCGATCAGCTCCGTTTCCGCGCCGAGTTTGCGGAGCTTGCCGGTGTGCATGGCGACGCAGATGTGGCACTGGTTACGCACGGCGACCGTCATGATGACGACCTCCCTGGCCAGCGGATCAAGCGTGCAACGCTCGAAACTTGCGCTCAGGGCCAGGAATCCGTTGAGCAACTCGGGTGATGCAGCCAGCCGCGCTACCGCGTCCGGCACCGTGCCACCCGATGCGTCAGCCACGGCATGCATCGCCGGTCGCGACGCTTCTGGAGCGCTCTCCACGCTGTGTGCGGCGAACATGCCACCCTCCTAAGATGGTCAATATGGTTGACGATCAGATGGTAAACCAGGTTGCCTTTCCGGCCAAGGGTGCTGGAGCGACGGGCGGGGACCCAGGCCCGGCCAGGGCCGGCTTCGAACTCCCGCTGCTGCTGTTCGCGGGATTCCGCACGCTCATCGACGGAGTGCACGCCGAACTGGCCCGGCAGGGCCATCCGAATGTGCGTCCGGCGTACGGCTTCGCGTTGCAGGCGATCGGCCTTGAAGGCAGCGCCGCCAGCGACATCGCCCGCCGCCTGGGAATCTCCAAACAGGCGGCCGGCAAGACCGTCGACCGCTTGGTCGTCCTCGGCTACGCCGAACGCACCGATGATCCCGCCGACGCCCGGCGCAGGCTCGTACGGCTGACCGAGCGAGGGTATGACCTACTGGCCCGCTCAGCCGCGATCTTCGACCGACTGCGTGCGGATTGGGCCGCCGTCCTGGGCGAGGAACGCCTGCGCGCAATCGAGGACGACCTGCGCGCCGTAGCAGCGCCTGGAGCGTTCCGGCTCGATGCAGCAGGGTGGATCGGCGGAATGGGCTGACCAGCAGTCCCTCGGCTACGGCTGCCTCGGCACAGCCATCACCGCAGCTCTTGTCACCCGGCGCAGGGTACGAGCGGTCGGGCAAGTCCCGGGTGACCGGTGCCAACCATGAGGCTCGACAGTCACGAACACGCGGCGTACCTGTCCGCCAGGTTCCCGATCACGAGCAACGGAATCGAGTGGACAGACGCTGGACTGGGTCGTGAAGGCTTCTCCCTCTCGATGGTGAAGGGCATCAGCCGAGAGAAACCGGCTGGCTGCCTGGGCGCGCGACCAGGCACCGTCATGGTCCGGGACGTCGTGGTGGAACTGGCCTCTGACTACTTGCCGGCAAGGCCGAGGTTGACGCCGTCGCGGAGGTCGGAGAAGCCCTGGGCGAGGACGGCCGCCGGCTTCAGGCACGCGTGGCGGGTCGCCGCCTTCGTCGGGCTCGTCCCACAACCCCACTGCTGATACGTGGCCGCTGCGGTCTGGATCTTCTGTGCAGCCGAACGCAGCGTGGCGAACCCTTGCTGTCCTTGGATCTGTTTCAGGGCATACGCCGCATCGGTGTTCGTCTCCTTCGCCGCGACCGCGCAAGCCTGCGTGAACATCGTGGAAGTCGCCGTTGAACAGGGCGAGTTGACACCAGAGCCGAAGCGCTCTTCATAGGGAGAAATCCGGGCTTCCACAGCGGACTTGACCTGGTCGGCCTTCACGGCCCTGTCGGACACCGCGGCCGCTGTCCGGCCCCTCGAAGCCTTCGCCGACGGCGTCGCGTCCGCCCCCGAATCCTCGCCCGAACCGCTGCAGGCCGCGAGCAGCGTCACCGCCACCGTGGCCCCGCAGGCGATCAGCCACAGCCGTTGCCGCTTCACACGTTCCGCCCCCTCGATCGCATCTTGATGCGCGTCACCATACTCACCACCACTGATCAAGCCTCCTGAATATGACGGCGACCAGCCTTGTCTCGCGGACGGCAACACAGTCGGCCATGTGGATGACTTCGGACTCTGGACCACTTCTTGTGGTCTCGCACGCACTGTGAGTGTTGATCTTCGTGTGATGAGCAGCGTGCGTTCGGAGGTCGCGCGGTCGGGGTTCGCATGGCCAGTACTGTTGGCCGGTGATCACTAATCGCAAACTCCAGCTGACCATCGACTGTGCCGAGCCCGAGCGGCTCGCGGCATTCTGGGCCGCTGCGCTGGGGTACGAAGTCGAGCCGCCGCCTGCACCGTTCGCTACCTGGCGCGCGTACTGGCTGGGCCAGGGCCTGCCGGAGGCGGAGCTGGGCGCGGGCGACTGCAGTGACTCCGTCATCGATCCGGATGGCGGCGGCCCCCGGATCTGGTTCCAGCAGGTACCCGAACCGAAGGTCGTCAAGAACCGGCTGCACCTTGATCTGGGCGTGAGCGGAGGGCGTGGCGTCCCGTTTGCCACTCGCAAGGAGCGAGTGCTTGCCGAGGTGGCCCGGCTGGAGAGCGCGGGCGCGGCCCGGTTGCGCATCGAGGACTCGGAGGCCTCGGGTTCTTTCTTCGCCGTGATGCACGACCCAGAGGGCAACGAGTTCTGCGTTCATTGAACGATTGGCGGCCGTAGGCGTGTGGCCGGCCCGATCTCCGTCTGGGACCACAGGCTCCCGGCGTCGGACGAGTTGAACTGTCGATGCTCCGCCGACCGACAGGTTGACATCCATCCCGACAGCCGGCTGGTCGTGGTGGTCGGCCGAGCCTGCCGGGCAACCGCAACGACTGCAAGGCGCGGGAGGAATCCGGAGCCGTGGCCGCCGTCGGCAACACCGTCACCATTGCCGAGGCGGTTGCCTCGGCACGGGCCTGTTCCTGCCACGCCGCGAGAGGGGCCAGAGCGAACTCCCAGCCCGGAAGGACGAACACAACCGCTCGCACAACGATGGTCTGGCTTGCCGGATGCCGCCGCATGCACCGCCGCTACGAGCGCAGGGCCGCACACTTCCTCGCCTTCGTCGGCATCGCCGCCACTCTCATCTGCTGTCGCAGGCTCGGCGGCCTCGCACGGTAATTCGATGGCACGCGCGAAACCGTGTGTCCACCCTGGTCCCCGTGGCAGAACCCAAATACCAGATTCGAGCCCTGCACACGGACTCCACGGTGACTGTCTACCAGGCGTACGCCCCGGAGATTGGCCTGCCGGCGGCCCGGGAGGGTCGCTTCCCGGCGGTGTGGCAGCGGGACCGGATGACCTGGATCAAGCCGTCGTTCCTGTGGATGATGTACCGCTGCGGGTGGGGCAGCAAAGAAGGACAGGAGACCGTTCTCGCCATCGAGATCTCCCGCGAAGGCTTCGAGTGGGCACTGGAACACGCCTGCCTGTCCCACTTCGAGCATGGGCTCCATGCCGACCGCCCCACGTGGAAGCGCCAATTGAAGCGGGCTCCGGCCCGGGTGCAATGGGACCCCGAACGCGACCTGCACCTTCAGCCACTTGCCCACCGGTCGCTCCAGCTCGGCCTCGCCGGCGAAGCCGCACTTCTCTACGCCGACGAGTGGACCGTCTCCATCACCGACATCACATCGCTCGCCCACACCATCCATGCGTACGTACAGGACGGAGACCTGGACGCCGCACGGCAACTCCTGCCCAGTGAACGCCCCTACCCCGTGCACGAAGGGGCCCTGGCTCACCTACACCGATGATGTGGCGTCGCACTCAACTACCGCTGGGCGATGTGCAGTTGCTCGGTAGGATCGCCGCGCGGCGCGGAACTCCACGCCGGCACCGAACACAGTGGAACCGAGGGACATGGCCGCATGCACCACCCGGGTGGCTCGCCCGGATGACGAGACCGAGATCCACTCTCTGCTGTCCGATACCTGCGACGCGGTGGTCATTCCGGCGGCGGAACTCCTCGCCGACGCCATTGTGCTGCGATCAGGACCGACAGGGTCTCCCTGCTCCATGGGCCGACCAGGTGTGCCGGCTCGACGTCTCACCGGGCGGCCGATCGCTGTCGACGCGTACGGCCCAGCCCGACTCCGCCAGACACACTGCCGTGGTGAGCCCTGCGCCCCCGGCTCCGATCACCACCGCGCGGCCCTGCAATGCTCGCGTCCGTTCTGCGAATCGCGATGTCGAGCCTATCCGCACCTGAGAGCGTGTGTCTGAGGCCGCGGACACCGTGCCGAAGAGCACGAGCGGCTACGACGCGGCCGCCAACAGGCTTCCCACGGACCGTCTGGCCGAGGAGCACGACGCCCTGGACACGTCGTGGCTGCCGCTTACAGCCACCCGCGCTGAGCAGCTTTGAGACCGGCCTCGAAGCGGCTGCTGGCGCCGAGGCGCTCCATGAGGGCCGCCATCTGGCGGCGGACCGTGCGCAGGCCGATGCCGAGGCGTTTGGCGGCGGCTTCGTCGGTCATGCCACGGGCCAGGAGGGCGAGCAGTTCGCGTTCCGACGAGGTGAGGCCGCTGTCGGTGTCGCGGGTGGCGGCCGCGCCGAGCGGCACGGCTGTCGCCCAGGCCTGCTCGTATACGGCGACGAGGGAGGCCACAATCCCGGGCTCGCGCGTACACAGTGCGCCGGCCTTGGTGTTCGCGGGGTCGATGGGGACCACGGCGACCTCGCGGTCGAAGATGAGCATGCGGGGTGGCAGGAGTGGTGCGGTGCGGACCTCGCCGCCGTTCTCGGTCAGCCAGTGCGCGTAGGTGTGGGTGGCCAGGTCGTTGCGGACGCTGTCCTGGTAGAGCGTGAGGATCGCGATCCCGCGGCCGAGCGCGTCGGCGTCCAGCGGGCGCGAGGCGTCCAGGCTCGCCTGCGACTGGGCGCCGCCCGGCATCACCGACAGGCATTCGTGGCGTAGTTCCTTGGCGAGGATCTCGAGCTTGGCCTCGATGGCGTCCATTCCCACCAGGCGCTCCGCCCCGTCCACGGGTGTGTTGGGGACGAGCGAACCGAAGGCGGCGACGGCCTCGGCAGCCGCAGCCTTACTCGCGGCGAGTTCCTGGGCCCGGCGCGCCAAATCGGCTTCTTGCCGGCGGACCATCAGGTCCAAAGCGATTTGGGGGCTGACGACCCGAAGCCCGCCCGGGATGTCCCGAGAGGAACGGACGAACGCGCGGTCGGCCAGGTCGTCCAGTGCTGTGCGGATCTCCGCCTCGGGCAACTGCGTGACGGCGAGGAGGTTGGACAGGTCCGACTGCGGATGCTGGAGCAGGGCCGCATACACCGCTTCGGCCACCGGTTCGAGGCCCAGGACGCCGAGCACCATGATTGCCGCACCCCCGTGCGCGTCGTAACGCCAGCAGATCAACCCGTGCAGCCGTGATCCTGTCAGCGCCCGGCCCGCCGCGCAACGGCGCGGGTCTGCGGGGCAGGCACCAACGTGCCAGGCAGCTTGGTGCCCCAGCGACATCGTTCCGACAGCGGTAGCCGCGGGGCATGCTTTTCTCAGAACGCCGGACGGAAGGAAAATCCGGCGACGGTACATCAAATCCGGAAAGCAAGAATTGTTTTCGTTTCCGATTCGGGGGACTGCCATGTCGAAAATCGTTCGTGCCGCGGTGATTGCCGTGCTGATCGCCACTCCCGCGTTCGCGGCCGGATCCGCCTCGACGACCGCCCTCGGCGACGGCATCGGATGGGACCAGGCCCCCACGGCAGCAGCCGCAGTGGCCGCCCCGGTCGCCGCCGCGGTGACGCCGCAGCAGACGGACGGCATCGGCTGGGACTAGGAGAGCCATGCACCTCGTCCACCTGGTCCTCACCCGTCCCGACCTGCCCCAGCCCAGCTCCGCCGACGCCGAGCGCGTCCTGGACACCCTGTGGGCCCACCTCGATCCCCGGGCTGGCATCGAACACATGCGGACCCGGCCCCGACCCAGCGGCGTAGATCTCGGCCTCTTCTTCAGTGGCGACGGAACGGACAGCGCCCTCCACGTCGCAGCCGCTGTGGCCACCCTCCTTGCCGCCCTCCCCGGCTGGAGCGCGACACCTCCGCAGTGAGTACGACCAGGACCAGCCGGCTCCTTATTCGCGGACCCGCGTCGGAAATTCCAGCGACGTTTTCACGACCCGAAGCGCGCCGAGCTCCACAGGAGCGATGCGTCCCGGCGTTGCACGCCACCCGGTGGCACCTTTCCCTACCTCAATTTGACGATGATTTAAGGGATTCCCATGCCCACTGCACGCAACCGCACCAAGATCCGCGCCCTCGCCGGCCTGACCGCCTTCGCCCTCAGCGGCGTCGCGCTGCTGGGCCTGGGAGTGACGCCCGCGTCCGCGGCCACCGGCGCGCAGGTCGTGAGCATCGCCAACGCGAACCTCGGCAAGGGGTACTGCAGCACGAACAGCGCCGGCGGCACCGGCTTCGCCAGTAGCTGCACCGGCAACAACGGCACCGGCGAGTACTGGTGCGGGGACTTCGTCTCCTGGGTGTGGCAGCAGGCCGGCATACCCGTCCCGGCCAGCAACCCGGCGTCGGTCCCCTCGTGGGTGAGCACCCCCGGCTACCACACCATCGACAGTGGCTACATCCCCCAGCCCGGCGACGCCGTCGTCTTCGGCGACGACAAGTACCCCTCCGCGGGCTCCCACATCGCCCTCGTGACCAGCTACAGCAACGGCCTGCTGTCCGACATCGGCGGTGACGAGGGTGGGGGCGGAAGCCCATGGTGGTCCACCAGCTCCGTCAAGACCGACGAGGGCAACGGCGCGGCGTGGAACCCCAGCAACAAGCTCTTCGCCGGACAGAGCTACGAGATGTGGGTCATCGGCTACGTCAGCGCCGGCGCGGCCACCACCGGCGGCTCGATCCCCGCGGGCTTCAACGTCGGCATCGACGCCAACGGCGCAGCCGTCGCGTCCGGCCAGGCGGTCTCCGGCGCGGTGAACCTCACTGCGATGGCCAGCTCCCAGAAGGTCATCAACTCGTTGACCTACAAGATCACCGGGCCGAACGGTACCCAGACCATCGACGGGGGCACCGGTGCCGACAACTACGCCAAGACATGGAACACCAGCACCCTGCCAGGCGGCACCTACACCATCTCGGTGACCGCGAACGAGATCGACGGACAGAACCACACCTACGGCCCGGTCACCGTCACTGTCGACAACGGCGCCACCTCGGACAGCAGCTGGTCGGTGTACAACCCCGACACCAAGTCGATGACGCTGTTCGGCCTCGGGTCCGGCGGCCACCTCGGCCTCACCAAGAGCACGGACGGCGGAGCGAGCTGGTCGAACTGGACCGAGGCCAACGCGTACTGGGCGCTGCAGGGCACACCGAGCACGGTGTACGACCCGGACGCCAAGATGACGATGCTCTTCGCCCGTGGTGCGTCTGACGGAGCCATGGGCATCAGTACCAGCACGAACGACGGCGCAGGCTGGTCGAACTGGGCTCCGGTGAATGCTTTCTGGAGCAACTTCAAGGGGGATGCCTCGGCGGTGTACAACCCCGACACCAAGAAGGTCACCGTGTTCGCGCGCGGCGGCGACGGCAGGATCGGCTACACCCAGAGCGGCAACGCGGGCGCCAGCTGGTCGAACTGGGCTGAGGTCAACGCCTACTGGAACAACTTCGCCGGCGACCCCCACGTGATCTACAACCCGGTCACCAAGCGGATGACGGTGTTCGCGCGCGGCGGCGACGGCAGGATCGGCTACACCCAGAGCACCAACGACGGCGCCAGCTGGTCCAACTGGGCCGAAGTCAACGCCTACTGGAACAACTTCACCGGCGACCCCCACCCGGTGTACAACGCCAGCACGAAGTCGATCTCGCTGCTCGCGCGCGGCGGCGACGGCAGGATCGGCTACACCCAGAGCACCAACGACGGCGCCAGCTGGTCCAACTGGGCCGAGGCCAATGCCTACTGGAACAACTTCACCGGTGACCCGACCGCGATTTACGACCCGAACACCAACCGGAACACGGCCTTCGCACTCGGTAGCGGCGGCCACATGGGCTACACCCAGAGCAATGCAAGCGGTTGGTCGAACTGGGGCGAGGTCAACGCCTACTGGACACTGATCGGGTCCTGATCACGCAAGCCCCCCCGCAGCTGCCCGCATGAATGCAGCCCGAGCCCCGTGTCCTGCCGCTCCCGAACCGGGAGCCGCAGGACACGGGGTTTCACGCGCCGTTCGGCGCCGGCAAGTGCGGCGCCGAGGTGGAGTGGGCGCTGCCACCTTGGACATCCCCGCACCGCGGGTGCAGGTCCCGCGTGCCTGCTCGTCGTCCCTTCCGCCTGCACGGGCGGACGGGACGACGAGAGCAGCGACTGCACCTCGGCGCCGGTGAACAGCTCCGCTTCAACGCGAGGCGGCCGTGGCCGTCGGGCGTCGTGCCGCGTCGTTTTCCTACGGGGCCGTTTCCGTCCAGGTGACCGGCAGTTCGTGGACGCCGTAGATGTTCATGTTGGTCCTGAGTTTCACTTCACCGGCGGGGATGGCGAGCTTCAGGGTCGGGAAGCGGCGCAGCAGGCCGGCGAAACCGGCGCGCATCTCGAGGCGGGCCAGTTGCTGACCGAGGCATTGGTGGACGCCGTGGCCGAAAGCCAGCTGGCCGCGGGCCTTGCGGTGGATGTCCAGGGTGTCGGGGTTGTCAAAGCGCTGGGGGTCGTGGTTGGCGGCCAGCAAGGAGACGACGACGGTCGATCCCTTGCCGATGGTTTCGCCACCCAGCTCGATGTCCTCCGTGGCGTAGCGGTAGAAGATGTCGGCGACGGACAGGTAGCGCATGAGCTCTTCGACGGCGTTGGGCATCAGATCCGGGTCGGCGCGCAGTTGGGCCGCCTGCTCGGGGTGTTCCAGCAGCGCGAACGTGCCCAGCCCCAGCATGTTGGCGGTGGTCTCGTGGCCGGCGAGCAGCAGCAGGAAGGCGATGCCGGTCAGTTCCTCGATGGTGAGGTCTTCACGGCGGGCCAGGTCGGACAGGATGTCTTCGCCGGGGGTGGCGCGTTTGCCCGTGACCAGTTCGGCGAGGTACGTGGTCAGGCCGGTGTACGCGGCCATTTTCTCGTCGAGCGCCGCGTCCTTTTCCAGGAACTTGGCCGTGTTGGCCTGGAAGGTCTCCCGGTCCGCGTAGGGGACTCCGAGCAGTTCGCAGATCACCAGCACGGGCACCGGCAGCGCGAATTCCTCGACCAGGTCGACCGGCGGGGTCAGGCGTGTCATCTCGTCCAGTCGCCGCTCGGCGATGTCGATGATGTGCTCTTCGAGCTGCTTCATGCGTTTGACCGTGAAGGCGCCGGTGAGCATGCGCCGCAGCCGGGTGTGGTCCGGCGGGTCCATGCTGATGAAAAGGCCCGGGATCTGCGGGGACGGTTCGGTGGCGGCGGGCATGCCGGGGATCTCGTACGGGACGTGGAGGACGCCGATGTCCTGGCGGGAGCTGAACCGGGTGTCGGCCATGAGCCGGCGGACCGCGTCGTAGCCGGTGACCAACCAGCCCTCGTGACCGTCGGGGAAGACCATGGGGCTGACGGGGCGAGCCTCGCGCAGCCGGGTGATGTCGCGGGGCGGGTCGAAGGGGCCCGCATCGCGTTCCATGGGGAGGCCGTGGGGGACGAGAGGCGTGTTCATCGGGGTTTTCCTTCCGTGGGTGGGGGGTGGGCTCGCCCCTGCGGGGCCGGGCAAAGGCTCAGACGGTGGCGGCGGTGCCGCGGACGTGGTCGGAGTCTTCCGGTGCCGGCTCCCCGAGCAGCTCCATGGCTGCCGTCAGATCGCACAGGACACGGTCGGCGAGTTCGGCTACGGACGTGCCGCCCAGGTTCCGGGTGGACGGCAGGGTGAGCATGGCCTGGTCGCTCATGGTGACGGACATGGTGGGGCTCCTTTACGTCGTACGCCGTATGGCGCCGTTCCGCTTCCGTGGCTCCATTATGGCACACATCTGGCGTCATTACGAGCCAACCTGCGCCACATATGAGCCACAACGAGGCCACACCCGCGCGCGACCCGAAAAGCCGCAGGTCTTTGCGGACTTGGGCCACGACAGGGATGCGATGAGTACGCGCACCGCGCCGCCGACCTGCGCATTTACGACTCCCTTACGCCCCCCTGCGCGTTGCGGAACCCTTGAGTGGCCGAAATGGCGTCACGGGCGACTCCGCGCGACGCCACATGTGTGCCATGATGGCGTCACGTTTCGTCGGAGTGAGCCATCAGGGGGCGGATCATGGAGACAGCACGCGGTCGGCAGCAGGCAGCGCCTGGCGCCTTCGCCGCCTTCGCCCGCTTCGTGCTCTGCGGCGGCGGGGTGGGGCTCGCCTCCAGCTTCGCCGTGGCAGCCCTCGCCTCCTGGCTGCCCTGGGCCCTGGCCAACGCCGTGATCACCGTGGCCTCCACGCTCCTGGCCACCGAGCTGCACGCCCGCTTCACCTTCGGCGCGGGCGGACGCGCGACCTGGCGCCAGCATGTGCAGTCGGCCGGGTCCGCGACGGCCGCGTATGCGGTGACCTGCGTGGCGATGGTCGTCCTGCAGCTGCTGGTGGCAGCGCCCGGTGCGCTGCTCGAGCAGGTCGTCTACCTGTCCGCCTCCGCACTAGCCGGCCTGGCGCGCTTCGCGGTGCTGCGCCTCGTCGTCTTCGCACGGGGCCGCTCGCAGGCCGCGGCCACCGTCCACGCCACCCCTCCCGCGGCCGCGGCCATCGTCCGAGCCACCCCTCCCGCGGCCGTGTCCCACGCCGCGGTCCCGGCCGGCCCCGCGGCGCTCTGCCACGCCGCCTGACCGTTCGGCCGAAGAGGCGGGCCGGAGCGGCGCGTTCGAACGTCCTTCGACGGCCGCTCGAGTGGGGGCGGGCACCGTGTAGGCGGACGCGCAGGCGTTGCGCGCCCTGGACAGTCCAGGCAGCCGGAAGGAAGTCCGTACCCATGGCCCAGACTCCGTGGAACGCGAGGTTCGAGACGATTCTCCGGCAGGGCCTGCCCGGCCTGGGCAAGGACAAGGCGCCCGCCGTCGACGTGCCGATGGAGGCGTACGGGCTCGACTCCATGGCCCTCATCGGCATCGTCAGCGCCCTGGAGTCCGCCTACGGCGTCAGCCTCGCCGGTCAGGTCACCGTTCCGGTGCGCACCCTGACCGCGGGCCACCTGTGGGGCATCGTCTCGGCCGCACTGCAGCCGGCCTGGGACACCCACCGGCCGTCACCGGCAGGCGGTACGACGCGCGGCCAGGCCCCTTGGATCATGGCCTGACAGACCTTCGGGACGGGCGACCGCACCGTCCCGACTCCTACCCCTGGTCCGGGATCCAGGTCATCGGGCCGGACGCCGGAGTGTCTCGTCGATGGAGCCCCCATGCCAAAGGCCGAAGAGCCTCAACTGCGTCTGTTCGTGTTCCACCACTCCGGTGGATCGCATCTGATGTACCGCGACTGGCCGTCCTGCTTCCCGGCCGACTGGGAGGTACAGACCGCCGACGCACCGGGCCGCGGGCCCCGCGACGAACGCCCCCCGCTGAGCGACACGGGTGCCCTGCTCGAGTACTTCCTGCACGAGCTGGACAGCCGGCTGACGGGCCGCTTCGCGTTCTTCGGGCACAGCATGGGCGGGCTCGTCGCGTACGAACTGACCCGCCGGCTCATCGATCTGGGCCGCACACCGCCGGCCTGGCTCGGTGTGTCCGCACGCGGCACGCTGCACCCCGACGGCGACCCCACGCGCCGGCATCTGCTGTCCGACGCGGAACTGCGCCGGGAGCTGATGGCGATGGGCGGTACGTCGTCCTCGGTGCTGGACCACGACGAGCTGTGGGACCTCTTCGCGCCGACCATCCGCGCGGACCTGCGTATCAGCGAGACCTGGCGTACGAAGCCCCTCACCGCACCGCTGCCGGTGCCCCTCTCGGTGTTCGGCGGCACCCGGGACCACGTGGCGCCGCCGCACCGCCTGGACGGCTGGGCGGCCGCCTCCGAGCACTTCCTCGGCCTGCACCTGTTCGACGGCGGCCACTTCTACTTCCAGGACCGGCTCCCGGAGGTCGCCGGGCGGATCCAGGACGACGTGCGCCGCGCCCTGCTCCTGACAAGGGCACCGTCCCCGGCGGCGTGAGGACCGTCGGGACGACCGGCACGGGCATCGTGTCCTCCGGCCCCGAGCGGCGGGCCCTGCCGCCGAGGCAGACCGCCTCGAGGGGCAGCGCCTCACCGCCCTGGGAGCCCTGTATGAGGCGAGCCTGATAGGAATTCTCCTCCCGCAGGGGAAAGTGGTCGGAGTTGTTCGAATGCCGTCCAGGAAATTCCCGTGGGCAGTTCCGGCAGCGGGATTCATGTCGCGTATATCGCGCTGTCGGGGCTTTCGCGTACGACACGGCAGGACGACGGAACCCGCCACGGTCGTGTGGCGGGTTCCGTCGTCGAGGCCGGTCGGCACGGGTGCGGGTTCAGCCTCCCGGCCTGGGACGTGACTCCTACTGGTTGACGTTGGCCTGGTTGGTCTTGCCGCCGCCCTGGTTCACGTTCGCCTGATTGACCTTGCCCTTCTTGACCTTGCCCTTCTTGACCTTGGCGTGGCCCTGCTTGACGTTGACCTGGTGGACCTTGCCACCACCCTGGTTCACGTTCGCCTGGTCGGCGCCGCCGTCACCCTGATTGACGTTCGCCTGATTGGCCTTACCGTCACCCTGATTGACGTTCGCCTGATTGGCCTTACCGTCACCCTGGTTCACGTTCGCCTGATTGGCCTTACCGTCACCCTGGTTCACGTTCGCCTGATTGGCCTTACC
>NZ_JBSHAY010000046.1:0-53477 GCF_053611725.1 Streptomyces sp. NPDC054783 | reverse complement strand
GTGCCCACTCCCGTTGCAGCCCTCCATCCCGACGGCACTCGGCTGGCCGTCGCGCAGGCGGAGAGCATCGCCCTCATCACGCTGCCGTGAGCCGGCCGACTGTACGCACCGTGGTCATTGCTAACCGAACCCCGGATTTGCGCATTCGCTGCGCAATCTCAGCCGACATTACGCATCAGTTCGTGGAACCTGCATGCGCACCGCCGTGCCCGAGCCGTTGAGGAGCCCGTTGATGAGCTGAGTAGTCTCCATCTCCAGCGAGCAGTCCAAATCCCGATTGACTTGTTGTACGCGGGTGATGGCGGTGTGGAGTCCTTGTCGGTTCCCGCGCGCGGCTTCAAGGCGCATCCAGTCCCGATAGAGGAGTTCGGCCGTGGGGTCGACGTCGAGGCCGGTTGCGACGGCCTGGCGGGCGGCGTTGAGGTCGTGGCGGGGCCCTGCGGGGGTGCGGTGGGTGGCTACGGTGTGGGCGACGTCGGTGATCCGGGTGATCATTTCCTGCTGGTGGGGCTCGGCCCAGGGCAGCGGTCGGCCGCCGAAGGGCTTGCCCCGCACCAGAGTCAGCGCCTTCTCCAGATCAGGTAGCCCTGCCGGTCCCAGTGGCAGGGCGTGTTCGACGAGTTGGAGGAAGCGGGGCCAGTCGCAGCGCACGGTGGGGGCGAGCCGGTAGGGGTCTTCGCCAGCTTTGCGGCGCGGTACGTAGAGGTTGCCGGATGGGTCGCTGCCCAGACAGCTGCGCAGGCCCTGCATCCGTGCGTTGAGGGTGCTGGTCGACCACGGGTGGACGGGGTCCATGTCGGCACACAGGACATCCGCGCTCCGGCCGGGCCGGAAGTGCGACTTCTCGCTTCAGTGTCACCACGCCTTCTCACTTTGATGTCACGTATTGCTGCTGGTCCTGGCGGCATTCACTTGACACCTGATGAGGATTTCAAGTGACATCGAGTGAGAATGCCCAGCGCACCGAAATGACAAGGCCATAGGAGAACGCCTTTGACCTGCGGATTTCTTCCGTCGGCTACCTCGGTTGGTCTCTGAGGCGTCCTCGGTGAGGCGAAGGCGGAGCAGGTGGTGGATGGGTCAAAGGGTGCCCGATAGCCTGGAGTTGAGCACCTGTAGGCCTGGTCAGTCTGATCACCGCTGGAAGCGGGATATCGTCAGACCCCTACCTGTTTCCATGCAGGTCAGTTCCCCGGACGTGGGAGATGCAGATGAGTCAGCGGCAGCCGAGGAAGCAGCGGACAGATCCCTACGCCCGTGGGCAGCGCCGAGGACTCGAACTCCGATTCCGTATCCGTAGGACAGACCCCCACGAATGTGGGGAGCACGAACGTCACATCGTCGCTCTGACCGGCCCTACCGACAGACCCCCACGCGTGTGGGGAGCGCCGGATCGCGCCGCACTGGAGACCCCTCCAGCAGGACACACCCCCACGCGCGCGTGGGGAAGATTTCGCCAGGCCCCCGTCCAAGCTGTCCTCGAACGGCAGACCCCCACGCGTGTAGGGAGGACCTCGACACCATCCGCCTGGATGTGCTGGCCGTGGACAGACCCCCACGCGTGTGGGGAGCACGTCTGCCTTGTCGTCGCCATCATGATCCAGAAGGAAAGACCCCCACGCGTGTGGGGAGCATGCGTCCTCCCTGGACGAGGACACCGCATGGCAGGACTGACCCCCACGCGTGTGGGGAACACGGGCAGATCACCGACGCGCTGACGATCACTGCCGGACAGACCCCCACGCGTGTGGGGAACACCGCGGGGGTGGCCTCGTGTGCGGTCATGTCCACGACAGACCCCCACGCGTGTGGGGAACACCCTCATTCACCTGTGAGTCCCGAGATCAACAAGCTTGACTTTACTCACTCTACGCGAGTTCCTGTCTCGTCGCCCGACTCCTTGGCACAAGCTGCGAGGGGCAGATCCCATCCGTGCCAGCGGCATAATTATGGTCGGCCAAACCCCCGAAATCGCGGGGGAGTTGGGGACAGTCAAGGGGGGTGCTGCGTGGGGGTGCGTGAGGACGCCCGGTTCGGTGGGATCGATCTGACCCCATGGGGGAAGTTCGAACGAGGGCTGGTGGCGGTGTACGTGTACCCGCTGCTGTTCCACATGCTGGATACCGCGGCGATTGCCGGCGAGGTGTGGGACCGGTACTTGACCCGAGGACAGCGGCGGGTGATCGCCCGCGGCATGGAGGTATCCACAGCGGAGGCGCGCCAGTTGGTGATGTTCTTTGCCGGACTGCACGATCTGGGCAAGCTCTCCGCATTCCAGCAGCAGGAAGCACACCCTTGGGCGCGGGTCAGCGAGGCGCTGCGCGCGGATACCCGCGGCTGGCAGCGCATGCCGCATGAACGGGCATCCATGCACGCCGCGTTGCACCTGCTGGCCGAAGCAGGTTACCCGGTGGATGCCTCCGACAGTCCCGGGGTGAGGGCCGCCCAGATCCTCGGTGGCCACCACGGCCGGTTCCTGCAGATCGATCTAGCTGGGGCCGCCAAAGCCGCCCGCGTCGCTGTGACTCTGGGCGGCCCGGCCTGGCAGGACCTCCGCCGGCGCTACTTCGCGCTCGTGCGGCACCTGACCGGAGCCACCACGGTCCCAGACCAGCTGTCAGTGCCGGCCGCTGTGCTGATCACCGGAGTGGGCGTGATCGCGGACCGGCTGGCCAGCCAGCGCCACTACTGGCTGCCCAAGGCGCAGGCGCCCGCCTTCGGGGCGGCAGAACACTACGCGGAGGCCGTCAAGAACGCCCCGGCCGTCGTCGATGAGTCCGGACTGGCCCGCATCACGCTGCCTCCGGTGCCCTTCACCCAGGCGCACGCCGGTCTTGAAGACCCCAACGACTTGCAGGCCTCGGTGATCGACCAACTCACCCCGCTGGTGGGGGAGAAGGGGCCGGGAATCCTCGTCGTCACCGATACCACCGGCGGGGGAAAGACCGTCACCGGCCTGGAGGCAGCCCGGATCTTCAACACCAGTGGTGACACGGCCGGCATCATGTGGCTCTTGCCGACCACCGCGGTCGCCGACGCCGCCTACGACATCCTCGAGGCCTATGTCGCCGCCCACGGCCCCGAACACGCCCCGGTCTCCCTGGTCCACAGTCACAGCCATCTGAACACCGCCTACACCGATCACCGCATCGCACCCAGCGAGCCGTCCACCAGCGACGCATACTGGCCCGACGATCCCGACGATCCCGACGATCCCGATGATCCCGATGACCTGGACGGCCTCGATGATCTCGACGACACGTGGACTTCGGGGGAGCGGCCGCCGCATCGGGTTACGGTCCCGGATGGCTTTCTACGCGGCTGGGACAGGGCGCTTTTGGCACAGTTCACCGTCGCCACCCATGACCAGGCCCTCATGGCGGCCCTTCCCGTCCGCTTCAGCGCCCTGCGCCTGCTGGCACTGTCGGGCCGCCCCGTCATCGTCGATGAAGTTCACGCCATGCTGCCGTTCATGCGGCAGATCCTCGCCCGGCTGCTGCACTGGCTGGGGGCCCTGGGCTGCCCTGTGATCCTGCTGTCCGCAACCCTGCCCGCGCAGACCACGAGCGAACTCATGCGCAGCTACCTCGCCGGCGCCGGACACCCGCACAGCACCACTGCCCACACGGACTTCCGCCCTGACTATCCCGGCTGGCTCTTCGCCGCGGCCGCCGACGCCAGTCTCACCCGCATCACCCCCAAAGCGGCCGACGCCCATGCCGCACGCCATCGCCGCACTGCACAACTGCGCCTCCATGCAGTGCGCCACCACTCGTGCGCTGATCCCGACGGCACGCCCGCGAGGGAGAGCCGGCTGGACCGCATCACCAGCGAGATCCTCCCGGTCGTTCAGCACGGCGGCTGCGCAGCCATCGGCTGCGCCACGGTGGCCGACGCCCAGATCACCTACGACCACCTGCGTGCCCTGGACTGGCCCGAAGGGCCGGACGGCCGTCTCGTCCTGTTGCACGCCCGCATGCCCGGCCATGAACGTGAAGGCCTCACCCGCCGGCTCCGCGACCTCCTCGGCCGCAACGGAGAGCGCCCCAGCCGCCTGGTCGTCGTGACCACCAGCATCCTGGACATGAGCCTCGACATCGACGTCGACGTCATGATCAGCGACCTGGCCGCACTCCATACCCTGCTGCAACGCCTGGGCCGCCTGCGGCGCTTCGCCCCGCTGTGGGGTCCGAACACCCACCGACCCCCCTGGCTACGCCGCGCTGCGCACCCGAGCCTGATCGTCCTTGAGCCCACCGACCACGAGGGACACACACTCATCCCTCCCGGCTGGCGCACCCTGGAACCCTCGTTCCTGCCACACGCGACCGCCGCCTACCTCGCGCGGCAACCCGATAACACCCTCACCCTGACCCTGCCCGACGACGTCCAGCACCTGGTCGAGGCCGTGTACGGCGATGCCGAAGAACTCGCGCGCACCGATGCCGCGCTGCAGCGGCGCCACGCAGCCCATCAGGCACGCCGCCGCACCGAAGAACACCACAGCGCCCTTCACCTTGTCCCCGCCTGGCAGCACACCCTGTCACTGTCGGACCTGCACCGCCAGCACCTGCACCCCCGTGATGCCGCCACCCGCCTGGGAGCCATGCCGCGCCGCCTCCTGCCCGTCTACCGAGACCCCACCGGGGGCCTGTCCCTCGACGCAGCCGGCACCCGAACGCTGACCGTAGACCGGGAACCAACCGTGGCTCAGGTACGCAGAATCCTCCAGCACACTCTGCCTGTCCCCGCGGCCTGGGTCGCAGACCGAGACCGCAGCCACCGTCCGCCTGCCGCCTGGCGCGCCCACGCCCTGCTCACCGACCTGGTCCTGCTTCCCCTCAAGACCACCGACCCTGACGAGCCCGTACGGTTCGGCTCTCACCGGTTGCGCCTCGACGCCGCCCTCGGCCTCACACACGACAACGAGCCCACCGGCCGGCCCTGAGCGCGCATAGCAACTCTCGGCCAGGACCACGACTCAGCCGCCGAGGGGTCTCCATCGGCTGATTGTGTTGGGCGGCTGACGCGTCCGGGCCGGGACGCCTCGGCGGCTGCAACGCTCCCGCAAGTACGCAGTGCTGACGATACGTCGGATAGGACGGGCGACCCCCCTGTGGCCCCGGAGCCCGAGGGCCGCTGTGCAAAGACGATTACCCCTGCACCAAAACCGGCCGGTAATTAAACGGTCAATCGTATGGTCAGGAAGGCTGCTTGCCTGTGGCTAATATTGAGAGCAGTCACCGCGTGAGTGCTCTCATTCGGTGCTGACTCCGACCTGCCTGATGCACGGCCGTGCCTCACCCTCGGTGCCGCAGCGCGTCAACTCCGTGCTAACTGACCGGACTTCATGCGATCACGCTGGTCCGGACACCCTCTACACGCAAACCCAGCGTGCCTCACCAGCGGCAGGAATTTCGGAAGCTCATTTCACTTCTTCTGCCCGCCTCCTGGAGCCTGTACGTGTTAGCCCCGTTATACGCGACCGACAAGGAACGCTGTATCCCTGTGCTGTTCCTGGACGGACGCCAGGAATACCTGGGGTGGCGGGACGTACTGATCCATGCCCACACCATCGAGGACCTGGCGCTTCCCCTGCCGCCGGCCGCTTCCGCGGCACAGCGCATCCTGGTGGCGCTGGCTGCACGCGTAACCGGTCTGGACGATCCCGAGATGAGCGTGGGGGAGTGGGCGGCCCGGCGCCGCGCCTTACTCAAGGACCCGAACGGTTTCGATGCCGAGGCCGTGCACCGCTACTTCGACGCTCACATCTGGGACTTGTTCCATCCCCAACGCCCCTTCCTGCAGGATCCACGTCTGACCGTGCAGTGCAGCGAGCGGGCGGGCGTGAACAAGCTCGTCTTCGGCCGTCCCGAAGGCAACAACCTGGCCTGGCTCAGCGCCCACACCGACACCGATCCGCAGCCGGTGCCCAGCGAACGGGCACTGTGGCACCTGCTGATGCATCACTATTACGGCGCATCCGGCCAGTGCAGCATCCGCACGGTCGACGGACATGCCGTGGGCAATGCCAAGGCCGGACCGCTGCGCTCCACGCTGTCCTTCCACCCCCTGGGCCGCACCCTGTACGAGACGCTCCTGGCCGGCCTGCCCAAGCCCGCCGAGCCGTGGCCCGACGCCAAGGACCTATGTCCGTGGGAAGAGCCTCTGCCCGACCCCGGCAGCCCACCGCCACCCGTCACCTCCCCGGCCCGGCTGCTGACCGGCCGCTCCCGCCACGCCCTCTTGCTCATCCCCTCTCCGGACGGCCGGAACGTCACCGATGCCTACGTCACCTGGGCCAACCAGACCAGACTCCCGGCCGCCGACCCCTACCTCATCCACCGCGTCTTCCCGCAAAAGCCCCTCGACGAGCGGTACCAGCCACGCCGCGCGGACGCCGACCGTGCCCTGTGGCGCGACCTGGACGCCCTGCTGCTGGCAGGTGATGAGGCGTCCACCAAGAAAGACTTCGTCCAGCGGCCCGAGGCCTTCACCACCCTCAACGATCTGCCGCCCGAGGCACGTGAGAACCTGCGCGTCCGCGTCTACGGCTTCGACCAGGACGGCAAAACCCTCAACCGCACCTGGTACACGGCCATGACGCCGCCCCTGTGGCCGTGGACGCAGGAACACGATCCAGCTGCGGCCGAGCGGTTCGCGGCGTGCCGCAAGGCCGCGGAACACATCGGAGACCTGCTCGACGAGGTCTCCAAGACCGCCTGGCGCACCACCACCGGAACCGCCGCTCCGCGCCGGCTGCCGGCGTGGACCTACCGTGCCCGCACCCACTTCTGGCCGCGCGCGGAAAAGACCTTCTGGCGCTGTGTCGATAACCCTTCCGTCAACGTCCTCGCGGCCTTCGCCGCCGATGCCATCGCCGCCCTGCATGCGGCCACGGCACCAGCGATTGCCCAGTACTTCCACGCCGCGTCCGCCGTTGCCGATGCCGTAGCCCGGCTGCGCCGCGAACGCTGAAACACACGCGCCCGATCCCCGCGGACCCGTTTCCTCTTCTGCTTCCCCGCCCCAAGGAGGCCGTCCTGCTCATGCGCCCGACCACCGAAGAACGCCGCGCTCACTACGACGATTTCGTCACTCAGGTCATCGCCCTGTGCCAGGTCAACGGCGTCCGAGCCGACCTGGTCTCGGGCCGGGGCCGCCCTGTCGAGGACTGCGCCCGGATGCCAGAACACCTCACGCGCCACATCGCCGGTTTCGGAGCCCAACGAGCCCACTTCACAGTCGCCGGCCTGATCGCCATGCAACGTGACCTGATCGGCGAAGACGGCCCCTACCTGCCGGAGTCCGCCACCACCGCCGGCCACAGCAGCACGGGCTCCACGCAATCGGACTCCGCCGAGACACAGCCCGCTGAGGACACCACAGCCGCCAACACTCAGGCTCTCGAGAACCGCACTGCCCCCGCCGGAAAGGACGCGAGCACTGCTCGGACGTGGCGGGCCCGCCCCAACCTCGGCACCAGCCTCGCCATCGCCGTGGCCCGGCACGGCCTCGATCACACCCGCATGACCGCCCAGCTCAAGGTCCTCACCAGGTCTTCCACCCAGATGTTGCATCCGGCGCTGTGGAGGCTCACCGCGCGCTTGCACGGCCGTGATGCCGCCCGCCTCGACTTCGCCGTCCTCCTGGAGGACCTGGCCTGGTGGGACTACGACCGCAAGACCATCGCCGCCCGCTGGCGCGACTCCTACTTCACCGCCCTGCACACCCTCACCCCCGACGAGGACTGACATGGCTGCCTACGCCCCCGCCCGCTACATCGACCTGCACGCGCTCCACCCTCTGCCTGCCTCCCTGCTCAACCGCGGAGAGGACAACGAGCCCAAAACCGTGCTGCTCGGCGGGGTCATGCGCGCCATGGTCTCTTCCCAGGCCTGGAAGCGGCCGATTCGGCTGCGCCTGGAAGAAGACCTCGACGAGCATGCCGCCCGCACCCGCATGCTGCCCCTGCGGGTCGCCGAGGCCCTGCGAGAGGCCGGCTGGCCCGAAGACCTGGCCACGTTCGCCGGAGCGCAGGTGGTGCGTTCAGCCACCAAAGAAGGGCTGAAGACTGAACAGGCCCAAGGAGGCATCACCTCGGCCACCGTCTACCTGCCACGTGCCGTCCTGGGTGATCTTGTCGCCCTGTGCCAGGAGCACCAGCAGGAGCTGACCGAGGCCCTCGCCCAGGAAACCGCCGCCAAGGCCGAGGCCAAGAGCCAGAGCGGGCGCGGCAAGAAGACCAAGCCGCCGGCCGTGCTGCCCACCAAGGCGGTGGCCGCCCTCATCCGCCAGCGCACCGCCACCATCAACCTCTTCGGCCGGATGCTCGCCGAACTTCCCGGCGCCCACGTCGACGGAGCCGTCCAGATGGCCCACGCCTTCACCGTCCACGAAAGCGACCCCCAGCCCGACTACTTCACCGCCGTAGAAGACTGGGCCGACCCCGACGACTCAGGCAGCGCTCACCTGCAGACCTCCTTCTTCACCACCGGCCTGCTCTACCGCTACGCCACCGTCAACCTCACCGAACTCACCCGCAACCTGGGCGGCGACCATGCCGAGGCCCTCAACCTGCTGAGCCTGTTCACCGACGCGTTCATCGACGTCATGCCCGGCGCGAAGAAGACCTCCACAGCCCCCCACACCCTGCCTCACCTGGTCCACTACGCAGTACGCGACCGCCGCCCCGTCTCCTACGCCGCCGCCTTCGAAAAGCCTGTCAAGCACGCCCACGGCGGCGGCTACACCCAGCCCGCCGTCCAGGCCCTTGCTCAGTACGCCGGGGCCGTCAACCAGCTGCTCGGACAGCGCCGCCGCATCGCCCACGGCTACACCACCCTGCAGCCCGACGACGTCGACCTCGGGACCCGGCACGCCTCCTTCGACGACCTCACCGACGCTGTGACCGAAGCCGCCGCCCGGCCGTCCCCCGTCCGGGTCAGGGTATGAACGGCATCCTGCTTCGCGTGGCCGCACCGCTGATGTCGTTCGGGGAACACGCTGCCTTCCACTACCGCGACACCCTCGCCTTTCCCACCCGCTCCGCCCTGATCGGCCTGTTCGCCGCCGCCGACGGACGCCCACGCGAACACGCCCTCACCCCCGACCCCACCACCGGAGCCACCCCCTACGCGGACTGCGAGATCACCGTCCGCATTGACCGGCCCGGCACCCGCCACACCGACTACCACACCGTCGGCGGCGGCCGCCCCCACAAGCAAGGCCTGCGCACCAGCAAAGGCGACTACCGCGCCCAGAAGGACTCCACCCTCATCAGCCACCGCGTCTACCTCGCCGACGCCGTCTTCACCGTCGCAGTGTGCGCCCCCGATCCGCTCCTGGATCACCTCACCGACCGCCTGGAACAGCCGGCCTTCGCCCCCTACCTGGGGCGGCGCGCCTGCATCCCCGATGAGCCTCTCGTCCTTGGCGGCCCGCACCCCGACGCCGTCGGCGAGCTCCTGCGCCGGGTGCCGCTCAGCCTGCCCGCCCCGCCTCCATCCGGCCAGAGCACCGTGTCGGTGGACTTCGTCTGGGAGAAATCGCCCACCGACCCGGCCGCAGCCTTCTCCCATCGTGAAATCGCCGACGTACCCGTCGACTTCACCCCCACCCACCGCTTTCACCACACCCGCCGTGTGTGGCTGACGACCGAAACCCTTCCCGCCGACCTCTACGCCCCGCCGCCCGCACTGAGCGCGCTGGCCGCCTACATGCAGCAGGACAGCACCCGATGACCACTCCAGCGCCCCACCCCGCCACCGCGACACTGACCCGCATCCGCCTCAACCCCCACAGCCCCCGGGCCCGACACGACCTCAAAGACACCCTCAGCCTCCACAGAAGGATCACTCTCCTGACCCCCGACGACCTCGGTGACCATCCCCGCCAGAAGGCCGGGCTGCTCTTCCGCCTCGAAGAGGCCACCGACCACACACCCCCCACCCTGCTCATCCAGTCCCATCAGCCACCCGACCTGACCCGCCTGCCCGACACCTACGGCACTGCCGAGACCCGCGACCTGACGCCTATGTTCCAGGCACTCATTCCAGGCCGGCGCGTCCGCTACCGCATCATCGCCAACCCCACCCGCCGCCTCACCGGCCCCAATCCCACCGGCAGCAAGCATGGAAAACTCATCGCCCTGTACGGCGACGACGCCCTCACCTGGTGGCAGCAAAGGGCTCATCAAGCGGGCCTCACCCTGATCACCACCGACGCCACCCCGGTCCGTACCGCCTGCGCCCGGCCACCCCGAACCGACGACAACCGCTCGGACGGCGAACGCGTGTATGCGCTCACCCGCTTCGACGGCCTGGCCACCATCAGCAACCCCGAACGCCTCACCGACGCCGTCCTCAACGGCATCGGCCGCGCCAAGTCCTACGGCGCCGGACTGCTCACCCTCGCACCCGCATAACCCACCCCATAGGCCTCCGCCCAGAAACCCCTTCCTCCGCCATGCCCGCCACACCTGCACCCGACAGCTCCTACGACACCACCAGCCTGCGTGCCGCCGCCGTACGCCGCTTGCTTCGCCTTCGCGACGCCCAGCAACTGACCCACCACGACGTCCGCAGCATCGCGGCGGCCTTTGACGTCCACTGGCGCACCGTTCGCCGCTGGATGGACAACGCGGATGCCCACAACGGCACCTACACCCCCCTCGGGCGCCGCCACTTCACCCTCACCCCCGCCATGCACGAAGCCCTGGTGCGCTGGCACGGCAGCATCATCGCCGCCTACCGCGAACTGCGCGCCGACGGCCTCCTCGGTACCCCACCCAAAGCCTCCCCGGCCACCTTCTACCGAGCCGTCGCCCGCGAACTCAGCCCCGGCCAGCTCGCCGCCCTACGCGACGGAGAACGAGCACGCCGCCGCCACGACGTCCACCGCCTGCGCCCTCACGGCAACCGCAACGACGTATGGGAAACCGACCACGTCGAAGCCAGCGTCTTCGTCAACGTCGACGGCCACAGCCGAAAACCCTGGATCACCTGGTTCATCGACCACGCCACCTGCGTCATCACCGGCGTCGCCGTCACCCCGCACCGGCCCAGCCGCGAAGCCATCCTCGCCGCCGCCCGCGACGCCATCCTCACCGGCGGCCACCACCGGCCCTACGGCGGCATCCCCCGAAAAGTCCGCACCGACCGCGGCGCCGACTTCCTCAGCAAAAGCGTCGACGAGGCCTTCAAGAAATTCGGCACCGAACTCATCGCCCTGCCGCCCTACAGCCCCCACCTCAAAGGCACCGTCGAATCACTCAACGCCGCCGCTAAACACATGCTCTTCAAAGGCCTGCCCGGCTACGCCCACACCCCGGCCAGCCGCAGAGACCGCCGCGGCCGCCCCCTGTGGGCTCTCCAAGAGCTCCTCGAATACGAAACCTTCGTCACCCTCCTCCTGGACTGGATCGAGTGGTGGAACAACGAGCACACCATCGCCCGCCTCCACCGCCGCACCCCCGCCCAGGCCTGGCAGGACGACCTGACCCCCATCGACACCCTCGACCCGGAAGACCTCCACACCTACACCCTCGAACACGTCGCCCGCCCCCTGAAGATCACCAGCAAGGGCGTCCGATGGAACGGCGCCTACTACGTCGGCGCCTGGATGCACGGCCACGGCAGCGCCGGCGAAAGGGTCCGCCTTCGCCACGAACCCCACCACTACCACCGCATCGAGATCTACGACGCCGACACCCTCACCTACCGCGGGCCTGCCTTCCGCAGCGACGAGATGAGCCCCCGCGAGGCCCGCCGCCTCGAACGCGGCTGGCAACGCGAAGCCGACCACTACGCCGCCAAAGCCGCCCGCGCCCGCAAGAACGCCAAACCCCGCTACGCCGCCGCCTCCAGCGCCAGCATGCCCCAGCGTCTGAACCGGCTCACCGCCGGCCAGGCCGCAGCCCAACTACGCGACCTCACCACCCGTGAGCACGACACCACCGCCGAGGCCCGACCCGACCTACTGAACCGGCCGCGCCCGGCATCCACCCGCTGGACCAAACCGTTGCCCGCCCCGCAAACCCAGGAACAGGACGCGCCATGACAGCACCCACCGCCGACAACGCCACCCCCACCGCAGCCCGCCGCAACATGAACTACCATTTCAACGGGCTCCCCGGCGCCCGCGCCATCCTCACCCGGGCCAGCGAAGAGACCTACGCCAACCTCGTCACCACCTTGAACGCCAACAACGGCAACGGCGCCATCATGTGCGTCCACGGCGGCGTCGGCCTGGGAAAGACCTTCGCCGTCAACCTCCACCTCGACGAACTCGCCCCCCACACCACCCTGCACATCAAACTCAGTTCCTCCAGGATCCGGGCACTGCTCGAAGCCCTCTACAAAAAGCTCGACCTCCCCGGCGAGGCACCCACCCGCAGCACCCGCTGCGAAACCATGATCAAAGAAGCACTGTCCGAGACCTCCCGCGTCCTCGTCGTCGACGAAGCCCAATGGCTCGACACCCGCGCCTTCGAATTTATCCGGGAACTCTGGGACGACGACGACACACGCCTGGCCGTCGTCCTCGTCGGCGCCGAAAACTGCTACCAGAAGATCAAGAACCGACCCGCCCTCGACTCCCGCATCCTCATCTGGCAGCGCTACAAACCGCTCACTCCACAAGAAATCCTCGCCGTCATCCCCCAGTACCACCCTCTGTGGACCGACGTCCCCTCGGACGACCTGCTGTGGATTGACGACCTCATCTGCCACGGCAACTTCCGCCAATGGGCCAAACTTACCTACCTGATGCTGGAGAACACCGACAACGGCCCCTCCGCCACGGCCCAGCCCACGCCCAGCACGCCACCACACCCCGAGCCCGCAGCGGCGGCATCACCGCCAGCCGACGCAACGCCTCAACTCCCCACCTACAGCCGCGACCTCGTCCGCGCTGTCCTCAGCCGACTCGACCCCACCCAGCGCCACACGATGTGACGTCGGGCTGTCGGCTGCGCCCGGAACGAGGCGCGTGTTCCATCACGCAGGCCTTCCGGGCACAGTCAGCAGTGCGCGCAACGCAGCGGTCGCGTGGCTCCTGGCGGTCCGGCATGATCACTCGGATCGGTGGCGAGGGCTGCCGATGTCAGTGGGCACGGTGAAAGACGTCTCCTGCGCGCAGACCGCCTGGATCACCGAGGAAATCCCGGTCCCGCGTCTTGGCCAAAACATGGTGCGGCCTTCCCCCTGCACGAGGGCCCCTCGTCAGACGGACGCTGCCGAAGCCTGCTCGCTGTGTGCAGTAGGTTCGGCCGTGTCGGGGGCGGTGTAGAAGACGGACGCGCCTTGCTTGGCGCGTTGCGCCTGCCCCTTGGCCACGAGTCCTTCAAGGGTGGTGCGCACTACGGTTGTCTTGACGGTGCGCTCGGGGTACTGCCGTTCCAGTGCGGCAGTGATTTCGGCAGCGGAGCGAGGTTCGCTCTGGCTGGCCAGGTGTTCACGGACGAGGTCGACGAGCGTGGGCAGAGACGAGTGCGTGGCCTGCGCCTTGGCGGTGCTCTTCTTGCCGGTCCGCTTCCCGGCTGGGGCGCTGGGCTTGGTCTTCTGCTCGGCCGCACCTGATGCGGCTGCTCGCTTTTTGCGGGGAGCGGGCACGGTTGCGACGGGTTGGTCGGCGGGCGTTGCGGCTTTCGATGGGATGCCGAGGGCCTGCTGGAGACTTACCAGGACGCTGTGGTCGTGCCGCAGAGCGGCGAGCTGCCCCTGGAGGACGTCGATTTCACCGCTGAGGCGTTCTTGTTCTTTAAGATTACGATCAAGGTCGCTGGCTACCTGAGAGCTGTACTGTGAGGTCAACTCGGTAGCTGTGCCAGTGGTTTCGGACATGGTGTTCACACCCTTCCCGGACACCACGGCCAGTGAACCGCGGCGTATGCGAAACCTAACGTGTGCGCTTTCCCGCCTGGTGTCACGTGAGCAGTAGCAGTCACTACCGCACAGCTGTGTCACGGCGATGGTTCGGAAGACATGCGCCTTGTTCTCCGCAGTATGGCTGAAAACCAGCGGATCGAAGCCCGTTGTGGTCAAGTCGAACATCTTGGAACGGTGCCGCGAATGCCGGAGTGAGACGAAGCCGGCTGCCAGCGCACTTCGTCTGTGTCCCGCCGATGGTGCCACGCTGACAGAGTGCGTCTGGCCACGAGCCGGTCGAGAAGTTCTCCGGTCTGTTGAGGCGAGTATCCGCACAGGTGTGCAACGGTGGCCAGGTCGGGGGCGGGGCTGGCTGGGGCGGTGTGGGCAGCTAGCACGAGAGCGGTCAGGTGTTCTGCCGGTGTTGCCGCCGCTGGGGCCGCAAGCGGGGTGGGCCGTAGCGCCCAGTGGGCAGCCCGCCTGCGAGCGCTGCGACTTGGGGCCTGTTCCAACACGGTGTTGTCGAGTAACCGCACCTGCACGCATGTGGCACGAGGAGCGGGCAGGTCAAGCCAGCCACCCTGTGCGAGCTCTTGCCATACTTCCGTGCGCCGGTACAGGCGCATCCCTCGCAGCAGGCCGGCAGGCAGTCGGGCGGAGCCCTGTCTGCTGGCGCGCAGGGCGCACTGCAGGGCAAGCATTCGGGCAGCGGGGGAGGTGACGCAGGGGAGTGCGGATGCGAGGTAGGTGAGCATCTCCCGGACCCGTTTTCTGTGCTCGTCGTCCACCTGGGGCCGGTGTGGGCGGGCAGGCCTGCCCGCCTGGTGAGGGCCGAAGAGGGTGTCCGGTACGACGGCGGTGTGGCTCATCGCTGCCGCACAGGCCGCGCAGGTATCCGCCAACCGCCACGCGCGGCCGCTCCGGTCGCGGGTGAGCGCGAGCAGCACCGGCCCGGTGCAACCGCGGTGCCGGGGGTGCCAAGAGCAGCCGTGTTCCCGGCATTGGCAGGTACGCAGGTGCGGCGGCAGTGTGTCGCTGCGGGCGTGGCGGGCCAGATGGGCCAGGGCGGCGGAGCGCGGGGAGGGGGCATAAAGGGCAGGGTCCTGAACGGGGCAGTACGGGCAGAGGAGAGTCAGCCCGCCCGCCTGCGGTCGCAGTTCCACCGTCCAGATGCGCCGCACTGCGGCATGCGCGCCGGCAAGCCTCATCGACTGGCTGTCCTCCCGTTCTGTCCGCGCCGTAGGCGGGGTGCATGACCGCAGGCACCCCCGGGACGCACGCACCGTAGTGCAGAAGCCTGCACCCCGGCCCGCGACCCCCAGAGGCAAATAGTGCAGAGGTCTGCACTGACAGGGCAGAGCTCTGCACCGTCGGATGGTGGGGTGACGATCTTCCCGCCCGACCCCAACTTCAGCGCCCTGCGAGTCGAACTCGCACGGCTGCGGGGCGAGCGCGGATGGACCTTCGATGAACTGGCCGAACGCAGCGGGCTGGCCAGGCGCACTCTCATCGACCTCGAACACGGCCGCACCACCGGCAGCCTCACCACCTGGCACGCCCTCGCCCACGCCTTCGACGTCCCCATCGAACGCTTTCTCACCTCCCTTTGTGACGGCCACCAGACCCCCGGCACGCCGTCCCCCTGATCCGGCACAGCCCGGGGCTAGCCTGCCGCCCACGAGAATCACCCGCACAGGCGAGACGTGATCGAATAACTGATCCCCTTCTCGTTCAGCCGTTCCCGCCAGCTGCGCCGATCGCGTGACATCAGCGAAAGCCGCCACCACCCAACGGCGTGGCACCTGGCACGGTCGCAGTCATGCGCCCCCACACCCCCCACGGTGGCCGTCACTGGGACGGCAGCCCCCGTCATCTGCCCTATCGCCGCACTCTGCGGATCGCAGCAGACAGCCCCAGCCGCCTGCTGCGCGCCGGGCAGACCGGCCGCTGCCGCCACTGCGGCAACCGCATCGACTGGTACGAGCGCTACGACGGCCGGCCCATTGACCTGTACCCCGCAGAGGTCATCACCAGCGACATCTCCGCAACCTGTCGCTGGCACGTCAGCAGCGGCATCGCCTATCCCCACGACGACGGCAGCGGATGGTGCCGTCTCCCACACGCCGTGCTCTGCCCCCGGTGGCCCCCGCACTGTCAAACCGACAGCCCCAGGCTCGTATCACTCCGCCGCGAACTCGGCATTCGCACCCGGCGCATGATCGATACGGGCGCCTTCACCCCGGACGCCAACACGCCCAACACCGAGGCACCAGAGGACGACAGCGGCCAGGAGCCCCCGCCCCAGAACAACGGCTGCCCAGGCGCACCCAGCGCCGCACTGCCCCGCCTTTAGACCAACAGCCGTGTACCTGACCTCGACTGCGCGGATGCCCTTCAGCCTGCTCCAGTGCCTCTTCCGCGCCCAGCTGCCCAACCTCGCACAACACCGTCCAGCCGGAGGCGACAGATGCCGCACCACGCCCTGGAGATCACGCTCACCCGCGCCGCGAGCCCGCCCGAACTCGCCGCCGCCTGCTGCCGGATGCCGCTCGCCCCCAACCACGACGCCACCCGCCTCATGGCCCTCATCAAGGCCGACGCCCCCGACCGGGCCGCCCACCGACTGCGTCGGCGGCTCGAGGACCGGCTGCCCATCGACGCGATCACCACCCACTATCGGGACGCGAGCGGCACAGTCCTGCTCAACATCGCCTTCCCGCCCTCCACATACGCCGCCTTCACCCGCGCGGCCCACCACGTAGGCCAGGAACCCAGACGCTTCCTGGAACTGGCCATCCACCGGGCACTGGCCGAGCACGCCGACCGGGAAGCCGACCGCCTCGATCGCGAGGTACACCGGCTCCTGGCCGGCACCACCCCCGCACACCTGCTCTCCGCTGTCGGGCACGCGCTCACCCGACTTCCCGAAGGACCCACACCGTGAAGCCCACCGACGAACAGACCGCCGCGGCCGACGCCTTCCGCCGCGGCGAACACCTGGCCCTGCAAGCAGGAGCCGGCACCGGCAAAACCACCCTGCTGGAGATGCTCGCCCGCTCCACCAAACGCCGCGGCCGCTACCTCTCCTACAACCGGTCCATCGCCCAGGACGCCACCGCCCGCTTCCCCAACACCGTCCAGTGCAAGACCACCCACTCCCTCGCCTACGCCGCCATCGGCCACCGCTACACCCGCCGCCTCAACGCCCCCCGACGCCCCGCCTGGAAGACCGGACGGATCCTCGGCCTCACCGAAGACATCTGCATCGGAGAACGCAAAATCTCCCAACGGGCCCTCTCCAACACCCTCCTGCGCACGGTCAGCCGCTTCTGCCACACCGCCGACCAGACCATCACCCACCGCCACGTCCCGAAACTGCGCGGCCTGGAAGACAAAGACCTCCACCGCGAACTGGCCGACCACATCGTCCCCGTCGCCCACAAAGCCTGGAAGGACCTGCAAAACCCCAACGACGGCTGCGTCCGCTTCGAACACGACCACTACCTGAAGATCTGGGCCCTCACCCAGCCCAAACTCGACGCCGACTACCTGCTCCTGGACGAAGCCCAAGACACCGACCCCGTCGTCGAGGCCATCTTCCTCGCCCAAAGCGACCACGCCCAACTCGTCATGGTCGGCGACTCCGCCCAGGCCATCTACCACTGGCGCGGCGCCAAAGACGTCATGACCGGCTTCAACGGCACCCAGCTGACCCTGTCACAATCCTTCCGCTTCGGACCCCACCTCGCAGCAGAAGCCAACCTCTGGCTCCACCTGGCCAACGCCCCCATCCGCCTCACCGGCACCCCCACCGTGCCCACTGAAATCGGCCCCGTCGCCTACCCCGACGCCGTCCTGTGCCGCACCAACGTCGGCGCCATGGCCCACGTCATCACTCTCATGACCGCCGGATACCGGGTCGCTCTGGCCGGAGGAGGGGAAGGACTGTGCGCCCTGGCCGAGGCAGCACGCGACCTGAAAGAAGGACGACCCACCCACCACCCCGAACTCGTCCTCTTCCTCAGCTGGGAAGACCTGAAGGACTACGCCGCCAACGACCCCGCCGGACGCGACCTGCAACCCCTGGTCAACCTCGTCGACAACCACGGCACCGACGCGATCCTCGCCGCCGTCGCCCGCCTCATGCCCGAAGAGCACGCACAGGTCACCATCTCCACCGCCCACAAGGCCAAAGGACGCGAATGGCCTCGCGTACTGATCGCCGACGACTTCCCCCGCCCCAAAGAACTCCAACCGCAGGACAACTGCAGCATCGCGCCGCCGCCCGAACCGATCGACGACGCCGAAGCCCGCCTGGCCTACGTAGCAGTCACACGCACCCGCCAGCGTCTGGACCTTGGGGGCCTGTCCTGGATCCACGACAGCTCTGGCACGCCGGGGAACAGTGGTGGTTCTACCGTGCGGCCGGCGACATAGCACTGTGACAGGGATTGGACGGGTTTTTGGAACGTTTGGACGAGGCGGCCGTGCCCCATCGGGTGGGATAGTCGGGGCCGCCGGGTGCGGCCGAAGTCGAATGAGGCAGGGTGAGCGGCATGGTGACCTTGGCCAGCCCGTCGGTGGGCACGTCGGTACGCGCAGCCTCCGCGGCACTGCTGGATCCTGCCGCGCTGTCTGTCTCGCTCCAGCTGATGGGCAGCCCGGCGCTGCTGTTTTACCGGCTTGACGAGGAAGAATGCGCACGCCGCGCCCGCGTGTCAGCGGCCCGTCTGGACAGCCTTGATGCGCTGCAGACTCTCCTGGAGCTGCCCGTCGACGAGCCCGTCGCACTCGCGTCGCTGCCCGCACGTCTACGTTCGGCGGTACGGCGGCTGCCGGCCGGCGCCGCCGAGGCCGACCGCCGTGAGGTCACCCGGCGCGCGGTGCGACCGCTCACCATTGATCTCGCTGTGGTCCGGTCGAGCGCCGCGGGATGGCGCGGAGGGCTGGAGCAAGCCGGCCGTTTCGCCCCCTTCTGTCGGCGCGCCCTGCTGCTGGACAGTGCTCCGCCGGCGGCTGAAGAGATGCTGATGGAAGCCGCCTTCTACGGTATCGGCATCCTGGTGGCCGACGGCGAGAGCGTGGACATGCTGCTGGAACCTCGGCCCTACACCCCGCGCCGTTACACCCCCGCAGCGTGGTGCTTCACCGAGGAGTTCCACCACCGCATCAGCTAGTCACGGTTCACTGCGCTCCGCACCCGCCACCGGGCGTGCCGCGGACGAAGCCTGCCGGGCGACGGGGGCCTGCGCCCACTGCAGCAACTGCAGGGGCACCTTGAAGGCGCTGAACCCGGGATGGTCGAGTTCAGCGTTGAGCACCGTGTAGCGGTCCACCGCACGCCGGCAGCGCTGCTGCCACCACGCGGGCCGCCCGGTCGGCTCGACAGCGTCCATGGTGCGCAGCCACTCCATCAGCACCGCCGCATTGTGGGCGGCCGCCGGCACCTGCCAGTGATTGCTGACGAACGTGTCCAGCACGAGTCCGTCACAGGCCGCACACCAGCACACCGGCGCCAGGCCCGCGGCGAACCTCTTCGCCAGCGTCTCGCCGAGGAAGAAGTCCATCAGCTCCGGCAGCAGCACGGAGGGCGAGTTCGGTCCGCCCGCGGATCGCTTGGCCGCCTGGCCGGGCGGCACGATGTGCCGCACGCTGCTGGTGGCGCCGAAGGCGGTGAACGCCGCCCCGTGGGCGAGGGCCCCGAACGCCGCGAGGTCGGCACGCAGCAGCGCCGTGCCGGGCACGTCCGCCAGCAGCCGCTTGAGGTTGCCCACCGCCTGGGAGAAGCCGGCCAGCGGGTCCATCTGTCCGCCGAGCATAACTGCCTTGGGGTTCGGCACGAGATTGAGCCAGGCGATCAGCTGCTCGACTGCGTCGTCGCGTAGCCACCCCACGTCCACGGGAACGCTGAAGAAGACGTGGGGGTCCTCCAGCTTGAGGACCTGGTGGACGGCGGCCTTGAGGGCGTCGGAGTCTTCCGCGTGCAGATACCCGGTGGGCGTCATGGCCGCCGTCGCGCCCACACGGTGGCCCACCTGCTCCTCGATCGACAGCCTCAGCGGGTCGCCGAAGGCCAGCTGCCCTTCCGAGACGTCGGGGAAAGGATCGTCCTCACTGGCCGCCGCCACGGTGTAAACGGCGGGATCAGCGAGCAGCGGTCCCGTGAACCCCTCCTCGCGCAGCTTGCGGACCTTCGCCGCCGCGCCGGGCCCGCTGACGACGAGCCCGCTGCGCACCGGATCCAGCTGTGCGCGGATGTAGCCGACCCGGCTCACTCCGGCCTGCAGTAGCATCCGGCCCCGCAACTGCACAGGTACGGCGGGCGGTTGGGTGAGAGGAGAGTCGGGAGGCTCCGCGGGATCGGAACCGGCGTCTGGGCGCGGGGAGGGGAGCGACTCGGTCATGGCCTCACCTTCGAAGCGGGATTCACCGCCGCGCCTTCGCGCGGGGCATACAGCAGCTGGAAGTCCTCGGGCAGCAGCCAGGCACAGCGGGCCAGCTCCTGCTCGCTCATCCCCGTGGCCAGAGCCGAGCGGATCAGCCCAGGGACGTACCGGGGCCGCTCCCGGTCTACCTCGACCGGTTCGGCCGTGCGGTAGCCCAGCGCGGACATCTCCACCATCACGCTGCGGTACTGCCAATCCGTCACGATGTTCAGACTCTGCGCCCGGCGCAGCAGCGCGGCCATCGACACCTTCCACTCCCGCTTCAGCCGGGCCAGCAGTTCCAGGTCGACGCGAGGCGTGAAGGCGGAGCGGATGTCACGCGCGGGCATGAGGAACTCGGCAGCGAATTCGTCGGCCTGCCGCTCCTGCGTGCCGCTGTCGCCGGGGGACTGGTGCAGGACCAGGTGCCCCAGCTCGTGCGCCAGACTGAAGCGGTAGCGGTCTGCGGGCGCGTGAGCGTTGGCCAGAACGAGCGGCGGCTGCGTTCCGTCCCATTGGCTGACCGCATCGAGCCGGTCGCTGCCCAGATCACGCGCGACCACCAGGGTCCCGGCCGCCTCCAGGGATGCGGTGATGTCCGGCGCCGGGCCCGGAGGCATGCCCCAGGCCTTGCGAACCTGTCGGGCTGCGTCCTTGGCCGTGGTCAGGGCATCGAGTGCGACAGTGGGAATGGCCGCGGCCCGCACGCCGAGACCAGGGCGGCACGCGGCGATGCCCTGCAACTGAACGCGTGTCAGGGCGAGGTGGGCATGCTGGCGCCGCAGGGCGGAGACGGTCAACGACGCACGCTTGCGGTGGTGGACGAGCCCCACGCCGATCCCGTGCACCTGCGGATTCAGACACAGCAGTTCCGGCGGATACCCCAACGCCGCCGCATACAGCTCCAGCCGCTCTCCCGAGACCGCCAGCCGGCCGCTCTCGGCGCGGCTCACGTACCCCTGCGACACCACGGCATCACCGCCGGAGGCTTTCACCATCGCCTCAGCCACGTCGGCTTGCGTCATGCCGCGGAACTCCCGGGCCACCACCAGCATCCCCGGCTGCGCCGGACGTACGTCACTCATGCCGTACCACCTCGGATCAGACCTCAAAAGATTAGCTTCAAATATTCCTACCTGTATCGAAGTTGACAAAAGTGACAGAACGTCAAGCTGTGGAGCCGGTGTACGCCGCCGGGTACGACACCTGGATCGAGCAGAAGGTCATGCCTGCTCGTCTGTTGGACAGGGACAACGAGCTGCGGGAGCTGGCCACGTTCTGCACCGGCGGAGATCTGTCGGGCGCTTCCCCGTATGTGTGGTGGCAGGCAGGCCCATGGGCGGGGAAGTCGGCTCTGCTGTCCGAGTTCGTGCTCCGGCACCGGCCCGATGGAGTGGAGTGTGTCAGCTACTTCATTGCCGATCGCTTCGCGCGCAACGACCAGGAGGGCTTCGCCGAGACGGAGGCATTACACCGGAGGAGGCGTCACCAGCTTCGTAGCGCGGGAGTCGACGTTTGCTGCGCAGCTCAGGACTGGCAGGTCGTGGTCGGGCAGGCCGTTCATTTCGACGGCGGCCCGGCTGAGGAGGTGAGCGGCCTGGACGGACTGGCCATCGGCGATGGCGGCGTAGAACCGGTCGGCGTAGGTGATGGCGGCGACGTCACCGATCGAGTCAGACATGCCGATGACGAACGGGACAGTGTCGACGAGGCGGGTGATCTGGGCTGTGGAGTAGGAGGCGTTGAGCAGCACGATCAGCGGCTTGTCGTCGACGGCCGCGATGGCCCGTGCGAAGGCATCGGCGCTGAGGATGGCTTGGTCGTGGAAGCCGTCCTCGTCCTGCTCGGAGGCGATCAGGTCCTGTGTGCTGTGGCCGGTGAAGTGCACGACGTGCGGGCGGAACTGGCTCAGTGCAGCCAGGAACACGTCTGTGGTTGCAGCCGTGTGAGCCTCGAGCTCGATCAGGTTGCGGTGCGCGGCACTCTGCACGGCCGCAAGGATCCCCTGCTCCCGTGCGACTCGCAGGTCGCGGTCAGCGGCGGCGTTCAGCAGCAGCACTCGCAGTTTCTCCGGTTTTGAGGTCTGAAGCGCCCTTAGCTCGGTGCGTACGTGCCCCGCGGCCGTCGACAGACGATTTTCGATCCCGGTCTGATCAGCCACAGCGCGACGCTCGGCCTGCTCCGCCTTGGTGAGCTTCGCCGCCAGGTCCGCCACCTCCTTGCCGTACTGGGTCGCCCTCGCGTGCCAAAGCTGCGCATCGCGACCGGCCTCGTCCGCTTGGTTCTCGTAGTGCTGTGCGGTGCGCAGTCTGGTCGACTGGGCGTTGGCGTTGTCCGTCCTGCCAGCGTCCGCCCGCTCTCTTGTAGCCATTGCTCGCTGGTCGACTTCCCTTCTTCGGAATTCGTCGGCCCTTTTCTCCGCGTCGGCGCGGGCCTTGTTCTTCGTATCCAGCTGGCTCCGGTAGTAACTGGCCGTTACGGGAGTACTCTTCTGTGTCGAAGCAGCGGCGAGCGCTTCACCCAGCAGTTCGATTGAACCCTCGTACAGCCAGCCGGCTTGGGAATCCGGTCGGACACGTGCTCCGAGCGGCACGAACCGGCCCGCCCAGGCCGGGTCGAGTATCTCCGCGATCAGGATGCGCAGGGTGTTGGACACGGCGAAGTGCACGGGTGAGTCGGCGAAGCTTGCCGCCCGGCGTGACTTCTCCCTGACGAACGTGTTGCTCGCAAGCAGGGCGGCCTCCGACACAGCTCCGCCGACAAGGCCCAGGCGGGTGTCCGCCACCTCACCAATGGAGGCCCCGACGCCGAGCATCACTTGATGCCTGACGGCAACTGTCTGCAGTTCGGCCAGCACTCGACCCATGTCCTGCACGGCCGTCGGGCCGTTCAGTATCACCAGCAGATCTGCTCTCGCATCTGTTGCCTCCTCGGCGACTACACCGTCGATACCGGCACGGCGCATGATCTCAGTCAGGGAATCCCTGATGTCATGCACCAACTCCAGTTCCCGGTGGGGAGTGTCTGTGCCCCATCGGCCGCTGACGGTATGCGCTTCGACGGCAAGGCATACGGCAGATGGCCACTTCCAGGAATCGGCGGCCGGCTCGATTCCTATGTCTTCCAGCTCGTACGGCGTCGTCATGTGTGTGGCCAGTGTCCGGCGGAAGCCCCGGTCTTGGAGGAGTAACGCAGCGGACACCGCTATGAGCTGGGGAAGCTGTCGGTGCCGCCGGGTGACCATACCTACGAAGAAGCCGTCGCAGGACACCAGTGCACCCGACGATCCCGCCAACGCGCCCTTTCTGAAGGGCTCTGTGCCTTCGATGGCGAGCCCCACGTTGGTAGGCCGAGCTTGCCCACGCAGCTCAGTCCGTCCGCCCAACTGCCCGAGGCCGGTGACGCGCACGGGTGACATGAACCCTTCGGGGACGCGCCCCCAATTCAACCGGGACGGCAGGAGCCGCTCCCAATCCCAGCTGTCGAGGATATTCTCGCCCGTGACCACCAGGGCGGCGTCCAGGGCCCCCGGCCCTTTCCACACGGTTCGGCAAGCGATCTCCTTACCGTCCGTGCGTACGATCCGCAGCAGCGCTTCATCCGGCATGTGGGCGCAAGTCAGCACGAGACGGGGGGTCAGCATGATGCCGGCTTCGGTGTTCGTGTCCGCACCGTGCCCCCCTCTCACCATGACGACGCGCTGGGACTGATCGAAAGTCCGCAATCGGTCCGTGGCCGGGGGGCCGGAAGCCGGTTCGGTGTCCGTCGGCAGATCCACAACCGGCGCCGCCGACCGCTCCCCGAAGGGCTGTTGTCCTTCACTCACCGGGAGGCTGCCGTCTGCCGCGTCGGTGGTGCTGCCCCGCATCTGCTCCCTGAGGCTGTCGATGACGAGAGACTTGGCCACCTCGTCGAGGGTGATCGCCAAGCCGCTGGGGAGTCGGGGGAAGTCGCGCTCGATATGGTCGAGCAGCTGGCTGTGCGTCAGATTCGTCATGGCCCGGAACTGGTTGTCGAGGCGGTACTCCTTTCGGTGGTGCCCGATGAAGTCGAGCACGGTGAGTACCCGCTTGCCCGGGGAGCGAGCAAGGCCGACACCCAGCTGCTGCAGGAACCGCGCGCCGCTCGACGTTGGGCGTAGGAGGAGCAGTGTGTCCACCTCAGGGATGCTGAAGCCGTGGCTGAGCATTTCGACGCTGAAGATGACCTGCAAGTCGCCGTTCCTGAGGGAGGAAAGTGCTCGCTCACGCTCTGATGCGGGAGTCTGCGACGTGAGAGCCCTGGCGTGGAAGCCGGCGGAGCGGAAGAACTGAGCCATGAATTCGGCGTGTGCCACGGACACGCAGAAGCCCACGGCGCGCATGGCCTTCGCATCAGGGATCCTGTCCCGGATAGCGTTGACGACCAGCTGCGCTCGTGCGTGGTTGCCGGTCAGCACGGCTTTCAGTGAAGCCGCGTCGTATCTTCCCTGCTTCCAGCCCAGTAGTTGAAGGTCGGTGCCGTCTGCAATGCCGAAGTAGTGGATGGGGCATAGGAGATCACTGGCCAGCGCGTCCCGAAGCCGCATCTCTGCAGCGATACGACCGTCGAAGAATGCATCGTGGATGCTCGAGCCGTCCGTCCGCTCGGGAGCCGACGAGAGGCCGAGCAACTCCATAGGCGCGAAGCGCTCCAGGACGTTGGCGAAGGCCGGCGATCCTGCCCCGTACAACTCGTCGATGACGATCACATCGAAGTGATCGGGTGGCAGCTCGTCCGGGACCCGTTCGAGGGAGTGCCAAGTGGTGAAGACGTGATTCCAACGTCCCGGGATCTCCCCGCTGTACAGGCGCTCCCCGAACTCTGGCGTCATGAGTACGCCTTGGTAGGTCCGGTGCGCCTGGTGCAGTGCTTCTATGGTGCCCGCGATAAAGAGTAGGCGCAGGTCCCGCTGGTGCTGCTCGCGCAGTTGCTGGTAGTCGAAGGCGGCCATGAAAGTCTTGCCGGTGCCGGGGGGAGCGACGAGGAGGTTGCGGTGCCGGCCGTGGATCTCGCGCTCAGCGCGCAGACGATCAAGCATGTCGCGCTGGTGGGCATGCACCATGACCGCCCCGTCGGTTTGGGGGCCGTCCGGGGCGGCCTCCCTGTCCGGTTCCGGCTCTGGGGGATCGCCTGGGATAGCTGGAGCAGATGTCTGCTGGGTGTCGTTGTTCTCGTCATCGGAGGACGCGACCGCGAGGCCGGCCTGCTCGTCGCGGCCGGAGCGAGGCTCGGTGGACTCGAGCCCGAGGAGGCGGGCCGTTGCCGCAGCCGCTTGGGCGACAGGCCGGAGTCCGGTGGGCAGCATTTCCTGGCTGGTGGGCGAGTGCAGTGCGGCGATGATTCCGTGTGGGGCCTGAGGGTGGGCTGCGAGATGCTCGGTGAGTGCGAAGTGGGTGTCCCACAGCTGGTCGCGGCTCAGGAACCCGCGCAGATGTTCCGCCGCGGCCGGGTGGAACCGGTACACGATGTCTGCGTTCTCGTGCCGTGCAGCCGTGAGCAGTCCGGCGGTGAGGAACTCCGCGGTGTCGGCCAGGGTGGCGTCGGGGACGATGCGCTCACGGATCACGTCGAGAACGGGGAGGGGGAACACGTCGAGTGACGAGGCGGCAATCGCCAGTCGCACAGCGGGCGAGCGCAGGTTGTCCGTGAAGGCCTCTGCCGCGGCTGTGACCTGCGTGTCGGTCGCCGGCGCAGCGGGCGAGGCAGCACTCGGTCGCGGACTGCGGTTCCTGGAGGGTACTCGCCCTGAAGCCGGGACGAGGACCGCCTCGCAGCCGCTCGGGTCGGTGCGCATCATCGCGCGTGCCCAGGTGAGGATCTGGTGGGCATCCATCTGCAGTACAGGCAATGCCTGCCAGGGCTGTGTCCCTGGGGCGTCGTCGCGGAAGAGGCGGGGACGGCGGTAGGCGAGGAGCCGTCCGGGGGATGCCGGGACGGAGGCGGTTGCGGTGGTCCGGGGCAGGTCGAGGCCGGAGCGTTGCCAGAGGCGTTCGGGAAGCGGGTTGATCAAGGCCACGGGGGCGGTGCGGCCCCAGGTGTGGAGCGTCTGCCACAGGGCGCTTCGGCGCCAGGCGGGAGCCGCGCAGTCGGAAAGGACGAGCAGGAGCCGGTGGGCCGGCTGGATATGCCGGGGGTCGGACGGGTCCATGGGAAGGAGCCGGCCGTGGTGGTTGTGGAGTACGGGCGGGGCCTCCGGCGGGTGCTCAAGATGCCATACGTGGACGCTGCGGAAGGCGGATAGGGTGCGCAGCATCTTGGTCAGCGCGAGTGAAGTCTCGTCCCAGACGGCCATGGAGGTGCCGCGGTCCACGACCACGACGACTTCCAGCCAGGGCTCTGCGGCAGGCGCGAGCTGGGGGACGAGTACACCGGTGCGGGTGTAGTGATCGACGGTGGCGCCCAGGTCGAGACGGCGGTGAACCCGCGACGGCCGAAAACGGCGCAGAGGGCGCAGAGCGCGGCCGATGTCGAGAGCATTTGGCAGGGCAGGGACGCGGCCGAAGCTCAGGGGGCGGCTGGGGATCGAATGGCTGCTGCCGTCGTCCTTCAGCCAGACCGAGGCGGTCCCGGGAGCGCTTGCCTGCGGACCGGGTTCAGGGACCGACGGATCGTCGCAGGAGTCGTCTGCTGCCGGTTCGGGCAGAAGGGACGACTCAGCCGGTCCTTCGTCGGTCGGAGGCGGATCCGTGGGGAGGTCACCGGCCCGACCGGCGCCGGATCTGGCGGCAGCGAGAAGAAGAGCATCGAGGGCTTCCCGGATGTCGCTCTCCGCGCTGCCGCTGAGGTTGCCCAGGTCGACATGGGCCAGGGCGGCCAGCAGCCGCGCGGCATCGTTTTCAGCCACGCCCGAGTCCTTGGAGCAGCAGCTCCTGCAGCCGCGTCCGCTGCTGGTCGTCCTGGATGCGGTTGCCGCGCAGGAGATGGACGGCGCTCAGCAACTGGTCGACGGCGAGGTTCTCGCCGCGGTTCAGCCTGTCCACGAAAGCGTTCACCAGGGTATGGGTGGTGTCCTGCTCGACCTTCTCCAGGTGGGCCTCGACGATGCTGGTAAGGGTCGGGACTGTGAGGGCGGGCATGTTGAACCGCACACAGCGCCGCAGAAACGGGGCGGGGAAGTCGCGTTCACCGTTGCTGGTAAGGACGATGACCGGAAACTCCTCGCACTCCACCAGACCGTTGTCGATGTCGTGCCGGGTACCCGGATCGGCGGTGCGGACGGTGACGTGCCTCTTTGAGTGTCGGGCAAGTTCGGGAATCTCGAAACGGCCGCGTTCCAGGACGTCGAGGAGGTCGCTCGGCAGGTCGAGATCGCTTTTGTCGATCTCGTCGATCAGGAGGGCGCGGGGGAGGCGGCCGGACAGCAAGGCAGTGCCGAGAGGGCCGAGTTGGACGAAGTCCCCGATGTCGTCACGCGCTGCACGGGTGGCGCGGCGCGCAGCCCGCCCGTTCCTGGAGGCGGCGGGACGGTCGATGGCGCGGAGGTTGTAGGCGTGGATGCGGCCCAGGGCGTCGTAGCGGTAGAGCGCGTCGGCGAGGGTGCTGCGGGAAGTGATGTGCCAACGCAGCACACTCCCGAGCCCGAGTTCGGCGGCGATCTGCTCGATGACGGAGGACTTACCCGAGCCGGCCGGCCCGGTCAGCAGCAGGGGCCGACGCAGATGGAGTGCGGCGTTGACCGCGTCGACCAGTCCGGGGTCCGCCTGGTAGGTGCTCGCAGGGGAAGGTGACGGCACTGCGTCTGCTGCGCCGGCCTTGCCCGTCGGAGCGCGCCACGGAGGCGGGGGAGGCAGCGGCTGAGGCTGCTCGGGGACGCTCCCCGTACCGGTGTAGTACGGCGTCCAGTTCATGCTTGCTCCTTCGGCGTCACGTCTTGTGGGGCGACGACCGCCCGCCCGGCGCGTCGCTGACAGAAGTCCTGCCAGTGCGCGTCGTGCCATGTCGTACGGATATCAGCCAGATGACCGGAAACACCCTCGCTCAGGCTGTTCTCCGACCGCTCCAGGAAGGCGCGGACAAGTTTCTCCGGCAGAGACTCCCAGTGCTCTGCGACCGCATCCTGAAGCGCCTGCACGTCGGGGACACTCTCACGCCGGGGCCAGATCAAGGCCGGGGTGTGGACGAGGAGTTCCTCCAGCATGAGGTCGAAGTCCTTCTCCGGCAGGGTGCTCACTCCCCATACGCAGCTGCCCATACGACGACGGTCGAGTAACTCCTGCAGCCTCTCAACGCTGCTGAGGTCATCGGAGTCGAGCCATGACGGGCCGGCCTGAGCCTTGGTCTGCAAGGAGGACAGCAACTGGCTCCCGGCGTGCAGCATTTCGTCGAGGCTGAAACCGGATGGGGGTGTCAGCAGACCCGACCAGCGTGTCGTGACGTCGTAGTCGACGCCCAGCATCCGTCTCTTGCGGACCACTCGCCACTCCTCTGGTGGGGATTCCAGCAGCAGAAAGGTCGGGACCGACACATCGACCTGCACCAGCCGCTCGCCCGCAGCCCCCAGCCAGGACAGTGCCCACTCCCGGGCATCATCCAGCGCCGACACCAGGCCATCCGGCCCCGGCGCGCACGGGAATTGCGCGGTGTGCACCACGGCTGAGCCGAAGAGAAGCGATGCCTCCACACGGACGACGTCCTCACCGCCGTCGTCGGCGGCCACCAGGACCAGGCGGGGTGTCGCCCCGCTCAGTTCCTTCAGCCGACTGTTCAGAGCGATGGTGGCTCCCGATTTGGCCGCCCAGACGGCCAGTTGCTGCGGAAGAACACTTGGTGGACTGATCAGGTGAGCTAGGGCGGCGACGAAATGCACCAGCGTCCGCTGCTGTCCTTCGGCGGTGACGGCCGTTTGGTTGAGAACCGCGTGCTCCACCAGGTCACGCAGGGAAAGGCAGGGCACCCGGACCACCACCTCCAGTGGGAATCCGGCGCGTGCCGCCGCCTTGCGGAGCAAGTCGTCCGTCAGAGCATCGCCGAAGGTCTCCTGGAGGACGGCGACGGCGCATGTGCAGATGCCTAGGTCACGCTCGAACTCCAGGACGCGTTGGACGGCGGGGTGGCCGAGATGTTCCTGTCCCGGCCCGCCGAGCCAGTCCGTGAGCTGTTCTCTGCTATGGATGCCTTCCGTGCCTTCCAGCGGACGCAGCAGCTTGCGCAGCCTCTCGCACGCCACGGATCCGAGAGAGCCGGCGGCGCGTCTCACGGTGGCCTGGGCGTTGTGGGCCAGCCACAGTGATTCACCGGACACAGGAGCGCCGTCGAATACGAAGCCGCCGGGCTCCTGGGTGCGGATACGGCCGCGCAGCTCCTTGATCAACTGGGCGTCGACGGCCAAGAGCTCCCCGGCATGCGCCACCCCGTTCTCCAGCAGCTCGGCAAGCTGGACACTCAGATTCATGTCCCATGCCGGCAGATGAGCGGAAGCGGCGAAGAGAACCGTAAGATGCAGACTGCCCTGCTGGAGCCCGGCTGTCGCGGACTGCGGATTCACCAGCGCGGCGGCCGCGTGGCAAGTGTCGACGATGGCTATCACACCATCGACTCCTGTCTCGTTCGCCACCGCACCGATCGTGGACGCCACATCCAGTTGGTGGATCGCTCCGTCCTGCGTGCTGCCCGAGGTGACGAAGTACAGCGGGCCACCGCAGCCACCTGTCCCATGGCCCAGCAACGCCAGGATGAGCGGGCCGCGGTCCTCGTTCGCCTTTCCGACTGCAGTAGTGATCGCCTTTCCGACAACCTCTTTGCCCAGGGCGGTGCCCACGAGCAACGACCCTGTTTCGCCCTCACCCCGGTCCCGACAGGCACCGAGATCCGGGTTCACGAGCACCTTGTGGAGACGGCGCGCCGCGTCTTCCAGGCCCGGAAGTTCCTCCGCGCCGCTGCACTGGGCGCCGACCACCAGCACATGGCGGAGTGCCGCTGATCTGACGAGGCCTGTCACGGCACAAGAGCCTTAAGGATCGGCCCGGCCACCTCCGCATGTTCCAGGTACTTGGTAGCTGTATGGGTCCACACCCCACCGGACTTCACGGGCGCGGTCTGCGCCTTCACCCCTCTGCTGCTCGGCGCGATCCAGTCCGCCAGCCGTGGACGCCCGACCACGACGTCGTTTCGGTCCCAGAAGTTGTGCCACGCCCCCACCCCTTCCGGGCAGGACGGCGGCCGCGGCACCAGACGCTGCAGGACCACGCCGCCCAGCGCGAGAGGTGAACCAAGCGTCACCCACAGGGCCACCGAGCCCTCGTACTCGTGCAGGGCTTCATAGGCTACAACGGTGCCCAGGGAATGTGAGACCACGACAAGGGGACGAGTGGGATCCAGTCCCTCCAGCACCCGGGAGCGGATGGCCGAACCCAGCGAGGCCTTGTCACCGCTTCGGTTCAAGTAGCGTGCGACTTGGGAGAGATGCAACGCGAACGCCTGACCAGTTGCCCAATGCGCACCTTGGCGAAGGCCGGGCAGCTGGAGCAGCGTTGTGGTCACCCCGACCAGTCGCCGCGCGAACCCGCCCACACCCTGCGCTCTGCTGCCGGATGAGAGCGCATCGACATGGTGCCGGGCCTGTTCGATGACCCTGCCGTCGCGCGTACCGGCATCCGGTGGATGCTGCTCGGCGAGCTCGTCCACCATCGCCTGCAACAAGCCTGAGAGCACCTGTTCGTCGGACGGGTCCAACTCACCGCCCAGCGCGCCTCCCTGGGCCCCTCGGGGGTTGAACAGATCGCTGTAGTCGGCGAAACGGGCCTCCGCCAGCCAGCCTTGGGTGAGCGCCGAGACCAACTCCGCCCGTCCGGCGGCCCGCACACCGGTGGCCAACGCTCGTAGCCATTGCTGCCGTTCCGCCTCCGCGCTGCGGAGTCCGCCGATCCCGTGAACGAACACGAGCTGCGGATTCGCCGTCCCCACCACGAGCCTCCCCCGGCCTTACTGTGCGAAGACCATCCTGCCTTGTGCGAGCCGAGGACGGTACTTGAAGCATCGAGGAACACGACGCTGGTAGCGGGTTGACGCGGTCGGCCGCGAACGCCGGGGAGTACGTGACCGTCGTGGAGCTCGGGAGCGTTGCACCGTCGCCCGTATCCCAGCACTGTTCCAACTCCAGTACAAGACCGGTGGCGTCAGGCTTCGACGTTGATGCCGTAGTCGGTGGCCAGGCCCGCGAGGCCGGTGTCGTAGCCCTGCCCGGCGCCGCGGGCCTTCCAGCCGGTTGGTTCCAGGCTGGGCCGACCATGAGCCCGGCTACGGGGGCGGGCATGCCGAGTGCCGCCAAAGCCACGTACTGGAACACCGCCCGCTCGGTGCTGGCGGCGCGCACCGAGCTGCGGCAGCTGGCCCGCACCGGGGAGCAGCCGGGCAGCGTGAAGGCCCGTCCGCACCGCCAGGAGGGGGGATTGAGGGCCTGCCCACGCCGACGGCCTCCAGTTGCTTCAGGATGTCGGCGACGTCCTCGTGGTCTTCGGTGAGGAACCGGACGGTGAAGTCGATGACGGCGCGGGCGATGCCCTCCGCAGCAGTCCGGCCCGGCCTGCGCCAAGGTGGGCGAGGGGTGTGGTTGCGGTCGGCGGCCCACAGGACGAAGCCGCGGCCCTTCTCAACCGCATCACGGTGCCTTCCGCGAGGCAGGCGTCGACGTCGTGCTGTCCGCATGTGGCGAGCGAGGCGCCGCGATGCCGTAGCCATCGGAGGAACTGAGCGGTCTGGCGTGGCAGCAGCGGACGCTGACTTATTCCCGCTGGCTACCACGGCTGGGATGTCTCGGTGCTGGCGGAGAAGGTCATGCTGGTCACGTGCCGTCCGATCGAGAATTCTCCCTGACTCGGCAGTGGAGCTGAGAGAGTCCGTCGTTGAGGACTGGGAGAGGGAGGGAGCCGATGGCGGCAGGTGAGGGGAAAAGCGGCAGGGCGGGAGGGTCGTTGCTGCTTGCGGAATTCAATCGGCTCGGATCGCTGTCGTCCGCGCACAGGCGGGGCTATCAGCTGGAGGTGCTGTTGGAGGAGTTGTTCCGGCGGGCGCACTTCCGGGTTGACCGTAACGCGTCGATCGCGAAGCCGCGGCAGACGGACCTGGTGGCCCGCTACGGGGACAACTGGTACTTGATTGAGGCTAAGTGGCACAACGGGCCAGTCGACGCCGACGTTTTCGATTCTGTCCGGTCACGGCTGGATCGGGCCGCCTCATCTGCTGTCTTCGGCGTCATCATCAGCGTGAACGGCTTCACCGAATCGGCGGTGGAGGATCTGCGAGTGCGTCGGGACCGGGGGCCGATCCTGCTGTTCGGCGAAGAGGAGCTGACGCAGGTCTTGCGCACGCCAAGGTCGCTGGTCAACCTCCTGCAGGTGAAGCGGGAGGAACTGATCACTCACGGTCGTGTGCACCTCGCCGCTGCTCCGAAGCCCCGGCGTCGGCGCCGTCCGGTCACGGACCTGCCAGGTGCGGAGGCGCGGTTGCTCGGCGCGGACCTGCAGCCGCTGTCATACGTCACGTCCGGGGGCGGCTTCGGGGAGTTCGTCTTCGTACAGGAGCTGCCCGACGTGGACTGGGCGTTCGGCAGCGGCAACGGCGTCTCCCTCGACGCGCAGGTCAGCGTGTTCAATGAAGACGGCATTGTGGAGTTGCTGTGCGGGCTGGACTCGATGGGGTGGAACAGCGGAGAGCCGCGATGGAACATCCAGCAGTCCAGCGCGAACTGGCACGGCGCCGGCGCCCGCGAGTTCGTTGAGGCGCTGCGTACCTGGAAGAAGCGCGAAGAGAGCCTGGACAACGCGCACCACACCGAACAGATCGTCTACTTCGACACCTGCCAGGGCGGAGGCTTCTACACCCTTACTGCCAACATCGCCAGCCACCGCTTCCGGTCGGTCTACCACTGCCATCTGTCGTTCCAGCTGCCCGGAATCCCCTTGGACCTTCAGCCGATCCGGCACCTGTTCGAGCAGTTCGATGCCGCTGAGTTCAGCTACTTCCGTCCGCTGACCAGCCCGGCCATCAATCGGCATCGCCTTGTCCAGAGGGTTCCGCTGGAGGTCGTCGGTTACCTCGTCTCGCACAGCGACGTGTTCTGGGACGAGGCGGAACCCGGCGGTGCGCCTCCTGAGTGGGTCACCGGCCTGGTGGTGAAAAACCCAAACCGCAGCCAGGACGGTATGCCGGTCCCGGAGGAGTGGCCGGGAAGGGTAGAAGAAAGCGAGCTGCTCGTCTGTGCACTGCGGTCGCACCACCAGCTCGATGAGCCCAAGGAGGCGTACCACCTGTACTCGTGGGAGTACGCGCGTACATCTGACGCCGTGGTCCTGCTGGCCGTGGCCGACTGGTAGCTGAGCGGGGCGCGCAGCGGCACCGTCTCATCAGCGGTGGGTCGGTCCTACGGGTGGCCCGCCGCCGCTTTTGGGACGCTGTAGTTGAGCGGCACCGTGGTCTCCTGGCTCAGAACCCATGCGCGTCAAGCTGGGCATCGCCGGATTCGGCGGCGGCCCGGGCCGTAGTGGCGAACCAGGCGCGCTCTGCGCCTGCGCGGGTAGGGGAACGGCTCGGATGGCCGCAATCCGAGGATTGCGGCCATCCGAGATTCACCGGCGGATCTGGATCGTGATGGCGGGCGCCGCCACGGCAAGCAACGCCAGTCCGACCGGCGCGGAGACCGTCAGGGCGATCGCCGTGCCTCCCAGGGCGCAGACCGCCGTGAAGCCGAAGGTCACCCACCCCAGGAGCCGGCTGGAGTTCGCACTGACTCCCTCCGGGAGCTCAGCTCGCGGGCTGGGCTCGATGCGCTTTTCTGTTGTACGTTCCATTGAGAGAGGTACCGCCTCTTTCGCGATTGGGAGGCCCGGAGCACCAAGTGCTTGCCGGCGTCGATGCTCCGGAGCCCCCGATTGGACGCGGCCGGAGAAGCCCTCCAAGCCGCCCGTGAGGCCCCGTTCAGCGCCCCACTCATCAAATGATGTAGCCCGTCTGAGGGGTCGTCCGGTACTCTCAACTACGCATTGATTCGCATGAACGCCAACTAGAGAAATCGAAGATGACTGAGTAATCGATGGATGACGGCAGCATGAGAATCAATCCGTAGTTTTCAAGAGGTAGATCAAGATGCGCCCGAAGGACGGCAAGGTCGACACGCGCCTTGCACACCTCCAGACCCTTCGCACCCGCATGCTCGGGGGCGTCAACCAGGTCATGCGCCAGGTCTGGGAGCACGGACAGAGGCCCGACTCCGTTCGAGTCCGTCAAGCCTTCTACCGGCTTGACGAGATAAGGATCTTGGAGGACGAGCGGAAGCCGCTCCCGACGGAGGAGCAGCCGTTCGCGGCCCGCATGGTCACCCCCAAGGGACTCCAGCTTCGGCTCATGCTGACGATGCTGTACGCCGCGCAGTGCGCCGTGGGGCCGGGTAAGCAGTGGGATGCCCCCTATCCCGTGGAGTCGACGGCGAAGCACCCCCTGTCTTGGATGAGCTTGTCGGCCTCCATCAGCCAATACGCCGGTCCCGGTATCCAGTTGGCGTCCGAGGACGTCAACCGCCGACGCCAGATCACGCAGGCCCTGAAGACGTTGGAGTCGATGGCGCTCGTCCGGGCCAACTCCGGACCTGGCCGCTTCAGCACCGGTTTGCAGCTGCTCTGTGAGAACGGGACCAGCACCGTCAGCTCGGCCATCCCGTACACCGCCGCCGACGACACCGAGCCGTACATCGAGCTCCCGGTCGAGTTCTTCACCCGCGGCTGGGTGCACGTGCTCACCAACAGCGAGATCGCCGCCCTGCTCATGTGGTTCGACCGCCTCAAGTACACCGGCGTCGAGGTCGGCGCCGAGGAGGGCGACCCGCTCACCATCACCTACGTCACCGGCGACGTGAGACAGGGCCTTTATGGGTTGGGGCGGAAGGCCTACGAGACACATCAGGCCCTCGACGCCTACCAGCTCCTCGACGTCATCAGGCCCGAGAAGCGCTACGACTCCGGCAAGTGGGAGGGATATTCGCAGGGCGAGTCGGACCTGCTGTGCCACCGCGTCTCTCTCGCCCCCGCCGGCTTCGACCGCGATGCCGGAGAGGTTGTGGAGGACGTACTGAAGCGCCGAGACACCGGCGGCTACTGGGGACGACCCATGTTCAGTGCGCCGAAGCGCTTCGACCGCTTCCGCATGGTCTCTGGTGCCGAGTAGAGCGGTGCCGAACCGCGTTCGGCCCCCCAGACCGGCGCCAGCTAAGACCGTGTCCTACTTGGTGAGGCGGACGTATCGTTGGTAGCAGCAGATGGCTGCGGCGAGTCCGAGAAAGGCGAGGACCGGATTCCGATCGTGGTCTGCAGCGCCCCGGCCGTCTCCTCGTCTGTGCCACCGCGCCTCGGGTCACAGGCTGGTTGTCTCCTCCTGCGCGGTTTTCCCGTCTTCGGCGGCATCGGGGGCGTCCTCGGTGCTCTGCGCGGTGCGGCGGTAGTAGGGGTGGGTGGAGTCCATCCTGCGGGCGAGGTGGAGGGGGGTGGGGGTGCTTTGGCGGACGTCGGAGGTGATGCCCTGGTTGGTCAGGACGGCGGCGACGGCTCCGATGAGGTCGCAGTCGGCGTCGGGGCTCTGGGCGATGACGGTGAACCGGGTGGCGGTGTGGGCGTAGCCGTTCTTGCTCTGGCTGCGGCTGTCGAAGCGTGTCTCGTCCTTGCCGAAGCGGCCGGCGGGGCCGGCGGCCCAGGTGCGGGGGACGTTGACGAGCAGGAGGTCGGGATAGGTGACGGCGCCGTCGTCGGTGGCGAGTTGGAAGAGGCTGTTGGTGGTGTCGGTGGCGCGCCAGGTGCCGTCGCTGGTGCGCATGTGGGCCCCGGTGGGGCGGCCGATGCGTTCCAGGTCGCCGATGACGCGGACGGTGGCCAGGGGGCGTTGGGCGCGGGGGAGGCTGTGGCCGGGCAGCCAGGACGCCGGCCGCAGGCCGGGCGGCGGGTCCTGGCCCAGGGCTTCGTCGGTGAGGCCCGCCCAGATGTACTCGGCGGCGTCACCGTCGACGTAGAGCACCGTGGGGGCTGGTGCGGGGAGTTGGGTGCGGGTGGCGATGAGGGCCTGCTCGACGATGTCCGCGGCGGCGCGGGCCTGGAGTGTCTCGTCCGCGGCGGCGCGGTATCCGCTGACGTCCCAGGCGAGGTCGGCGGCGTGCAGCGCGGTGGTGGCCGGGCTGCGGGGCTGCCACCTCCCGGCCTGGGCGCTGTAGGCCCAGTCCTGCCAGGGGTCGTCCTTTCCGCCGGTGGGGCGCATGGCGGTGAGGGTGGCGGTGATCGGTGCCGGTTCGGTGGTGCGGCGCTTGCCGGGTGTGCGGCGCTGGGTGTGGCGGCGGACGTGGATGCCGATGTGCCACCAGTTCTCGAGCGGCAGTTTGCCGAACGCGGCACCGAGGCGGTGGTCGGTGGCGCCGACGCCACTGAGGATCTCGCGCAGCACGTTCGCGGTCGAGCTGTCGAGGCCGCTCTGGCGGGAGGCGACCTTTTTCGCGCGGTACTTCTCGTTGTAGGGCTTGCCCTCCCGGGTGTGGGTGGGGATCGGCGGCGGGGCCTGCTTGATGTACTGGGAGGTCGCTGCGAGGCGCGCGAGAGCCTGCTTGGAGGGCCACTTGCCGTCCTCGGCCTCGGCTTTTTCGCGGGCTTCGACGCTCGGGTACCAGCGCTCGGGGTCCCAGTCGGTCTCGCAGATCGCTGCGACGAGCGTGTCCTTGCGGGTGTGGGGGGCGAGCATCTGCGCCAGGTCCCGCTCGCGCTCCGCGCTGGTGCGCGGTCCGTGGCCGAGGGCACTGGCCTTGTCGTGGAGGAAGACGACCTCGATACGCCCGCCGACGGCGGGTTCGGCGACGCCTTCGACGGCCTTCCAGTCCTCGCCGGGGCCCCACTGGGCGGCGATCGCGGCCTTCACCCGGGCGCGGACCTCGTCGGTGCTCCACAGGACGGGGACGAGGAGGGTGCCCACGCCGGCGGCGTCCAGGGCGGCGGGGATCCGTTCGAGGGGGATCGGTCCGCTGACGCGTGAGCCGCTCTCGGTGGGCGGCACCTTGATGCCGGGGACCTCGATGAACACGGGGCTGCGGTGGCTGTACTTCTCGCACCGGGTGTCGATGGCCTCCTCGAGGCGGCGGAAGAACTCCATGCCGTGTCCGCGGCCCAGGCCGGGGGTACGGGCGCTGGCCGGGGCGACGGCCCAGACCGGCCCCGGGGCGGTATCGGCCAGGGCGCCGTCGGCGAGGTGCTCGGGGAAGGGCGGCACGTTCGCGCTCAGGCGGGGCAGGGCGGCCAGGCGGCGGCTGGCGGCGACCGCAGGGACGTTCAGGCGGCGCTTCCACGGCGGGCCGTCGGTGGCCGCAGCGACGACGAGCGGCTGGTCGGGGTTGGCCAGCAGGACGGTGGCGACACCCTTCCAGGAGGTGGCGAGGAGGGTGGTGGTGGCGTTAACGGTCAGCGCGTGGCGCCGGGAGTGCCCGCTGGCGGCGGTATCGATGGTGATACGGGGCAGCAGGTGGCGCACGGTGCCCTTGCGGTCGGGTTCGGCGGGCAGTTCGTGGCCGATCGCGGCAAGGCGGCCGTCGGTGCACAGGGCGAAACGGACGGGGGCGCCGTTGTTGCGGGGCCACTCGAGCGCGGCGAGTTCCTCGGCCAGGCGCCAGCGAGCGAGTTCGCCCGGCCACCAGCCGCGCGAGCGCTTGCCGGCGCTCGGCGGCGGGGGCAGGACGACGCAGCGGGGTTCGGCCCGGGCGAGGAGTTCGGCCAGCTGTTCACCGATGCGCCGGCCGTCGGGGCCGGGGACCACGGCTTCGGCCCAGTAGCGGAACACGTCGCGCCGGTCCTCGGCGCTGATCGGCGCCGCGCACAAGAGTTCGTAGCAGCCGTCGTTCCACTGCCAGCGCGCCCAGGTGCCCGCCGCCGCGCGCAGGACACACTCCAGCGCCCGGTAGGGCGGCTGCACGTCCAGACCGGTGCCGACGTTGCGCTTGTACTCGCGCAAGAGCTCCATGGCCAGGTCCATGATGGGGGCGTCGGGCCGGTAGGCGATTACCTCGCCCAGGTCGGCGGGAGCGGTGCGGAATTGCAGCAGGCGGGCCTGCTTGCGGGCGACGCTGTCGAGCGGGCGACTCATGCGTACTCTCCCAGGTAGGCGTCAAAGCCCGCGCGCATCGCGGGGAGCAGGTGCTGGGCGTGGGCGTACTCGGCGATTTCCTCGATGGTGTGGCCGTAAGAAGCGCCGAGCTGGGCGAGGTCGTCCTGCGGGGACTGCTCGAGCAGCCCGCGGATCAGGGTGGGCAGGTCGGATCCCCAGGTGGGGTCGTGGAAGGCGCCGTCGATGAAGTGGAGCTCGACGTGGGTCTGCCCGCGGCGTCCGCGGCCTGCCAACTGGACGCTCTGCCCGAGGAGGGTGGCGACGAGTTCGTACTTCAGCTCGTCGGGCAGGGCGGAGAAGCGCTTGGGCGCGTTGAGGTTCAGGCGCAGGTGCGCGTCGGCCGCCGCGCGGGCCTGGGCCAGGACGGCGGCGGAGTCGTCGCCGGGCACGGTGTCGCGCCATGCCCGGGCGGCGACACTGGCCGCCAGCACCGCCGGGTCGTCGGCCGGCATGACCGGCCGCACACCCATGGCGATCAGGGTGATGGCCGACACGGCGACGCCCTCGAACACGGTCAGCACGTTCAAGCCCCGCTCAGTGCGCGGCAGCGGCGAGATGAGCACCTCGCCGTCGAGGTCCGCCAGCTCCGCGAAACGGTCGCGGGTGAGCTGGCCGATCGCGTCGCAGACCGGCGGCAGAGAGAGGTCGGGGGTGTCCGCGACGGCGACGTAGATCCGTAGCCGCCGCTCGAGGGCGAGCGCGGTGTCGTACAGGGTCTGGGCGAACAGGCGGGCCTGCCGGTAGGAGTTGACGGTGATCAGGGCCCGTGCGCGATGCCGGGTGCGCGCCTCCGCGGCAAGCCGGTCCAGGTCGCGCACCAGGCCCGGTGCGTAGCCGGCGGCCAGTGAGATGACCCGCTGGTCGCGTTCGCGGTAGGGGGTGCTGCCGACGGCCAAGAGCTTTCCGTCGGCGACGGGGGTGCTGTTGAAGATGGTCAGACCATCGCGAAGGGTGTCGGGCATCGCCCAGTCGGGGCGAGCGAGCAGGTGGGTGCGTGCCGCGCCCGGCATGAAGCCGGTGGCGGACATGCCCAGAACAGTACGCTGGCGGCCGCTCAGGGCGAGGGAGACGATGCTGCCGAGGAACTGCGTCTCGGTGTGGGGGTCGGCGCGCAGCACCTCCATCTTCAAACTCGCATGGGCACCCGGATCGTCCAGCCCCTCGAAGCGGAACCCGCCCAGCTGGCGGCCCAGCGGCCCGAACGGGACGACGGTGCCGGCGCCCTGGTGGCCGATCGCGTCGGCGAGCTCGGAGGCCGCGTCGATGCCGTGCCCGGCGAGTTCGCCGGCCCTGTCCGTCAGGTTGAACATCGTGTGGACGATGGCCGTCAGCCACGTCTTCATCATCAGCGCGTGCAGGACGCCCGCGGTGACCTCGGTGCGCGTGGGCGCCCGCACCGGCTCCGGCCGGTCGAGCCCGCGCTGCGCCGGCACCGTGGACTCGGCAGGTGCTCCGTCGTCTCCGCCCTCGGCAGCGCAGAAGGCGGGCAGCGCGGCGGAGATGATCTCCCGCAGTTCGTCCTTGAAGGGGGCAAGCTGCCACTCCCCGCCCTCGTCGATCGTGAGCATCCGCTCCAGCACGCCCGGGACGGGCAGCAGCCGATCCGGCAGGACGGCGCAGGAAGGGCGGTCACCCGGCCGGGTGGCAACGCGCGGGAGCAAGGCCTGCAGACAGTCGGCCTGCTCGGCGGTGGCCGCAGCATCAGGGTCCACCCCGATCAGGTTCTCCAGCAGATGCCGGTCCCACTGATGGGGCTGATACCAGCGCTTGCGGTCCTGCAGGACCTGCCGCGTCCGGCGCGGGTCCTGCCCGCGGGCCAGGGCCTGCGCCTGGGCGACCTCGGTGCAGACCTCCTCCCCGGCCACCAGGTCGAGCAGCTGCTCGGCCAGGAACACCGCCCGGGTCAGGGGCCGGCGCATGGCCACCGCCAGCCTCGGCGGCGCCTGGTGCAGGCTGTCGCGAATGCGCCGCAGCACCGTGGTTGGGCGGGAGCGGGACGCGAGCTCCAGCACGCCACACTCGTCGAACCCCCGCGCCTGGTAGGCGTCGACCTCGTCGACGACCACATAGGACGCCAGGCGCAGAAGGAACTCCCGCACGCTGATGCTGTTGCGGACCTCCCCGTCGACCTCCACCGGAACCTTGATCATCCCGGACTGGAAGCAGGCGTGGGTGGTCACGATGATCCTGGCCGTCGTCGCGGCCTCGACATGGGAAAACTTCCCGCAGGACGACACATATGGGCACAGCGCCCGCTCCGGCTGGCCGAAAGCATCCGACGCCGCGACCGTGCACGGCTCCCTGCCGGCCTCGAAGGCGTCGCGTCCCTCAAGCTGCGCCTGTGCGGCGCATCCGTAGGCGGAGTTGTTGACGAGGAAGGCGATGCTCGCCGAGGCCTGCGCCAGCGGCACGCCGGTGCCCTCCAGCTTCGCGGCGGAGCGCAGCGCGAAGCTGTACCGGCTGTTGGGGGCGATGAACGGCGTGGCCGTCTCCTTGACGCCCGCCGCCTGCAGCTCCTGCTGCAAGGTGGAGGCCTCGCCGTAGACGTCGCCGTTGTCGCTGACCACTAGCACGGTGGTGCGACCCAGGCCGGCCTGCTGGATCGCCAGCCCTCGGCCGAAGACGTTCTTGCCCACGCCCGGGGGCGCGCTCAGCAGGTGCATCCGGCCCGGCGGCAGGACAACGGGTTCCAGGGGGCGCTGCCCGCCACCGATGGTCCCGCGCAGCAGCAGCGCGATCTGCTTCTCGCGGAAGGCCGGGCCCTTCATGCCCTGGTCGGTGTCCCGGCTTTGCCAGCCGAGCTCATCGTCGTCCACCACCAACTCCACCGACGGTGCGGTCACGACCCGAGGCGGCCTGTACACCCCCTGCTCGTCGGGGAAAGTGAGCTGGACCCGCCCACGCGATGTCGGCGCCGACCAGCCCGATCCGCTCGCGACCCGCAGCAGCCGCTGGCGCCTGGCCGGTGCGAGCAGGCGTTCGGCGACGTCCGAAGGGTCCTGCCCGTGAGTCGGCAGCACTTCAAGCGCCCGCCCCCGCTCGCTGTACCCGAGCGCGTAGAGAGCGGGCAGCGGGTCGTCCGCGTCGGGGGTGTGGAAGACGTCGTAGACGGTCCGTTCGACGTTGTGCAGTAGCGCCTCCCCCCGATGGCGGGTGCCCAACAGCGCGCCGAGGCGCTGCTTGTCCGCCTCCGACCACTGCTCCCAGCCCGCCACGGCACGCGGCGCGTGCCCGCTCAGCAGGACATGGGCGTCCGCGACGCGCACCACCTGCCGCCCGTCGCGGAACCGGGAGGGAAGAAGATACTCGGCCAAGGCCAGAGCCCCGGCAAGCGTCCTGCTCACGCCCCCTCCACCTCCGCCACCAGGTCGGCATCGGTTAGCACGCGCGCCCCGCTGTCCCGCACCACCCGGCGCAGCAGCGGCAGGAACCCCCGCAAGTGCTCAGGCACCACGAAGCACAGCTCGCTGGGCCCCTCGGGATCCTCGCGCAGCTTCTGGGCCAGCCCGTACGGGTCGGCCCAGGTCTTGACGTCGACGCGCCACGCCCTGGACCGGCCGGGACGAGCGACATGCAGGTCATAGGCGTCGCCGAACGGCCACAGCCGCACTTCCGCGCCCAAGGCGACCAGCCGGTCGCGCAGCTCGACCTCAAGCAGGCCCGGGAGCGTCACCCACAGCCACAGGGCGTAGGGCAACGCCACGTAGCCCTCCACGGACAGCAGCTCCGGCACGGTGCGCAGTTCGCCGCACGGCGCCAGGCGCCAGCCCACCACCGCTGTCGGCTCGGCCCGGTACCGGGCGCCCAGCAGGCTGTGGCGCTCGTCCTCACACTCGACGTCCACCACGCCGTTGGGGCGGTAGGTGGCCCGCATCGTCCATCTGCACATCGGACACGCTGCCCACAGGCCGCCGAACTGCCGCGTCGGGGAGACACCGGTGTACGCGCCCAGCTCGACCAACGCGGTGTTCCGGGACAAATCGCGCCGTGTCAGGACGGGCGTGCGTACCATCGCCTCCCGGCCCCGCGTGTACGCCTCGAAGCCGGCGGCCCTCAGCGCGCGGAAGACGGCGTGCTGGACGGTCTCGCCGGAGATCCGCGACAGCCCGGTACTCACCGGCAACATCCCTACCGCCCGCAGCAGGCTGTGCAGATGGCGGATATCGGCACCGATCCCCGGGGCCTGGTGGCCGTGCTCAGAGGCCTCCACCGCGAGCCGGTGCAGCGCCGAACTGGGCATGCCGTCGTCATCGAGCAGCCACAGCTTGCCGAGCACTGATCCCTGGGGCCGTCCCGGCAGAAGGTCGGCCACCCGGCTTCCACGGAGCCGACGGGCGAACACCTCGTACGACGGTGCCTGCTCAAGGACCCCAAACGAGCGCACGTAGCGACCATGGCACTCCATCAGCAGCCGCATCCGCCCCTGTGCCTCGCCCTCACTGCTGCTCAAGGCCAGGGCCGCGACCACGCAGGCGTCGAGCGCTGCGCGCTGATCCCCGTCGAGTTCTTGAACGGCCGTTGCCGTCCCGGCCACCGCCGACACCCCGGTCCTCCCCCCACCGCATTGAGCCCATGCCACAACCTCAACCCCTCCGCCCTCTGGGAGGGCACGGGAGTTCGGGGGCCTTCCCTCGATCCGGTGATCCCGGTCCGACGTGCGCGGTGCGGTGGTCTTCGGGACGGACTGGTGTTCGGCTGCCTCCGGATCGGGGTCGGCAGCGTCGTGCCCCCAACAGCGCTCCATAGACGACGCGGAAGCTGCGCGGGCCCTGATCGGGTGTCTCGGCCCGATCCCGCCGTGTCCTGATGAGAAGGCAGAATCCGGATATGAGACTTAAGCCGGGCATCTCCCTGCAGTACGCCGAGGGCACTCTTCGTGATGCCGTCACCTTGTGGGGCAACGCCCGCAGCGCACGGGACTACTTCCGGGCCTTCACCGACTTCCAGGCCTTCACCGACGCCGTGGAGAAGACCTTCCCGGCCTTGGAATGCGCCTTCGCCGCCCCCGACCTCGCGGCCTGCGCTCCGGCGTACTGGCAGCTCCTGCAACTCGGCAGCCCCGAAACCGTCCTCGCCGCCAGCGGCTTCCCGCTGCCCTCCGCTCCGGCCTTGATAGGCGTGCCAGTGCCGAAGCCGGGGTCTGCCTCGGCTGACACTCGCAGAGAGCCGGACCTGTCGCAGGTGCCGTCGATCTGTGCCTGCCACCGCAACGCAAAGCCTTCAAAAGTCCCTGCTCGATGTCAGTGGCCTGCGAGATCATCATCCCGGCGTTCGGGTTCTGCCGGACAACGAGGGCTGAGGGGGACAGAGTGCCGCAGGAACTCTTCTTTGAAACCGTCCAGCGTGACCAGTACTCATATACGAGGCTGAATCGCGAGGCCATCAACGAGCTTCGCACCGCCCCGTCCGCCAGTGGTGACGAAGAGGCTGCGCACGCTCTCATCGACCTGCTGATCGACGACTTGCCCCAGCACCCTGAGCACGACGGACTGATGGACAATTCGGAGACGGGAGCGGTCATACGCTGTCTCAAGGCCGTTCTGCGCCGCCTCGGTATCGAGTTCGAGGTGCCCTTTCACGACAAGCAGGGCTACTACTCGTTTCGGATGGAGCACGACAACGGCCTCATTACCGACCTGACCAGGGTCTTCGCCCCTGCGCGCGCAGCGCTGGAACGACGCGAGCAGACCACCTTCACCGGAGGCTTGCGGGGGCTGCGCGGCGAGCTGCGCAACCTCATCTTCGCCGCCGCGCAGAAGCCAGAGATCGTCTGGAGGGACGTCGCGGGTGGTGTCATCGAGATCACGAAGAACAAGGACCACTGCCTGCTGTATGACCGCCCAGTGGGGGCCTCGGGCCTCACCTGGAGCGAACTCGGCAAGTGGTGGCACCTCCAGGACGGCATGTACGGGATGTCTGAGCATTTCAGGCTGCAGGCGCTCCTGAAGCGGCTGAGGGGGGCACTCAACGCCCCGGAGCAGCTGTTGCTGGACACCTACTGGGATCACGCGATGCAGCGAGGCTTCGGAGACTTTCCTGCTCTGTTGCCACAGGTGTATCTCCATTACGACCCCCTGGCGCAACAGCAGCGGAATCAACGGGCGGAAGGCAAGGTGCTGACGCGGCAGCGGATGGACTTCCTGATGCTCGCTTCCGGCGGTCGCCGATACGTTCTCGAGCTGGATGGTAAGGAGCACTACTCGCGTGATGGGAAGGCCGCACCCGACCTATACGCCGACATGGTCCGAGAAGATCGGCGGATCCGTCTTCAGGGGTATGAGGTGTACCGGTTTGGCGGCGCCGAATTTGTGGACCCACAGGCTGCCAAACTCATGCTGAGCGGGTTCTTCGACCAGTTGCTGGCTCCGTAGCTCCGACCCCCCGAGGAAGCCGCACAAGCTGCCGTCACCTCCAAAGCCGGAGCGGGTACAAGCTCGACAGCCCAGCTGCGGCTCAGCGCCAGACCGAGTCAGGCCCAGTCGACGCCGAGGTCCCGCAGGGCGGTCAGCTGTTCCTGGGTGAGTTTGTCGCGCCGGGTCTTGGTGTTGGAGACCCAGACGCCCAGCTTTACGGTCACCGGTTCCGTTTCGCCGTCGACGGCGATCTCCTCGGTGTGGCCGCGCGGTACCGGCCGGTCGCCCTCGCGTTCCACCCACTGTGTGAGGGCTGTCAGGCCGCGCTGGAACGCCTGCTGTGCCTTGCTCGGGCCCTTCACCGTACGCTTGGCCGCCGGGGGCGGGAGAGGGCTTCTCCAGCGGCTTGATGCCCAGCGTGGACAGTCGCTCCTGCTGCTCGGGTAGGAGTCGCGCCCAGACGGCCGGTTGCTTCTGCTGCTGGAGCCACTTGCCGAGGTCGTCGCCGTCCATGAACACGCCGGGCTGGATCTCGGGCAGGCTGCCGTCGGCTTCGACCAGGTCCGCGAGGACGCGGTAGTGCCGCTGCCAGTCCAGCGGCCACGGGCAGTTCCACTCCGGGTCGATCGCGGTGAGCTGCGCGGCACGCTGTTCCGCCCGCTTCGGGTCCTTGCCCAGGCCGTTCTTCGCGCCCTTCCGCCGGAGGTTGGCCATGTGCTGCCCGATGGGCACCATCGCTTCGCCCTCGCCCCACATGGCGTCCTGGCGGGGGGCGAGGTGTCCGGTGGCCCGCCGGTAGGACCGGAGCGCGGCGAGTTTGGCTTCCCAGGCTTCCTCGCCGGGCTCCCAGACCATCCCGGCCTCGGGCGCGTCGAGCAGTTCTTTGCGGTGGGGATCGAGTTCGCCGGCGCGCAGTGTCTTGCGCTGCTGGTGCGCCCACCGCCCGAGGGGGAAGTCCTTGGTGACGCCGACCTGGACCTCGGTGTCGTACGGGACGGCGTACAGGCCGGTGATCTGGTTCTCCCTGCGCCAGCGCAGCAGCGCCTCGTAGCCTTCCAGCCAGGCCAGGGATTCCGGCCGGTAGACCCGCGTGCGCAGGAACGCCGCGATCGTGGAGGCGTCGCGCGGGTTGGAGAAGTGGAGCAGCGCGGACTCGGCAGCGGCGTCGGCGCCGTCCTGCTCCTGGTCCTCGCCGTCACCCTCGCCGCCGGCCCCGACGATGCGCCCCTCTTCGTCACGCCGGACGTGGATCTTGCGCTTGCCGCTGGTGAGGGCGCGGGAGGCGAGCTGCTCGACCAGGCGCTCATCGTGCGAGCGCAGGCCCTGGAGGACCGCTACCAGGGGGCGGAAGCTGGCGGAGGCGACCATGTCCTGCGGGTCCTCACCGGGTTGGAGGAAGACGGGCACGACGAGGGAGGCGACCTTGCCCTCGCCGGGCTGCATCCGTAGCGCCCGGCCGACGGCCTGGACGAGGTCGGGCATGGAACCGCGGACGTCGGCCCAGTAGACGGAGTCGCAGTTCTTGGTGTCGATTATCTAGTTCTGAATGAAGTGATGGGTGTGTTTGGCGTGGTTCAGGGGCGGCTGCCGGCGTGAGGGTGTGGGGTGCTGTGGAGCTGTTACCGGAAGATCTGCTCGATGCCGAAGACAAGGTTGTGGGCTTGGGGCCATCCGGCGTCGATGAAGGCGTCGCAGATCTGCCGTAGGGCGGTGAGGTTGTCCGGGTTGTGGAGGAGGCCGCGGTGGTCGGCGAGGATGCGTTCCACGAAGGTGACGCAGGTTCCCACGCCGAGGGTGTCCGCGGTGTAGCCGCTTTGTGCGCCTACCTGGGTCACGATGTCGCGGACGGTCAGGAGCGTCTGCTGCGGGCGCTGGTCGATCATGCGCTCACACATCTCGACGAGGTGGTGGGCGATGCCCGCGACTGGGGTCGCCGCAAGGAGCTTGATCAGTGGCTCGGCTTCGTCGACGAGTCTGACTTCCGGCTGGATCGGGGGCTTGCTGTCGGTGCCGCCGCTGGCGAAGTAGATCTGTGACGCGATGTTGTCGAGGAGCCTGACGGTGTTCTTGAGTTGCTCCCGCTCGGCGTCGGTCGAGGTTTGATGCTGGCTCAGAGCGTGGCGGGTTTCGTCGAGGGCTGGTTCGGCGAGTTGCTGCATGAGTTTGAGGGCACGTTGCCGGACAGCTTCGTTGTCGTGGGTGAGTGCTCCGGAGACGCGCAGTTGGTGGAGGCAGTCGGCCCAGGTGCTGTCGTCCAGCCAGCGGGTGATCATGCTGGTGAGGGCGGTGCCTGCTTCGGGTGTTGCGTGGTGGACCCACAGGAGTCCTGCGGCGGTGGCGCAGGCGGAGGCGGCGGTCTCGCGGCCAGGGTGTGGGGTTGCGCGTCCCATGACCGTGGTCAGGATGGAAGCGCCGCGTTGACGGTCGCTCATACAGAAGCAGGCCGTGGTGACCGCGGTGGCGAGCACAGCGTCGTCGGAGTCCTGCGCAGCGAGGCGCTCGAGGATCTGCCACGCCGTGCCGGTGTCGCTGACTGCTATGAGTGGGGTGATTCGAGCCACTGTGTGCCTGATGGCTCCCACGGGGTCTGCCGCCAGGGCGAGCAGGGCTCGAGCGACTTCGGGGCTGTACTGCTCCGGCACGCTGGCGAGTTGGCCGAGGCCGCGAGCCGCATCGGCTCGGGGGCCCTGGGGGAGGAGCAGGTCGTAGTTGGCGTTCTCCGGGGTGGGTTCGGGCCGGGGGCTCGTTGTCGATACAAGAAGGAGGGTACGCGCGTGGGTCAAGGATGCCGGCGGCGTCTGTGTGCTGCGGGTCCAGATCTCCGCAGCCCGGGCGAGAGCGTCCTCCGCCTGCGCGCGGATGGGGGAGGATTGCGTCTGCTTCAGGGCTGCTTCCAGATTGGTGGCAGTGTGCTCGGCGGATGCGGTGTCTTCCGGTGTGGCGGTGCCGTTGAGATAGGTGCTCGCGAAGCTGCTCAGGGTTGCGATGAGCTTGCGTAGTTCGGCTTCCGCAGGGTCTTCCTCCTTGGTCTCGGTTGGCTCCGCAGCAGGCCACGGCAGGTGCCCTGCGGCGGCTTCGGTGTCCCGTGCGTTCTTGTCCGCTGTCAGTGATGGATCGGTGACGTGTTCCACGGAGAGCGCGTCGACGAGCATCTGGTACCGGCGGGCCTGCTCCTGGCTCCCCTCCTCGTGGGAGGCGTCTGGCTTGAGCGAGACGATCGCTGCCTCCAGGCGGGCAGCTTCGGCAGGTGTGAGGGTGGGGTGCAGCTTGCTGATCAGCTCGCAGGCGGGTTCGAGCAGATCCGGGATGAGCAACTGCGTCACGACGTCGGCCAGCTCGCTGACCAGGGAGGTTGCCAGGGCTGGGTTGGCGGCAGCTGCGCGTAGGGTGCGTCGCCATACAACACCCGCTTGGGGAGCCGAGGTGAGCGCCTCGCCCAGCGCCTCCGCTTCGGTTGCGGTGGCAGCGGAGGCGAAGTCCTGATAGGCGTCGAGTAGGGCTGCCGGGTCATTATGGGCGTAGCTGGAGCCGAAGTCCCATGCGCGTGAGTCGTCTTTGATGACCACGATCGTGCGGCCCCGCAGGACAGCCGAATGCTTGGGTAGATCTTGGCTAGTGAGTGTCAAGCGGGTGAGGATCGCCAGGGCACGAGGGAGGTCCGAGCGCAGGACGGTGGGGAAGTACTTGACCAGGGGGTACTTGGCCGCGTCGAAGTCCTGTCGGCGATTGGACACGAGAGTCAGCACGGAGCCGCTGCCCATCTGGGTGTCGGCCGAGGACGTCTCGGTGTGGCTCAGCACAGCCACGTAGAGGTCTTCTACGAGGCCCGGCAGGAGTTCCAGCAGCTCTGAGACCTTGCTGGTCATGGAGAGGAGGTCGTTGTAGCCGCGCTCTTCGAGCTGGGGCGGCTCCACAGTGCGCCTGAGTAGTGTCTCGGTCGTGGTCAGGTCACCTGCTGCCGTTTGGATCACAGCGGTGATGGCCAGCCGTGAAGCGGGGGCTGGAGGCTGGGTCCACAGGTACTCCAGCAGGCGCCGCGCCGCTGACGCGCAGAGCCGGAGCTGCTGTTCGTTCAGCATTGCCCGATGGGAGGCCAGGTCGGTCACCAGGACACCCAGCGCCGTGAGGAATCGGGCAGGTGTCCGGCTGAGACGCTCAGCGACCTCGGTCCAGACACCTGGATGCTGGAGGCTGCTTTCCTTCAGCTTGAGGGAGACAGCGACGGCGATCGCTGCGAGTATCCGCTTCGCTCCCTCCTCGGTGCCCGGATCCGGTGCGAGCAGCGGCTCCAGGTCAGTCGCCTGATCGCAGTCATCCGTGACGACGTCTGCGATTGCTGTGGCTGCCATCCTGGGGGAGGGCAGTGCCATCAAGGCCAGAGCCAGCGCCCAGAACACGCCGGGACCTTGCGCCCAGGCCGTCCGGAGGTACATGTCGATGCTGGGGCGGGCGAAGAGCAACAGGTCGGGGTCGGCGTTCAGCCTTTCCTGCAGTCCGTCGGGGGAGTGCGAGAGGTAGGTGATGGCAACGGCGTAGTCGAACAGCACGTGGTGCGCGAACTGCAGGGGGCCGTTGGCCGTGGGGCCCATGATCGTCGGGGCTTGCGTGAGGACGGAGCTGGAAAGGAGGGTCCGCAGGACGTCTGACGCTGCGGTGTCGCCCTCCAAAATCTTCTGGGCGGGCACGGCAAGTCGTCTCTCCTGTACTGCGGCTGCGCACAGGCGGCCGAGGAAGGCTGCTTTCGCGATGCCCTCGGTTCCCCGGGTGACGCGCGCCTCCCAGTAACGCTCCAGCAGGCCCAACCTGCTGTCGACAGTGCGTAGCTGTGTTGCTGCTGCGCCGGCCAGCATGAGTTCGGCAGCCAGGCGCAGGTTGAACGGGTTGCGCATCAGCTGTCGCTGCTGGTCGGAAGCCTGGCTCAGAAAGCCACGCAAGGCGGGGAAGACATCGGTGACCTGGGCGACCTCTTCCTCCGTGAGATCACCCACCTGTATTGCCTCGCCTGCAAAGAGGGCACGCAGCTGTGGGGAGTGCTGTAGGTCCCAGGTGCGGATGGAGGCGACCACCTGCCAGTTCGGCAGCCGGCGGCTCACATCCGCGATGATTGATCGCCACAGCTCGGTGGAGGCATCGACTCGTGCGGCATCCAGGGCATCGATCGCCAGGAGCCCGGTGCTGCCGGGCTGCCACTGCTCGAGAACGTCGACAAGCGGATGCTGCAGCCTGAGTTCTGCTTGAAGCATGCCGGCACTCCGGGCATCCACGCCGGCTACCGATAGGAGAAGTACGGGCCGGCCTTCTGCACTGGCTTCCCGGGCCAACTCGTGCACGACCACGGTCTTGCCCGCACCCGGCCCGCCAGCCACGAGGATCGAGCCCTTCTGGGTCCTCGCTCCGATGCCTGTGACCGTGCGCGCAATGGCCACAGGCCCCTGCGGTGTGGGGACGGTAGTGAGGCCATGGCCCAACTGGTCGAGGGTGTCGTGCGTGGTCCTGGCCAGGAGCTGGACATCTGAGGTGAAGTCTCGGACGGTGGCCAGCGCGATGCCAGCCGATGACAGCGACTGCTGCAGTTGCCTCATATCGGCACCGGAATGGTGGATAGCCAGCTGTGCACAGGCGCTGAGCAGTACGTGCCACGCCGCGTCCGCTTGGGCAGGATGAGTGATCACGGACGTCCGCAGTGTCTGGAGGGCCTCCCGTTCTTCCAGGCCGCCCTGTTCGACGTCGAGGACCCATATGTGGCAATGGGCGAGGAACCCCCTCAGTTCCGCAGCTGAGGGCGTGTCGCCGCGCTGCTTTGCCCACTCCCGGGTCGCGTGAGCGACGAACTTGTTGTAGGCGTCAGTCTGGTCGCTGTTGAAGGCGAGCGACGTCACGTTTCGCTCGGCGGGAGCGTTACGGAGACGATCAAGAACTTGCGCGAGGTCGTTCCGCACCGGTTTTGAGGCGTCGCGGGAGGTGACGAGGACCAGCCGGTCCTGCTCATGGCCTGGCATGAGGTGCTGCTGAACGAACTGCGCGACAGTCTTGCTGAGTTCGCTCTCCTCCGACTGAGACAGCGTGATTGATCGCTTAGCTTGGAGCGCCAGTGTCCGCCCGTCGGAGGTGTGCACTCGGCAGTCGTCGACGGGTTCGCCGGTTTCGCAGGCGATCCGCTCCACAGCTCCGCTCCACAGCCCCTGGACGCCCGGAGACGCGGAGCCCGCTACAGCGGCGACAGCCAGCCAGGCGGCCACGCGATGCTGGTAGTCGAAGCCGCCCGCGCCCGCACTGCCCCCGGCGTCTGCCCGTGCTGCCTCACTCACCGTGGCTCTCCTCGCTCACGCCGACCTGCAGCGCTTGTTCAACTCAGGCGCGGATTTTATCTCTGTGTGGGGTAGCTTGTGTGGTGTGTTTGGTGTGTTTGGTGTGGTTGCCAGCCGGTCGTGTGGTCTGTTTCGGGAAGCGCTACTGGCTGGGGGTGGGGGTTGGTTGTTTTGGTGGGTGGAGCAGACCTATGTGGCTGAGCGCTCGATCTCTGCGTCGACTGGCGTGGAGCGATGGGTGGTGGCCGATGCACGCACCTACGACCTGCATGCCGAGGCGTGTGCGTTTCTGGCCGGGTTGCGTAGCAAGGGCCGCTCGCCGAACACGGAACGGGTCTACCAGGCCGTCTCGCCCTTTATCTGAACTACTGCGCAGGGCGCGGTTGTCGACGACGGCTGAAAAGTGATCCAGAACCACGATTCACGCGTCGCCGACAGCCGGTGACCGTGAAGTGCCCGGGTAGCTGATCGGGTTGCATGCCATACGCGGCAGCTACCTGGCACACGAGCGACCATGTCGTCTCACTGCTCACAGGCGTAACCCGCAGCAGGACCGGAGAAAGCGTCACCTCCTCACGGTCCCGCGCGTACGGACCCAGTGGGCGCCAACCGCAAAGTCTCACCTGAGAACATGGGGTGACTCCCAGTCAGCACACCGATCCACACGGGTGGTTCACCCGCACGGGACGTACCAGGCACGGTCTCCCCGGGCCTACCCTCTGCGGTGGTTGCCGGTTCCGGGCGCCGGCCGGTGACACGCGGGAGCGTCTCGGTGTGGATGCGGCTGACGGGCCTCCGGAGCCCGTTCGCGCCCGGTATCGCAGGAGCCGCGCAGCCCCGTTCGGACGCCGCCAAGCCGCTCCTGGACGGCTTGGCGGGCGTCTCCTGGTCCGGCGGCAGGGGCATTCTGAGGGCTCTCAGACGCTCACGCTGCCCCTGCGCCAGTCCTTGCCGGACGACGTGTTGACGCTGCCGCTTCAGACACCGCCTGACGTCCACGCCGCCCGGGGGCACCCTCAGTCTTCGACGGTGACAAGGAGCCCGGCGAGATGGGTGGCCGTGACCAGGGCGTAGGCGTTGTGCCATGCCGGACTCGATGCCTCATGGACGAGGTCGAGCCGGGCCGCGATTCTCACCGTGCCCAGGTGCTGCTCGATGGCCTCGGCCATCCGCAGCGCGCTCGCTTTGGCAAGCGAGCCGTGTCGGTCCGTCCGGGGGCGGGAGGCCGTCATCTCAAGGCTGCCGTGGAGGAGCTCGATCCAGCGCCATGGCGGCTTGACCGGCGTGACGGCGCGGATATGCGTACCAGGCAGGCAGGTGGCCGCGAGCTGCTCCAGCGGCCGACGGGGCGGGAATCCACCGGCCAGCGGCATGGTGGTCAACTGCACGTCGATCATGTGATCGGCAGCGTCGAATTCCCGCGCCACAGCGGTACTCACCTCGGCCACCGCCTCCTGCGCTGCGCGGCCCGCAGACATCGCGATCTGCCGGTCGGGCGATGGACAATCGCGGACTTCTGTCTTGCGTCGCATCAACCGAAGGTACAACCGTGGACGGGCCGTACGCCGAAGTGCCGTCCGGGGGATCGCACTCCGGGCTGCAGGCCGCCGTGTGGAAGCCGCTGCCACCGACCGTGTGGCCCCTGAGCACGCCCACACCACCACCTGCCCTGGACCATGCCCGAGGACATGCAGGGCTGCCCCCAACCACCCGGCTGCAAAGCCCCAACATGCGCCACGCGCCGAGGGGTGACTGCTGATCAGCAAGCCTGCCTGTCATGCAGTTTGACCGGACCTCATCCGCGTCAGGAGGCCAGGTGAACCGGTGCCGTGCCAGGAGGCCTGCCCAGGTGGCGCGGTGTGCGACCGCTGCGGGTTCACTCGTGTGGGAGTACCGGACACGGTCTCCTCGGGCCTACTCTCTACGGTGGCTGCCGGTTCCGGGTGCCGGCCGGTGACATGCTGCTCCACTTGTCCGGTGACAGCGGTGCGGAGATCCCGTTCCGGGAGCCATGATCTTTTCCAGAGTTCATCCGCAGCACATTTTGAAGCAGACAAGACCGCCCCCTGCACAGCAAGCCTGGCCTCCCGAACCAGTCTGCCACTCTGACGGCCAGTCACCAGCCTTCTCACCCCGACCCTCGCTGCCAGCCCGGGCCGTCAGGCCCGCAATCGGGCCGCGCGAAGCGTGGCACGCCCAGTGACGCGAAGCGTCACCGGTGGCTGGAGCGCAGCGGAGGCCACCAGCCGGCCGAAGGGCCGGCCCACGCCCCGCAACGCGGGGCGTGCTGCTCCCGAAGCGCAGCGCAGGGAGCGTCAACGAGACTGCGCAGCAGGCTCGTTGAGCGGGGAGCGCAGCGAGCCGCTTTCCGCTCACGCGGAGCGGGAG
>NZ_JBSHAY010000045.1:0-55574 GCF_053611725.1 Streptomyces sp. NPDC054783 | reverse complement strand
CCACCGCCGCAAGCCCCTCATCATCCCCGTCATCATCGACGCCTGAGCCCCAGCCCGGCAGCACGGTCCCCGGATCCGGCCGCGGCCCCGCCGGCATCGAGGTCGGGCACGCCCGGACCGGTCGGTGGCGAAGCCGCCGGGCTCGACGAGGCGGATCCCCTCGCCGTGGGCGGCCGACAGGTCCGCGAGGGAGTCGGTGTTGCGGGCGACGGCCCTGTCGCCGCGCTCCAGGGCCGCCTGCGCGAACTCGCGGCCGAAGCCGCGGGAGGAACCGGTGACACAGCGGCGGTGCACCCCGCCCAGATGTCGCACCAGATCGGACAGCGTCCACTCGGGGCAGGTCGGCACCTGCGCGTCGCGGCTGGGCACCAAGGCGACCGCTGCCGGGAACGCGATCGACTGTGCGTCGATCGGCCGCAGCAGGACGAGGAACGAATGTCCGTGCCACGCGGATGCCTACCGTCACGCCGGACGACCGCAGTCGATTTTCACAGCGGTACAGGGGCACGCCAGGCGCGCGACACAGCCCGCGTACCCTCGGACAAGGCAGTGCCCTCATGCCGGAACTCCAGTTCGGCGGCGCCACCGACCCGAGTCAACCGCATCTGGGCCATTCCTCCCAGGCGAGTCCGCCGGCTACGCCCCGCCCGCGACGCGCGCACGGGCATGCGCACGTCGCGGGCCACTGCACGGGAGGCGCGAGTGGACAGCGCGAGTGCCGGTGAAGCGGTCAGATCGCGGGACTCACCGACTCAGCCACCGCTCTTGCGCCTGAACGACCGCTGGCTCGCAGCGGGGCCGTGCGCCGAACGCACCTTCGACGCATCGGACTTGGCGGCCATGTCAGCGGCGTCCGCCTGCGCACCGCGCTTGCGCGCCAGGGCTTCGCGGAACTTGCGCTTGAGGTCGTAGTTGCCGTCGCCGTCCGGCTCCAGAGGGGACGTCTCGGGGGCAGCAGGCTCCGAACCTTCCGTAAGTACGGGCTCTGCTGTCATGGTGACCTCCTGGGTTCGGGGGTGGGCACGCACAGCTTGTCATGCTGGGCGCAGTGCGAGGCGCCGGCAACGTCATCCTGCTCCGATTCGGCGGGTATCCCTCTCGCGGCCAAAGGCGTTGACTTCGTAGGTGAGGCGCGCAGGGCGGCTTCGGGCCGGGCCGAGGGTTGTCGATCCCGCGGCCAGGCTGCCAGGGCAACGGCTCTCAGCCGTTGCGACGCACGAGGGCGGCCCTGCGGGCCTCGGCGAGCTTGCGGGCCTCGGCCGCCTTTCGGGACTTGCCGCCGGCGCCGCGGGAGGTGTCCTTGCTGGTACCGAGACCGCGGAAGGGAGCGTTGGTGTTCTTGGGCCGGGGGACGGCGGGCCCGCCGTCGAGCGGGATCCCGGAGGGAGCCTTGGCGCCGGTGATCCGGGTCAGTTCCGCCTCGCCCGAGCGCACCTTGGTGACGGTCGGCTCGATGCCGGCCCCGGCCATCATGCGGCTCGTCTCGCGGCGCTGGCCCGCCAGCACGAGCGTGACCACGCTGCCGGACTCACCGGCTCGGGCGGTGCGGCCCGCCCGGTGCACATAGTCCTTGGCGTCGGTGGGCGGGTCGACGTTGACCACGAGATCGAGGTCGTCGACGTGCAGGCCACGGGCCGCGACATTGGTCGCCACCAGAACGGTGATTTGGCCGTTCTTGAACTGCGCCAGGGTCCGTGTGCGCTGTGGCTGGGACTTACCGCTGTGCAGGGCCCCGGCGTGCACCCCGCTGGCCCGCAGATGCCGGGTGAGCTGGTCGACGGCGTGCTTGGTGTCGAGGAACAGCAGTACGCGGCCGTCGCGGGCGGAGATCTCCGTGGCGACGGCGTAGCGGTCAGGGCCGTGGACGACCAGAACGTGGTGCTCCATCGTCGTGAGCGCGCCCACGGCCGGGTCGACCGAGTGGACGACGGGGTCGTGGAGGTGGCGGCGGACCAGCTGATCGACGTCGCGATCGAGCGTGGCCGAGAAGAGCATCCGCTGACCGTCGGGGTGCACCTGGTCGAGCACGTCGGCAACCTGCGGCAGGAATCCCAAGTCGCACATCTGGTCGGCCTCGTCCAGCACGGTGATTCTCACCCGTCCCAGGCGGCAGGCGTTGCGCTCAATCAGGTCGTGAAGGCGTCCGGGGGTGGCGACGATCACCTCGGCTCCCTGGCGCAGCGCGGCGACCTGCCGGCCGATCGACATACCGCCGACGACCGTGGCCATCCGCAGCCGCAGTGCCTCGGCGTACGGCGCCAGCGCCTGGGTGACCTGTTCGGCCAGTTCCCGGGTGGGCACAAGGATCAGAGCGAGGGGCTGCTTCGGCTCGGCGCGCCGCCCGGCTGTACGTGTCAGCAGCGGCAGGCCGAAGGCGAGCGTCTTACCCGATCCGGTGCGCCCGCGTCCCAGGACGTCGCGCCCCTCCAGGGCATCGGGCAGTGTGGCGGCCTGGATCGGAAAGGGTTCGCGCACCCCGAGTTCGCTCAGTGTCCGCAGCACCTCCGTCGGCAGTTCCAGACCGGCGAAGGAGACGGCCGGGAGCAGCGCCGGGGTCGTTGCCCCTGGCTGGGCGGGACCGCTGTGCGCGATGCCGGAGTCATGGGGATGCTTCATGAACAGCCTTCCGCAAGGGAACGTACCGAGGAAGGCCCGGCAGGTTTGAACAGCCCACGCACAAGCTGAACCGAACAGGCAGAATCGCCCACCGCGACGACCACGCAAAAGCGTGACACTAACACATGGCACAACCTCGCGCCGCTGATACCGATCGCCCCTGTGTACGGGTGCTGGCAGCGGGTCGGCCTGGAACAACCGTTCTCCTTGAAGAACGCCCCACCCCACGGGCGAGCTGTCGAGCCACCCATCAAGCCTTACGAGCGGGGCTCCGGGCGGGGCAGCAGGCGCCCCCTTCCCCTGCGTGACGCAGAAGAACACACCCCTCACCATGGAGGGGCGACGTCGTCTCATCGAGCGCTGCCGCACGAGGCCCATTGCCGACGTCACAACGGTTCGCACGCTGTGGATGTGCGGCCCTGGGAGCGCCGGAGGCGAGAGAGCCGCCGGGAGAGGCCGCTCGCGCAGACGATCCCCCCGTCAGGGCAGAGACAACGGCACACACGGAGCGCGCGGCGTCCAGCGGCTCCTGCAAGCCGGCCACCAGGCAGGCGAAGCCGGTGCCCCGCCAACCGGCACACCGCGTCATCCCGAAGGAATGCGAAACTCGAATTCGGGACGGTCCCACGGCACGGCGGGCGGGTTCGCGAACGCGGTCCCGGTGCGCACCGCACCGACGCGGTGGTAGAAGTCCTCGGCGGGAACGTGCGACACGACCTTGAGACGGTCGATCCCGGCAGCACGGGCCTCGGACTGCATGTGCGCGACGAGCAGCCGTCCAATACCCCGTCCTTGCACTTCGTCGGCGACGAACAGCAGGTCGAGCTCCGGTGGAGCGAGGACCAGCGAGTAGAACCCGAGGACCCGGCCTCCGTGCTCGTCGGCGCCGACGGCCACAAAGGCGCGGTGGGCCTCGATGTAATCCGGACCGACCCTGTAGCCCTCGACTGCGGCTGCGTACTTTCCCTCGTAGGCGCTTGAGCCACGCACGAGCCGCGTGAGCCGTTTGGCATCCCGCGCGACGGCCCTCCGTATCGTGACCGGCTGGCTGATCGAGGAAGTGCGTGAACTCATCGGGAGAGTATTTCGCACCTGGGAATGCCTTCGCGCGGCGGGTCGGCTGCCAAGGAGTGTCTTTCCGATCATCTGATCGTCGGTGTCGTCGTGAGGGGTGCTTCTGAGATATCCGATACCATTTGGTCTGTGATCTCGCCGGTTCTGCCTCCTGTGGGCCGGGCCCGTGGGAGGTGGCGCAATCACCGCCAGGTGTTGGAAGGGATCGTCTTCAAGTTCCGCACCGGGGTGCCGTGGAGGGATCTGCCCGAGAGGTTCGGTCCGTGGCAGACCGTCCACGGGCGGTTTGCCCGCTGGGCAACCTACGGCACGTTTGACCGCCCGCTGCCCGTCGCCCAGACCCGGGCGGATGTGGACTGGCTGGTCGCGCTTGACTCCACGATCGTGCGAGCCCATCAGCACACCGCTGCCAAAGGGGGCTCGAAGAGCGAGCACTTGGACGCTCCCGTGGCGGACTGGCCAGCAAGATCCACCTTACGTGCGACGGACGCGGCCGACCGCTGGCCTTCGTCGTCACCGCCGGCACCCGTAACGACTGCACCCAGGATGAAGCGGTCATCGGCCGTATCAGGGTCGCCGGTGACGGACCGGGACGCCCCCGCGTCCGGCCCGACCGGATGGTGGCCGACAAGGGCCACTCGGCCCGCAGCTTCCGTATCTACCTGCGCAGACGCGGGATCAAAGCCACCATCCCCGAGCGAGTCGACCAACTCGCGGGCCGGGCCCGACGCGGGGAACGCCGGTGCGGCTTCGACAAAGCCGTCTACTGGCGCCGGAACGTCCTCTAACGCTGCTTCCACCGCCTCAAGCAATGGCGCGGCATCGCCACCCGCTACGAGAAGCAGCCCGGCCGCTACCTAGCCGCCATCGCCCTTGCCAGCACACTCATCTGGCTCACCTCGTGATCGACACGACGTCCCCTAGGGCAGGCGTTCCTGCATCGCTCCCCAAAGCCGTTCGCCCAGGCCCTGACCGGCCATGTCACTGCCGCCGAATCGGCCTGTGCTCTCGATATGGCACCTCGCTCCTCGGATGCCCGCCCGGCCACGAACGACTTCGAGGTCGTCATTCACCTGCGCCGGCTCCTGGTCGAGCGGCATGTCCGCCTCGTCTCCAGCGGCGTCCAGGGCGTCCTGGAAGTCCTCGGTCAGTGCGGCGAACAAGGTGTTCAGGTCCTGGTCGGGTGTGCCACTTTCCGCGACGAGTTCGAAGGTGCGGCGCACTGCCGATGGTGTCCCTTCTCGTGGTGTAGCCGATCAAGGTGGCGGAATCCCCGGGTCACGGATCGAATCGCCCTCCCTGGAGGCGCTGTTGGGGCTCAGCCATTACCAGCGGCGATCGCCGGGAAGCCCGCAGTGGCAGGTACCGGACGGCTTCGAAGCGGAGCCGACAGACCGCGAGCGGCTACACCACCACGAGGGACACGACCGCACTGCCTGCGGCGCGGGCTGCCCCCCTGCGCTCAAAATCGCCACGCACTCCACGTGCGAGGTCAACGAGATCACATCAACATCGCATGACGCATGTACAGGGACGAATCATCCGCATCATGATGATTCCGCCGACCGTGGAGCAGCGTTCAACCTACTCGACCATCGGCAGGCCGCCAAAGTTGCTCCTGCGGAAGGCAGTCACGCCAAGAAGCTCAGCCGCACGTGACGGTCGGCGCTGCCCCTGTTCGTGTCCGCCAACCTCCGTTAAGGCAACACCGATGCAACCGGCCCACACTCGACCTGCCGCACGCCCTGGTCGAGTGGGTCACGATGCTCATCGGGCACGCGGGAGGGGACCGCCGCTGCGAGCTCCTGCCGCACCAGCGTGCCCTGGTCGGCCTGGTGTACCTGCGCCGGCACGACACGCTCGCGCAGATCGCAGCCGGCTTCGTCATCTCCGTCGGCACCGCCCACGCTTATACGGCCGCGGTGGTGGCCTGCCCGCCGACCGCGCCCCGGGCCTGCTGCGGGCCCTGTTCGAAGCCGATACCCACTACGTGCTGCTGGACGGCACCCTCGCGAAGTGCGACCGGGTCGGTGCCAGCCGCGCCGACCACTCCCACAAACGTCGTCGGCACGGAGTGACGTGCAGGTGGTGACCGACCCCGCTGGCCGGCTGGTGTGGATCTCGCCCGTCCTGCCGGGCTGTGCCCACGACCTCAGCCGCCCGCGTCCATCGGATCATCCGGATCTGCTAACGGCAGGGCGTCCCGGTTCTCGCCCATCGCGCCTACATGGGAGGCGGCTCGTGGGTGACGTCACCCCTCAGACGCTCCGACGGGCCGCGACCTCACGCCGGCCCAGCACACCGTCAACCGCGCGTTGTCGGCGGCACGGTCACCGGTCGAGCGCGGCGTCGCACGCCTGAAGTCCTGGCGCATCTTCCGCCGATCTCGATGCAGCCCGAACCGGCTGACGGCAATCGCAGCTGCCGTCCTCACGCCGGAGCGGCTACGCTGAAAAGCTCATTGAACTGTCACGGTGACGAGATCGGGATCCGGCAACTCCGTCGGTGCGGTGTCGCCGTACCACGAGAACTCGAGGGCTGAGAGCCTTCCACCACTCACCCACACAAGCAGTTCGCCGAAGAGTTGGCCCGAGTCGTCTGTGACCGTTCCAGTGGCCGGGATGATGCCGTCCTCGATCTGTGCTGCAGGGATGTCGGCGGGCACTTCCAGGTCGACACTCGGAGACTCGGCGCCCCATTGGCCGGTGACACGGGTTTCTGACAGTTGGTTCCTCAGCTCCTGCACGCCCGGGAAATCGGGCGCGAGAAGTTGGGCAAGGGTACGCCGTTCGAGGGGGGAGAGTGGTCTGGTGGCAGGGTGGTCTGTCATGGTGTCTTTCCTGGGAACTTTTCCTGGATGAACGCGGTTCCGATTCGGGGTATCCCGTTGACCATGGCTCCGCGAATGGTGACCGTTTCCCCGTCGATTGTACGGTCGACGACGAAACCACCGGATTCCGGAAGGTCGTCGCCTTCTCCAAGACTGTTGAGGATGCGGCGAAACGCTTCGGAGCGCCCTCCCGAATTCTTCACTATCTCCTCGAAGCCGTGCTTCGGGGGATCGATGACGTGTTCGAGCTTCCGCGGCGTATTGTCCATCTCAAAGGCCTTGTCAAGCGCCTCCTGAGTGCACTTCACCAATCCGGTCGGGTCGATCCACCGGAACGGGTTGACGATGTAGGCATGATGATTCGGCGCGGGATCGAGACCGAGCGGGTCGGGGGACAGGTAGCCTGCGGTTTCCGGATCGTAGAAACGGAAGTAGTTGTAGTGCAGCCCGGTTTCGGCATCGTGGTACTGGCCGGGGAAGCGCAGCGGGCACTCGACCGATTCGGCCTCTGTCCCGGCGGACAAGGGGGTACCCCACAGTGAGGTGCGTCGCTGCCAGGCCACGGCACCACCTTCTGTGACAAGTTCGGTCGGTGTGCCCGCCGCGTCAGTGATGACCGCGTGGAAGCGAGGCGCGCGATCGGTGGTCGTCTCCTCCGCCAGGCGGGCCAGGAAGGACGTCTCCGAACCGGGGGCAGAAGGCCAGTGGTCGGTCTGGGCGAGTGGACGGTGAGTGCCGGGGGCGTACTCCCAGGTGGTCGTCATGCCGTCGAGGGTGTTCTGCTCGGCCAGACAGGTGTCGTCCCAGGTGAACTCCACGTGCTCAACCGGAGAACCGTCTTCTGACATCCGGGATTTGGCGATGCGTCGGCCCAAAGGGTCGTAGGAGTAGCGCCAGCGACTGCCGTCCGGGGTGGTGACCGCTGTCAGGCGGTCCTCCGCGTTCCAGGAGTACGTCCAGGTGTGTCGCTTTCCGTTCAGCAGTCTGCGGGTTTTGGTAACGAGCCGGCCCTGGCCGTCGTGCTCGTACGTGGTATTGCCCGCGCGACGGATGATCGTGCCCTCGAACTCCCGGTCCCCAGGGGCCTCGTGTTCGGGAGCGACGGCGTGCGTCAGATTTCCTACCGTGTCGTAGGCGTAGGTCTCGGTCCAGCCATGAGCGCGTACGCCGGTGACGCGGCCTGTCCCATCAAGGTCGAAATTCCGGGCGCCAGCCGTGAGTTCCCGGATGCCAGCGAGGTAACCGTCGGCGCGGTAGGCATATTCCCGGTACTGCAGGAGGCGGTGGTCGGCCCCACTCGCGACCGACGCCGATGTCAGCGACTGCACAGTGAGGCGGCCCGCCGCGTCCCACCCCTGGGTGAGGGTCACGTCTTCGCCAAGACGGCGTTCCGTCTCTCGGCCGCCGGCATCGTAGGTGAAGGACAGGCTCCCGGATTCGGAGGCCAACTCGACGCAACGCCCCGTCAGGTCGTACTTCCAATGCGACGTCAGCCCGGATGGGGTTGTACGACGGATCCGCCGCCCCAGGGCGTCATAAGCGTGTACCGTCGTCCGGCCGTTTACGGTCTCCGAAAGGACCCTGCCGAGCTTGTCGCGCTCATAGACGACTTCGGCCTCCGGGCCGCGGGCGTGCGCGAGTTGTCCGGTCGGTGCGTATGCGTACGTCGTGGCATCATCTGTACTGCTCCGCTGTTCCACGACCCGACCGAGCGCGTCCCGAGTGAAGGTCAACGTCTCGCCGGCACCGTTGGTCCGCGACACCAGACCGCCCACCGGGTCATGCGCGTAGGCGAGGGTCCGGCCGTTGAAGTCCGTCTCGGCCACGAGGCGGCCAGCCTCGTCATAGACGTATGCCCAGGCTTGCCCCATGGGATTGAGGACACGCGTCAAGCGGCGTTCCGTGTCATAAGCGAACTCGAAATAGGCCCCGCTCGGATCGGTCCTGGTGGCGGGTACGTCGAAATGGCCGGGTGTGTGCTGTGTGGTGTTGCCGGCGGTGTCTGTGTGGGTGAGCAGGTTGCCCTCTGCGTCCCACGTCCAGGACTCACGGGTATTGTCCGGGTGTTCGCGCCAGGCGGGTTTGCCCTCCGTTGTCCAGCCCAGCCGGGTTCGATTCTGCAGTGGGTCTGTCACCTGGATCACCCGGCCGAAGGAGTCCCGGCGGATGGTCGTCGTGTGGCCCAGTTCGTCAGTGAGAGCAAGAGGTAGGCCGGCGTCGTTGTAGGCGACCGTCCGAGTACGGCCCAGCGCGTCCGTGATTGCCGTCGGCCGCCCCGCCGCGTCGTACGCGTACCGTGTCTCTGCGCCCATCGGATCGAGCACCGTCTGCAGGTTGCCCCGCTGGTCGTACGTGTGTCGCCACACCGCGCCGCCCGGCTCGACCACCTCGGTCGGCAGGCCGAGCGCGTTGTAGGCGGCCCGAGCCACCGAGCCGTCGGGCAGGGCAAGTTCAGTGAGGTTGCCGACTTCGTCGTAGGCGTACCTGGCGGTGTGGCCGAGGCCGTCGGTGATCGCCAATGGCTTGTCGCCGTACTCGTCCCACTCCGTGCGGGTGACGTTGCCCAGTGGGTCCGTCTCCTCCACGACGAGGCCGTCGGCGTTGTACCGATGGACCGACACATGGCCCTGGGAATCCGTGTACGTCGTCGTGCCGGCGGTGTCGTCGTAGGTCAGCGTGCCGGAGAGGATGCCGTCGACGCCCTCGGTGCGTACGACCTGGCCGCGGTCGTCGTAGACGTACGAGAACCAGGTGCCGTTGCGGTCGGTCCAGCGGGTGACGCGCCCTTCGGAGTCGTAGGTGAAGCGCAGAGGTTCACCGCTGGAGTTGATGACCTCAGTGAGGTTGCCGGCCGGGTCATAGCCGTAACGCATGACGACCGTGCCCTCGTCGGGCGCGGTGTCCGGGCGGTAGCGGGAGGGCGGCTCGTCCAGCAGGCGCAGGGCCGTGATACGGGGGCCCTGGGTGTCGACGGCGACGTAGTAGCCGCCGGAGTGGCGGATGCCGAACGGGATGCCCTCGTCGTCGCGTTCGACGTCGACGCGGTTGCCGTTGCGGTCGCTCCAGGAGTCCAGCGCCAGGTGGAACACCCCGAAGGACGGTGACGGGACCGGGGCTGCGAAGGTCCGCGTCACGCCCGTCGACGGGTCGGTGACCGTCATCGCGCCGTCCGGCTTCCCGTCCCACTCCAGCGGCCAGCGGGCGCCCTTGGCCGGCATCGTCGGTACGCCGGGTTCGGGCACCGGGTACACCAGACGCATGCCGTCGGCAGCGGCGAAGACGACGCCCTCGCCGTCGATCTGGAGGCACTCGTCCAGGGTGGATATCCACGTCGGGCCGAAGCAGACACCACCCCGGTAGGAGGACAGGTGGGTACGCGTGAACTGCAGCGGCAGACTGCCCGGCAGTGCCAAGTCCGTCTGCGTCATCAGCATCGCGCCGGTCGCCACGTCGATCGGCTCGCCCACGCACGGCATGTCGTCGGCGTTGCGGGCCGCCGGGCCCAGATCGACCAGGTCCGGGCGGAGCGATGGCGGGCGCAGCAGCAGCGGTGTTGTGTCGGCGAGCCCGCCTTCCATGCTCGCCTTCAGCAGGCCGCCGCCCGCTCCCAGGGCGCCGCCGAAGATCATGCCGTCCTTGGCGGCCTGGTTGACCTCGTCCAGGCTGAAGCCGTGCTGCAGCCCCGCGGCCATCTGCAGCGGCTGGGCCACGGCGAGGTCGACGGTGACCGACTCGACCCCACCGAACGCGACACCGGCAAAAGCACCTCCGATGATGTCAGCCACCACTGCGGAGACCCCGACGCCGATCGTGGCGCCGAACTCGATGACCGCGTCCGCCGCAGCAGCCGCCGCACCCGAGGCGATGCCCGCGGTCATGATGGCCAGCGCCACACCACCCGCGATCACGGCCGCGTCGATGGCTATCCGCGTCCACAACTTGTTGATCGCATCGTCGATGGCGTCGGCGAACTTCTCCAGCGCACTGGCCATGTCCCGCGACGACTTCGCCAGGTCGCTCAGCCAGCCGCCGTCCTTGCCCTGGGCGTAACGGCCCCAGAACTTGCGGAACGCCTCGATCGACTCACCCGTGTTGTTGTGGATGATCCCGGACGCGCTGCGGTGCACCGGGGAACGGACGTCATCCACCGAATCGGCGAACGCACGCCACGCCTTCGCCGCGTCCCGCAGCTTGCCGGAGTCGGCCTCCGGCCACCACAGGCCCATGTCGAGAAGGATGTGGCGAGCTTTGGACTCAATGCTCACCGGCACCGTCGCTCTGCTTGTGGATCTTCACTTCCGTGAACATGCCCGCGACCAGCTCATCGTGGTCCACATGCCCGTCCGCCATGTCCACCATCGCCTCGTGAATGCTCGTCAGCCCGAGCACCAGAATGCCCGCCGCGCTCTCGATCTTCTTCTGGTACGGCTTGTAGACGCCGCCGAACTGATTGCCCTGCTTGTCGTGACCCCAGGGCTCACCGAGGCCGTCCAGAGCCTTGATGAGAGTGGTAAGAGCCTTGCTCAGGTCGACGGCGCCCTTCTGGAAGGCCGGCGCCGCCGCCTTGATGTCGGCGGTCTTGATGTCCAGCACCTTGCCGGGAACCTTGCCGTCACCCATCGCTACCGTCTCCCCCCGTTCGCAACCGCAGCTTCCGACCCTAGGGGAGACAGGTCAAGAAAAGGTCATATCGAAGGCACGCGCAAACAAAGTGGCGGCGGTGCGAAGGCCATCGATGGAGTCGAATTACCCACGTCGACACGCTCTCGAACTCGTGGTGTCTGCACGGCCGCGCTGTCGTCACGTACATCAGCCGAGGAAGCTCAACCGAACCTGACGGTTGGGATTGTCCCTGTTCGTGTCGACCAGGCAGACCGACTGCCAGGTGCCCAACTCCAGGCGGCCACCGATCACCGGGAGGGTCGCGTGGGGCGGGACGAAGGCCGGGAGGACGTGGTCGCGGCCGTGGCCGGGGCTGCCGTGGCGGTGCTGCCAGCGGTCGTCGGCGGGGAGCAGGGTGTGCAGGGCGGCGAGGAGGTCGTCGTCGCTTCCGGCGCCCGTCTCGATGACGGCGATCCCGGCCGTTGCGTGCGGGACGAAAATACTGAGCAGGCCGTCGCGGCCGGCAGTCGCCTCGCGCAGGAAGTCCTCACAGTCGGCGGTGAGGTCGACGACGCGTTCCCGGGAGCCGGTGGAGACGTTCAGCATGCGGGTGGTGAAGGCATCTGGCATGCCCCCATCCTGGCCCACACGCCGGGTTTCGCAGCCTGTGGCACGAGCACGTCCCGAGACGGCGGGTCCACTAGACGAGATGCTGCTGCCCCTGGCGCGGGCATCTGGCCACGTTCTGCCGCAGCCGCCGGCCCCACGCCTCCTGCTGACGGCCGATGGGCTCGCCTCGCCGGGCCGGGACCGTGATCGGCACTGGACTCGCCCTGCTCTCGGGGCTGTTCCGGATCGGTGAGACCTGGTGGACACGCCGGTGCAGAGGCTGCGGACGGTGCCGCTCGCCGGTCTCATTGCGCTGTTCATGCGGAACGTCGTGCTGCCGGGCGCGCCGCCCGAGGCACTGGCGGGACCTTGCTGCTCACCCGGCATCGCCTGGCTCGCGTTGGTCTTCGCCGAGCAGGTCGACGCCGCCGCCGGCATCGGCTTCCTGATGGTGCAGGCGCGGGACTCCTGCGGACCGACGTGATCGTGACCTGCCGGACACCGCGCTGGTTGGGGGATCCCGGAGTGGTCGGCACGCGGCCCGCCGGATCGTACGACGGCCCCGGTCGCCGGAGCGGGGCGCTACTGCTGGTGTCCTGCGGACACTGAGCCGGGCGACGGGGCTCGGACCCCGTCCGGCTTCGGGGAGCTCTACCGCCCCCAGGACGCTCTCGGGAAGATCCACGCCCGGAGCGCGGTTGGTAGAAGCGTGAACGAATCGCGTGAGGTCGAGGCTGTCGTCATCGGCGCTGGTCAGGCCGGGCTGTCCAGCGCCTACCATCTGCGGCGCACCGGTTTCGAGCCGGACCGTGACTTCGTCGTCCTCGACCACTCCCCCGCGCCGGGCGGCGCCTGGCAGTTCCGGTGGCCCTCGCTGACGTACGGCAAGGTGCACGGGATGCACGCCCTGCCCGGCATGGAGCTGACCGACGCCGATCCCGCACGGCCCTCGGCGGAGGTGATCGGTGAGTACTTCGACCGGTACGAGCGCGCCTTCGGCCTGCGCGTACGACGGCCCGTCGACGTACGAGCGGTACGCGAGGGAGACGGTGGGCGACTGCTCGTGGAGACCTCGGACGGCGTCTGGTCGACACGGGCGCTGATCAACGCCACCGGCACCTGGGACCGGCCGTTCTGGCCGCGCTGTCCCGGCCAGGAGACCTTCCGCGGGCGGCAGTTGCACACCGCGCAGTACGCCGGGCCCGAGGAGTTCGCCGGACAGCGCGTCGTGGTCGTGGGCGGCGGCGCCTCGGGCACCCAGCACCTGCTGGAGCTTGCCCCGTACGCGGCCGCGACCACCTGGGTCACCCGGCGGCCTCCGGTGTTCCGCGAGGGGCCCTTCGACCAGGAGGCGGGCCGCACGGCCGTCGCACTGGTGGAGGAGCGGGTGCGCCAGGGGCTGCCCCCGCGCAGCGTGGTCTCGGTCACCGGGCTGCCCCTCAACGACGCCATCCGGCAGGGGCTCGCGGACGGAGTCCTGGACCGGCAGCCGATGTTCGACCGGGTCACCCCGGACGGCGTGGAGTGGGACGACGGACGGCACGTCACCGCCGATGTGATCCTCTGGGCGACCGGGTTCCGCGCCGCACTGGACCATCTCCGTCCGCTGCGGTTGCGCGAGCCGGGCGGCGGGATCCGGGTCGAGGACACCCGTGCGGTGGCCGATCCGCGCGTCCATCTCGTCGGCTACGGCCCGTCGGCCAGCACCATCGGCGCGAACCGGGCGGGCCGCACGGCAGTCCGGGACATCAGGCGGCTACTGGCCGAGGAACGGCCTGTCGCCGCGTGACGTTCCGCCGGCTCAGCGGGCCGAGGACCGCGGGGAGGACGGATTCCCACTCGGGCCCTGCACCCGCCCCGTGCCCCCGTGGAGGGAGTTGAACTCCGCCACGTTGTCCATGTGCGTCGCGTAGTCGGAGGTGAAGCGGGTGTCTCCGCGCTTGACCGTGACGAAGTACAGCCAGTCCCCCGGCGTCGGGTTGAACGCCGCACGCATCGCGTCCTCGCCGGGGTTGTCGATCGGTGTGGGCGGCAGGCCCATGCGCTGGTAGGTGTTGTAGGGGCTCTCGATGCGGGCACCGACCTGGCTCGTGCGGGCGCCACTGCGGTCCAGCGCGTAGTTGATCGTCGAGTCCATCTGCAGCGGCATCCCGCGCTTCAGCCGGTTGAAGACAACCCGGGCGACCCTGCCCATGTCCGCCTTGGTCGCGGCCTCGGCCTGGACGATGCTGGCGACGGTGACGGTCTGGTAGACGTTCATCGTGTTGCGCTGCGCCCCGGCCGCGATCGGCGCCGCGCTGAACTTGCTGTCGGCGGTGTCGACCATGAAGCGCAGCAGGGACTCGGACGTCGCTCCCTTCTGCAGGGGGTACGTTGCCGGGAAGAGATAGCCCTCCGGGTTGCCTGCGGCGTCGCGCGGCAGCTTCAGACCGGCCTTCCCGACGGAGCTGCGCGTGCTTCCGGCAGGCAGCCGGAGGGCCTTGTCGATCGCGTCGTACACCTGGCTCGCACGCCAGCCCTCCGGGACGACCAGCGCGGCGGACGGTGTCTGCTCGGATCCGCCGTTCAGCGTCAGCAGCGGCATCGCCACGGCGGTACCGGCCACGACGGCGCCGGCCACGACGAGGACGAGTCTGCCCCGGCGGGTCAGTCGAATCGTGCTCCGTGGCGGAATGTTCGTCTGCATGCGGGAACGGTAATACGCATATCACCACAAACCCGGCATATGTTCGGTCTGTCGGTCGAGCGTCAGCGCGCCGGTTTGCGGCCGCGTTCAGCTCGTCGGCTCGAGCTGCGCGTCCCGGCGCACCAGCGCTGCGTACCGCCCGTCCAGTTCCAGCAGTTGCTCGTGGCTGCCGCGTTCGGCGACCCGCCCGGAGTCGAGGACAACGATCTGGTCGGCGCTGCGGATCGTGGACAGGCGGTGGGCGATGGTGATCGTCGTCCGGTCGGCCGACAGGGCGTCGATCGCCTCCTGGACGGCGGCCTCCGTACGGGTGTCGAGCGCGCTGGTCGCCTCGTCGAGGATGAGGACCGGCGGATCGCGCAGGATGGTGCGGGCGATCGCGAGGCGCTGTTTCTCACCGCCGGAGAAGCGGTGGCCGCGTTCGCCGACGACCGTGTCATAGCCGTCGGGCAGCGCGGCTATGTGGTCGTGTATCTGTGCCGCTCCGGCCGCCGCCTGCAGTTCCTCGTCCGTGGCGTCCGGCTTGGCGAAGCGGAGGTTGTCGGCGACCGAGGCGTGGAAGAGGTACGTCTCCTGCGAGACGACGCCGACCGCGCGGGCGAGGGTGTCGAAGTCGAGGTCCCGGACGTCGACGCCGTCGATGGTGACGCGCCCGCCCGTGACGTCGTAGAGGCGGGGCACCAGATAACCGAGCGTGGACTTGCCGGCGCCGGTCGGGCCGACGACGGCGAGGCTGCCGCCCGCGGGCACCGTGACATCGATGCCGTCGAGGACGGGGCGGGTCCTGTCGTCGTTGTCGTAGTGGAACTCCACGCCCTCGAAGCGGACTTCACCCTTGACCTGGTCGAGGTGGACGGGCTGCTCGCGCTCGGTGATGTCGATGGGCAGGTCCAGATACTCGAAGATGCGCTGGAAGAGGGCGAGGGAGGTCTGGATCTGCACGCCGGTGGCGAGCAGGCTCACTGCCGGCCGGAACAGCCCCTGCTGGAGCGAGACGAAGGCGACGATGGTGCCGAGCGAGACCTTGGGGCCGCCGAACTGCAGGGCCAGGCCTGCCGTCCAGTAGATGACGGCCGGCATCGCGGCCATGACGATCGTGATCACGGCCATGCGCCAGCGCCCGGCCATGTTCGACTTCACTTCCAGGTCGACCAGGCGCTCGGACTCCTCGGCGAAGGACGCGGTGAGCGAGTCGGAGCGGCCCATGGTGCGGCCCAGCAGGATGCCGCTGACCGAGAGCGACTCGGTGACGGTGGCCGCCATCGCGGCCATCTGCTTCTGCCGCTGTGTGGTGATCTTCTTGCGTTCGTTGCCGACGCGGCGGCTGATCCACACGAACACCGGCAGCAGGAGCAGCGAGACGATCGTGAGCCGCCAGTCGAGGGCGACCATCGCGACGATCGTGGCGACCACGCTGGTGGCGTTGGAGACCAGGGAGGTGGCGGTCGAGGTGACAGTGGCCTGCATGCCGCCGATGTCGTTGGCGATGCGGGACTGGACCTCGCCGGTGCGCGTGCGCGTGAAGAAGGCGAGCGACATGCGCTGCAGCCGGCCGTAGACGGCGGTGCGCAGGTCGTGCATGACGCGCTGGCCGACGGTGGTCGAGATCAGTGTCTGGAGGACGCCGAAGACGCTGGAGAGGACGGCACTGAGGATCATGCCGAGCGCGAGCAGGCTGAGCAGGCCGGTGCGGCCCTGGGGGATCGCGACGTCCAGGGTCTCCTTGAGCAGGAACGGCGTGGCCACCGAGACCAGTGAGGAGGCGCCGACCAGCAGGCCGACGATCACGAGCCGCCCGCGGTAGGGACGGAAGAGCTTCAGGATGCGGCGCACCTGCCGGGGCTGCTCCTTGGCGTCGGCAGGCGGGGTCCAGGACGGTTCTCGGTCGGGATGCATGGGCTCCTACGGAGGTGAACGGGCGCCGGTCGGGGATCGGCCGACGATGACCAACGGATCGTAGCTCATTGTTACCTATACTCACAATGAACGGCATCCTGATATTGTTCCCGCATGACCACCCCCGATCCCGACGGCCTGCTCGCCGAGCAGCTGCTGCGGCTGACCCGCCGGGTGCACCGCATCCAGAAACGCCATCTGGAACGCCACGACCTGGGCGTCACCCCGGCGCAGTCCCGGCTCCTGCGCACGCTCGCGCACTACGCCTCGCCTCCACGCATGGCCGACCTCGCCGAGCGCCTGGAGGTGGTACCGCGCGCGGTGACGACGCTGGTCGACGGGCTGGAGGCGAACGGGAAGGTGCGGCGGGCGCCGGATCCGGCGAACCGGCGGGTGACCCGGATCGAGCTGACGGACGAGGGGCGTACGACCCTGCGTGAGCTACGCGGCGCACGCCGCTCGGCGGCCGAGGAGATCCTCGCTCCGCTCACGGAGAAGGAACGCCAGGTGCTCGGCGTGCTGCTGGACACACTCATCGAGGGGGACGGCGGCCAGCGCTGCTGAACACAGCGCGGCAGGCTCGGCTTACGGCCAACCGGGCTCGGCGCACAGCACGGCGGGCCGCAACCACCCTCGGCGCACGGCCCGCCGGCCTGCGGTCAGCCCATACGCGGCGCGACTCCCTGCGCGGTCAGCGCACGCACGGCGCGAGTTCCTCGACGGTCAGCCCACGTGCGGCGCGGAGCCCTCGACCATCAGCTCGCTTCCGGAGCGGGTTCCTCGGCAGCCGGCCGTACCCCGACGGGGCCCTGGCTCCGGACCCTTGTCGGGTACGAACGCGATCTCCCCGTCCAGCACCTGCTTCGCCCGCGCGGTGTCCGGCGCACCCTCCCAGCGGGAGACCGCGAGGACGGCGACGCAGTTGCCGAACAGGTTGGTGGTGACCCGCATGGAGTCCATGGTCCGGTCGACGCCGAGCAGCAGGGCGACCGCTCCCGCCGGGATGACGCCGAGCTGGATTGCGGTCGCGGACAGCGCCACGAAGGCCGAACCGGGCACGCCCGCCATGCCCGCCATGCCCGCCATGCCCTTGCTGGTCAGTATCAGCATCAGCACCAAGACCAAGACCAAGGTGATCTGCCGGCACCCGGCCCGCCGCAGCTTCTGCAGTGACGAAGACGACGATCGCGAAGACGACGTCCTGCGCCTGCTCGATGGCCGACGGGATCCGCGGACCTCTGTGTGGCCGAGGCGGAGCAGTGCGGCGCCCACCAGGCAGGCCAGGACGAGGCCCTGGAGCAGCGCGTTGTCCGCGAAGGCACCGACGACACTGTTCGGCAGGGTGTCGACGATGAACTCGGTGGTGGACGGCAGCGATCCGCCCTGGGTCTGCTGGTCGAGCGCCGAGGCGTCGAGCTCGGCTGCGTCGACGCGCATTCCGGTGCCGGGGCCGGCCAGGCGTTGGCGGCGGCGAGGCCGAGGAGCAGCGTGGCTGTGGACGGGACCTCGAACCAGATCTGGGCCTTCAGCGCGATCCGCCCGAAGGCCTTCAGATCGCCGGCCTTGGCGATGCCGACGACGGCCACGCAGAACACCAGCGGCGAGATGACCGCCTTGATCAGGCGCAAGAACCGTCGCCGAGCGGCTGGGAAGCCGTGACCGGCTCCGGCCACGGCTTCCCGACGACGATGCCGAGCACGAGGGCGCAGGTGACCTGCGTGAAGAGGGAGGCTCGGGTAAATCACCCCGCGCGTGGTGCGCTCCACATCGCCGGACTCAACAGCGCTCGCGATCCTGCGTCAGCACTCCCTGAACCGTGGTCAGCGACCGGTCGTAGCAGCCGTCGGAGCCGTAGAGCCGATAGCGCTCGCTCGAGGTGCCGACCGCGTGCCGCTGGTCGCGCGGCACGTTGATCGTGTACGCCGCGTCGCCGCTGTAGGTGTCGTCGAGCCGCGACCACGCGGTGCGCCGGCCGTCCCGCAGTTCCACGACCGAAGCGCGGTCGCCGATCGTCAGCACGGTACGCAGCCGGTCGTCCGCACCGATGGTCGTGGCGCCGTCCATGGTGTACGTCCGGTCGGTGCGTGTGGCCCGTGCGGGACCGTCGCCGCCGACGGTGACCGTCTGGTCGTCGGTCCAGGTCGCGTCCAGTCCGTCGGTGTTCTCGCCGTCGGTCCACCGGTGGACGGAGGTGTTGGCGAGTGTCCGGGTGACGGTGGTGGTCACGCGGCCGTGGGAGGTGTCGAGGTATCCGGAGACGATGAGCCGGTGTCCGGCCTCGGTGTTCACGCGGTTCTCCGAACCGGGCGTGTAGGTCGAGGAGTTGGCGATGTCCGTCGCCTTGTCCTCGGTGAGCGCTCCCGTGACGTGGGCGCGGTGCGCGTCCTGCCAGACCAGGACGTTCACCGGTGTGCTCCAGCCCGACTGGCCCTCGGGCACGCCGACGACGGAGACCTCGACGCGGTGCGCACGCCCGTCATCGAGCAGGCCCGCGAAGGGTGTGAGGTCGTATTCGATCGGCCGGACGTCGAAGGCGCCCGGCGCCGGAACGACGTACCAGAGGAAGGGGTTGGACCAGCCGCCGGTCCACACGTTCGGGAACGGCGCGGCGACTCCGGCGAGTTGGCCGTCGACCTTGATCTGCACCTCGCGGTAGGGGCCGTGATCGGCCTTGCAGGAGTACGACGCCGGGTCGGCCACGGTCAGGTACCAGAACTCCTCGCAGCCGCCGCCCGAACCGGTCGCGTAGACCTCGGCGACGATCCGCTCGCTGTTGCGCGGGGCGGTGAGGGTCGTGCCGTCGGGCGTGCCGGCGAGGGTGAGCACGCGGTCGGGGGTCCGCTGCGAGGGGCGGCCCGCGTAGAAGGTCAGGGTGACGTGCACGTCGATGACGCCGGTGTAGGTGTCGTTCACGACGTTGCCGATCAGCATCTCGACGTCCTGCGGGCTGCGGAAGGTGTCGCTGTAGCGGGTGACGTCCTTCTCGACGTGCCATTCGATGCCGTCGGGTGAGGGCTCCGGGGTGGAGGTGCGCAGGATCTCGACCCCGCCGACGTGCAGATAGCCGAGGCGGTCGTACTGACGGCCCTTCACCTTGCCGTCGAGCCGCAGGACTACCTTGTTCCAGTGGTCGCCGCAGCCCTGGGGTGGGGTGTACGCGCCACGGTACGGCGTGAAGTCACGGAACTGGGCGTCGGCGAGGGTGACCTGGCACGACCTGGTGTGCGGTCGCTCGACGGGCGGTGCCGCGGTGACCGGATCGTGCCAGTCGGAACCGAACTCGGCCGGGACGTCGGCCGCTTGGGCCGTGGCGCCTCCGGTGCCGAAGAACGCGCTCACCAGGAGGGTCGCTCCGGCAAGCATGGACATGACTATCCGTCTTCTCATGGCCGGTGTTCTACGGCCAGTCGGTGCCGGTCCGCAATGACGCCTCGGGAAGAACGGCGCGATCGTGCGCCGGGCGCGCCCACGCCGGGTCGCCCTGCTCCTGCGGCGGTGCCGAGTCGCACTTCACGCACGTGGGTGCCCGGAACGGGCCTGGTCTCTCCTGACCGTCGGAGGCCGCACGCGCCCCTGGCCACTGGACGCCGCACACGCCGGTGCGTCAGGCGCGAAGTTCCGCGCGGTCGCCCATCACCATCACCGGATGCCGGTCCGGGTCGAGCGTGCGCAGCAGGAACTCCATGGCGTCCTTGGACACGCCGACACACGCGGACGTGCCGTCGCCGTGGTCGAGATGCAGCCAGATGCCGCCGCCTTTGTCGTCGCCCTCGGGGCGTGTGAGGTCGTACGGCGGGGTGCCCGGGAGGCGGTTGTAGTCGATGGCGATGACGTAGTCGAAGTCGTGCTGGTGCGCCTCGTCCCAGTCGTTCGGCGGTGCGTAGGCCTCCTCATCCTGGCCATAGGGCAGCCGGGTGCCGGGGTCGGCGAGCACACCCCCCGCGTCGGACAGACCGAACACGCCTACGGGACTGCGCTCGTCACCCATGTGATGGTCCGTGGTCCAGCCGTTCCTGCCGTTGTGCCCCGGCCACTCGGCCACCGCCCACCACTCCGGCCCCTCCCGTGTGTACAGCACGACCGTGGAGTCGGGAGAGTCCTCATCCTCTCCGTACACCGCGACGACCTGGCCGGAGTCACGTGGGATCTGCCGGAACAGCCGGTCACCGACGCCCGGGATGCGGATCGAGCCGGTCGTCGGGGTCATCGACACCGTCGAGCTCTGCGCGCCAGGCCGGGGCCTTGCCGCCGCCCCGTGGGAGCGAGCCTGAACGGACACTTCGGTGCCGCACGCCGACAGAGTCGCCAGAAGGGTTCCAAAAACCGTCAGCACGACCTTCGTTCGCCGCAGACCGGGGATCTTCACGATTCCATGATGGCTTGGACAACGGCCCATTGTGCGACCTTCTGGACATTCGGGTGACGGCAGCGGCACCAGGCCCGGTGCGCGGTGGCCGGAAGCGGGTGGATTTCGCCCCTCCGTCAGGAAAACCGTTTGAAATTCACCACTCAGCGACGCGAACCTTTCACGGCTTGTCACCGCTTTTCGCCCCTTCCCTGCTTCTCCCCCGTCCCCTCGCCATCCCCCCTCATCGCTTCCCTCCTGACACGAGCCACTGGTACGTCATGCAGATTCAAGATCTTCCGTACTCCGATCCGGGCATCCCGGACGCACGTTCGGGCCCCCGATTCCTGTGGTGGCTCGGACGGAACCAGCTGGGCGGACAGCTGAAGTCGCTCGCCTGGGGCCTGCTGCACTTCGTCTCCGTCTCGTCCCTTCCCTTCTGTGTCGGCCTGGCCGTCCAGGCGGTCATCGAGCGCTCCGGCTCCCGGCTCGCCCTGACGGGTGCTCTGATGCTGCTGTGCGCCACGGGCATCGCCGTCGGTGACACCTTCCTGCACCGGACCGCCGTCACCAACTGGATCACCGCCGCCGCCCGCGTCCAGCAACTGCTGGCGCGCAAGGCCGCCCACTTGGGCTCCGCCCTGACCCGACGGGTCGCCGCCGGCGAGGTGGTGGCCGTCTCCACCGGCGATGTCGAGAAGATCGGCTGGTTCGTCGAGGCGGTCTCCCGGTTCACCGCGGCCGCGCTGACGGTCGTGGTGGTCTGTGTCGGCCTCCTCGTCTACCAGCCTTCCCTGGGCGTGGTCGTCGCCCTCGGACTGCCGGTCGTGGCGCTCGCGGTGCTGCCGCTGCTGCCCAGGGCGACGCGCCGCGCCGACGAGCAGCGTGAGAAGGCCGGCCGGGCCACCGAGCTGGCCTCGGACACGGTCGCCGGACTGCGGGTGCTGCGCGGCATCGGCGGCGAGGAACTGTTCCTCGACCGCTACCGCCGCGCGTCGCAGGAGGTACGGCACGCCGCGGTGCGCAGCGCCCGGATGTGGTCGCTGATCTCCGCCGTCCAGGTGCTGCTGCCCGGGCTGCTGCTCATCGCCGTCGTCTGGCACGGCACCCACCTGGCCCGCCAGGGCCGCATCACCGTCGGCGAACTCGTCACCGTCTACAGCGCGGTCATGGTCCTCAACTATCCGCTGCGGCACTTCGAGGAGATCGCCATGGCGTACTCCTTCTCGCGCCCGTCGGCCACGCGGGCGGCCCGCGTGCTGTCGCTGGAGCGGTCCACGGCCACCGAGGGCACCCTCGAGGCGGGCGTGCCGGGCGGCGACCTGCACGACCCCGGCACCGGTCTGCTCGCTCCCGCCGGCCTTCTCACCGCAGTGGTCTGCGGAGACCCGGACGCGGCGGGCAGGCTCGCGGAACGACTGGGCGGCCACCCGGCCGAGCCAGGCCGCTCGGTGCTGCTCGGCGGGCTCGCACTGGACGACCTCCCCCTGGACAGCGCGCGCACCGCCGTGCTCGTCCAGGACAAAGACCCTGTGCTGCTCTCCGGCACGCTGCGCGAGTTGCTCGACGTGCCCGCCTCGGGAGCCGTACGGGCCGCGGACGCGCTGGCCGCGGCGCAGTGCGAGGACGTCCTGGACGCGCTCGTCCAGGGATCCCTGGACGTCGCCGACCCGATGGACGCCCGCATCACCGAGCGCGGGCGGTCCCTGTCCGGCGGCCAGCGCCAGCGGCTCGCGCTGGCCCGGTCGCTGATCACCGACCCGGAGGTACTGGTACTGGACGAGCCGACCTCCGCGGTCGACTCGCACACCGAGGCGCGGATCGCCGACGGACTGCGCCGGCTGCGCTCGGGCCGTACGACCGTGGTGTTCACCTCCTCGCCGCTGCTGCTCGACCGCGCGGACCGGGTCGCATTGGTCCACGAGGGCGAGGTCGTGGCGGTCGGTGTGCACCGCGAACTGGTCGACGGCGAGCCGCGATACCGGGCCGTGGTCACGCGGGAGACGCACGACGAACTGGCCGCGGCCGACGAGGGCGCCCTGGTGGGCGCCCGCCAGGAGCCGGAAGAGATGGAGGAGAGCGCATGATCGGCGTAGCGCCGCCGGTGTACGACCCGGCGGCCCCCACGACCGCCACCACCCTGCCCGTCGGCGCGACCGCGACCGTGCGCGCCTATGCCGTGGAGCTGTTCCGCCGGCACCGCCGGGCGTTCCTGCTGCTCATCGGCGTCAACACGGTGGCCGTGATCGCCTCCATGGTGGGTCCCTACCTGCTCGGTGGCCTGGTCGAGCGGGTGTCCGACCGGTCGCGGGAGCTTGATCTCGGCCCGACCGCCGGGTTGTTCGTGCTCGCGCTGGCCGTGCAGGCCGTGTTCACGCGACAGGTGCGGCTGCGCGGCGCGATGCTCGGCGAGCGGATGCTGGCCGATCTGCGCGAGGACTTCCTCGTCCGCTCGGTCGGGCTGCCGCCGGGAGTGCTGGAACGGGCGGGGACGGGCGATCTGCTCTCGCGCATCACCACCGACATCGACCGCCTGGCCAACGCGATGCGCGAGGCCGTGCCGCAACTGGCGATCGGTGCCGTGTGGGCCCTGCTGCTGCTCGGCGGTCTCGTCGTGACGGCCCCGCCCCTCGCGGCCGCCGTACTGCTCGCCGTGCCTGTGCTGGTGGCCGGGTGCCGCTGGTACTTCAAACGGGCGCCCTCCAGCTACCGCTCCGAGGCCGCCGGGTACGCGGCCGTCGCCGCCGCGCTCGCCGAGACGGTGGACGCGGGCCACACCATCGAGGCGCACCGGCTCGGCGCCCGCCGCGTCGCCCTGTCGGAGCGGCGGATCAAGGAGTGGACCGCCTGGGAGCGGTACACGCTGTGGCTGCGGTCCGTGCTCTTCCCGGTCATCAACGCAGTCCACGTCATCGTCCTCGGCTCGGTGCTGATGGCCGGCGGGGCGTTCGTGCTGGGTGGCTGGATCGGGGTCGGGCAGCTGACCACCGGCGCCCTCATCGCACAGATGCTCGTCGACCCGGTGAACCTGATCCTGCGCTGGTACGACGAGGTACAGGTCGCCCAGGTGTCGCTGGCCCGCCTGGTCGGCGTACGGGACATCGAGCCGGACGCCGGGGACGCCTCGCTGGCGCCGGACGGGCGAGACGTGCTGGCCGACCAGGTGCACTTCGGTTACCGCGAGGGCGTCGACGTGCTGCGCAAGGTGTCCCTCGAGGTCGCCCCGGGCACCCGGCTGGCCCTGGTCGGCCCCTCGGGCGCGGGCAAGTCCACCCTGGGCAGGCTGCTCGCCGGGATCTACGCACCCCGCGACGGCCGGATCACCCTCGGCGGCGCCGAGCTGTCCCGGATGCCGGCGGAACGCGTCCGCTCGCACGTCGCCCTGGTCAACCAGGAACACCACGTCTTCGTCGGCTCCCTGCGCGACAATCTGCTGCTGGCCCGCACCGATGCCACGGATGCCGAGCTGTGGGCGGCGCTGGGGGCGGTCGACGCGGACGGCTGGGCGCGGGTCCTGGACGACGGCCTGGACACCGAGGTGGGCTCCGGCGGTCTTGCGCTGACCCCGGCACAGGCCCAGCAGATCGCGCTGGCCCGGCTCGTGCTCGCCGATCCGCACACGCTGGTCCTGGACGAGGCGACCTCGCTGCTGGACCCGCGCGCGGCCCGGCATCTGGAACGATCCCTGGCCCGGGTCCTGGACGGCCGCACCGTGGTCGCCATCGCCCACCGTCTGCACACCGCCCATGACGCGGACGTGATCGCCGTCGTGGAGGAGGGTCGCATCAGCGAGCTCGGCAGCCATGACGAGCTGGTCGCGGCGGACGGCGCATACGCGGCCCTGTGGCGGTCCTGGCACGGCTGAGGACCCGGCGAGCGCGCGAGCGACCGGTACCGCGACGCAGTGCCCGCGGGCAAGGCCGGTCCCCCCGATCGCGGCGGCGCTGCCCACGGTGACCGGGGCCGCGCCGCCAGGTGGCGTGGCCCCGGCCGCCGCTTCCCGGGACGGCCCGAACGCCACATGCGGGCGCGTGGCTGGGGCCGGCGCCGAGCCCCGCCGGGTCACCGTGGGGGTCGGCGCCGGCGCTCGACCGAGCAGGGTCGCGGCGGGTGGGTGCGCACCCCTGCCTCCCCATGCTTCGGACAGCCAGGCCATGGCACACGGGCGGCCAGTAGGGCCTGCCGGCGCTCGACCGAGCCAGGTGACGGCGGGCCGGTGCGCAGTCGCGCCGCCCGGCATCTCAGGCAGTCGGGGCATGGCGCGCGGGCGCGCGGTGGGCTGTGACCGGTGCCGGTGCCCGGGCGCGGGCACTGACCGGTGCCCGTGCCGTTGCGCGGTCCCGAGCAGGGGTGGAAGTCTGGAGAACGGCACCGGTGCGGGGAACACCCCGGAACCACCCGGTTCGCGGCGTGTGCGCCTCGTGCCAGGCGTGCCGGCGGCCCGCCGCCCGTTGCGGTGGCACATGGCCGTCCTCACCACCTGGAGGTACTCGTGGACAGCGCCGACGGCTGGGGGGACGACGTCTACCAGCCCGATTCCTCGGAGATCCGGGAGGACTCGGGGGTGCTCGACGTCGAGGACACACTGGACTTCGACGGCGTCGCGGACCCGCTCGACCGTGGCTGGTCCCCTCCCGAGCGCCCCTGGGCTGTGGAGCACACCGGGGTGACGGCGGCCGAACGCCAGGCGGGTGAGACCCTGGACCAGCGCCTCGCCGAGGAGCAGCCCGACCTCGTCGCCCGGGACGGCGACGACATCGGTGACCGCGACACCGACGGGGAACCCCTCGACAACGAGGTCGGCAACCTCCGCTCCGGCCGGCTTGTGGCCCCGGACGAGGGGGCGCACGAGGACGAGGAGGCGGCCCTCGTCGCCACGGACGTCGGCATCGACGGCGCCGCCGCCTCCGCCGAGGAGGCCGCGATGCACATCGTCGACGAGGAGTCCCTGTCCGGCTGACCCTCGGGCCCCGGCCGGCCCGCCCACGCCCTGCCCGACCGCCCCGCCCGAGGAGCCGCCATGCAGCAGGACAAGCACCCCGAGTACCACGCCGTGGTGTTCCGCGACCGCGCCGCAGGCTACGCGTTCCTGACCCGCTCGACGGCGCGGAGTGAGCAGACCATCGAGTGGGACGACGGCCAGACCTACCCGGTGATCGATGTGGAGATCTCCTCGGAGAGCCACCCCTTCTACACGGGCAAGGCCCGCACGGTCGACACCGAGGGCCGTATCGCCCGCTTCGAGCGCCGGTACGGCGGGGCGGGGACCGACGAGGCGACCTGATCCCCGGGGGCGCCTCGGGCCAGGTGCCGGGGGCGTCAGATGCGAGGGGCGCCTCGGACGCGGAGGGTGGCTCAGATCCGGGGGGCACCGCAGATGCGAGGGGCGCCTCAGATGACGTTGAGGGCCGCCGCGCAACCCACGCCGCCGAGGAGCATGAACACGGGCATCAGCACCTTCAGCTCCACCCAGCTCCCGGCCCGGAACCGCATCACCTTCGGCGGCCCCACCGGGTACCAGCGCTTGCGGCCCAGGGGGATCGGCCACAGGATCGGGCAGCCGGAGACCGTCAGCGCGTCGCCGATGTCGTGCACCAGCGCGCCGAGCACGATCGGCAGCCCCAGCCACAGGTACTGCTGGCCCGGCGCCGTGAACAGCCAGTCGGAGCCGTTGCCCGGCTTGTCCAGGACGCCCGCGAGAATCCACGCGGTCGTCGCCGCCAGCAGCCAGACCAGGACATCGCTGCTGGAGCCGCGCGCCGCCCGCCACAACAGGCCCTCGATCGCCAGCACCATGTGCACGAACAGGATCGCCAGCACGGCCCATCGGCCCCCCGCGATCGCCGCCGCCGAGCAGCCGGCACCGAGCAGGACCGCCCACAGCCAGGTGTGCGTCAGCGTGCGGTGACCTCCGTTGCGGCGCGGGTCGCCCTTCATCCGGGTCGCCTTGTAGACGGCGTACGACAGCTTGTCCACGATCTCGCAGATCCAGTGGGAGATCGGACCGAAGGAGCGCGAGATGGTCGCCGCCTTGTGGTCGAGGTCCGGGGCGAGCGCGGCACCGGCACAGATCAGAGCCCCCACGAGGAGCACCGGCCAGGGCATCGGATGCCCCGCCGCCGCGGCGGCGGCTCCGACCCCGAGCCAGGCCGCGGCCCCCGACAGTGAGTGTGCTGGTCCCATCATGGCCGCTTCCCGCCCCATTCCTCGTGTGCCGCTGTCCAGTTGACCTGGTGCGCTGACATTCCGTCGGCGACACAGCGTAGCGGCCGTGATCTTCCTGCCCGCAGCCGATTCCCCCCTCGAGGGCAAGGCCAGGCAAGATGGGTGCGTGACCCTCATCGATCAGCTGCCGCCGACCGCCGACCCCGATGCCCTGTACGAAGCCTTCGAGTCGTGGGCGCAAGAGCGCGGCCTCACCCTCTACCCCCATCAGGAGGAGGCGCTGATCGAGGTGGTCTCCGGGGCGAACGTGATCGTCTCGACGCCCACCGGCTCCGGAAAGAGCATGATCGCCGCGGGCGCGCACTTCGCCGCGCTGGCTCGGGACGAGGTCACCTTCTACACCGCCCCGATCAAGGCGCTGGTGTCGGAGAAGTTCTTCGAGCTGTGCAAACTGTTCGGCACCGAGAACGTCGGCATGCTCACCGGCGATGCCTCCGTGAACGCCGACGCGCCCGTGATCTGCTGCACCGCCGAGGTGCTGGCGTCGATCGCGCTGCGCGACGGCAAGGACGCGGATGTCGGCCAGGTCGTCATGGACGAGTTCCACTTCTACGCCGAGGGGGACCGTGGCTGGGCCTGGCAGATCCCGCTGCTGGAGCTTCCCCAGGCCCAGTTCATCCTGATGTCGGCCACTTTGGGCGATGTGTCCTTCTTCGAGAAGGATCTCGCCCGCCGCACCGGCCGCCCCACGTCGGTGGTCCGCTCGGCCACCCGCCCGGTGCCGCTCTCCTACGAGTACCAGCTCACCCCGCTCACCGAGACCCTCACCGACCTGCTGGAGTCCAGGCAGGCTCCGGTGTACATCGTGCACTTCACGCAGGCGCAGGCCGTGGAGCGGGCGCAGGCGCTGATGAGCATCAACATGTGCTCGCGTGAGGAGAAGGACCAGATCGCCGAGCTGATCGGCAACTTCCGCTTCACCACCAAGTTCGGCCGCAACCTCTCCCGTTACGTCCGGCACGGCATCGGCGTCCACCACGCCGGCATGCTGCCCAAGTACCGGCGCCTGGTGGAGAAGCTCGCCCAGGCCGGTCTGCTGAAGGTCATCTGCGGCACGGACACGCTCGGAGTCGGCGTCAACGTGCCCATCCGCACGGTGCTGTTCACCGCCCTCACCAAGTACGACGGCAGCCGCGTACGCACACTGCGGGCCCGGGAGTTCCACCAGATCGCGGGCCGGGCCGGCCGGGCCGGTTTCGACACGGCGGGGCTCGTCGTGGCGCAGGCGCCGGAGCACGTCATCGAGAACGAGAAGGCGCTGGCGAAGGCGGGCGACGACCCGAAGAAGCGGCGCAAGGTGGTGCGCAAGAAAGCGCCGGAGGGTTTTGTCGCCTGGACGGACAACACCTTCCAGAAGCTGATCGAGTCGGAACCGGAGCCGCTGACCTCGCGTTTCCGGGTGACGCACACGATGCTGCTGTCGGTGATCGCCCGCCCGGGCAACGCGTTCGAGGCGATGCGCCACCTCCTGGAGGACAACCACGAGCCGCGCAGGCAGCAGCTCCGGCACATCCGCCGGGCGATCGCGATCTACCGGTCGCTGCTCGACGGCGGGATCGTGGAGAAGCTCGACAAGCCCGACGCCGAGGGCCGTATCGTCCGGCTCACCGTCGACCTGCAGCAGGACTTCGCGCTCAACCAACCGCTGTCCACGTTCGCGCTCGCCGCGTTCGAACTCCTCGACCCGGAGTCGCCGTCCTACGCCCTCGACATGGTCTCCGTCGTCGAGTCCACCCTGGACGACCCGCGGCAGATCCTCGTCGCCCAGCAGAACAAGGTGCGGGGCGAGGCCGTCGCCGCGATGAAGGCGGACGGCGTCGAGTACGAGGAGCGCATGGAACGCCTCCAGGACATCACCTACCCGAAGCCGCTGGAGGAGCTCCTCTTCCACGCGTACAACACCTACCGCAAGAGCCACCCCTGGGTCGGCGACCACCCGCTGTCGCCGAAGTCGGTCATCCGGGACATGTACGAACGGGCGCTGTCCTTCACCGAGTTGGTGTCCTTCTACGAGCTGGCCCGCACCGAGGGCATCGTGCTGCGCTACCTCGCCAGCGCCTACAAGACCCTCGACCACACCATCCCCGACGACCTGAAGTCCGAGGATCTGCAGGATCTGATCGAGTGGCTCGGCGAGATGGTCCGCCAGGTGGACTCCAGCCTGCTGGACGAATGGGAGCAGCTCGCGAACCCGGAGGAGATGACCGCCGAGGAGGCTCAGGAGAAGGCCGACGAGGTGAAGCCGGTCACCGCCAACGCGCGCGCCTTCCGGGTCCTGGTCCGCAACGCCATGTTCCGCCGCGTGGAACTGGCCGCCCTGGACCAGGTCGAGGAGCTCGGCGAGATGGACGCCGAGTCCGGGTGGGACGCCGACGCCTGGGGCGAGGCGATGGACAAGTACTGGGACGAGTACGACGACCTCGGCACCGGCCCCAACTCCCGCGGTCCCAAGCTGCTGGTCATCAACGAGGAGCCGGAGAACGGCCTCTGGCGCGTCCGTCAGATCTTCGACGACCCGAACGGCGATCACGACTGGGGCATCAGTGCGGAGATCGACCTCGCGGCCTCGGACGCCGAGAGCCGTGCGGTCGTGCACGTCACCGATGTCGGTCAGCTGTGAACCCTTGTCGACCAGTTGTGAGCCCAGGAGAATCCCACCGATGACGACGAACCCGGCCGAGCGACTGGTCGACCTGCTCGACCTGGAGCAGATCGAGGTCAACATCTTCCGTGGCCGAAGCCCGCAGGAGTCGCTGCAGCGCGTCTTCGGCGGCCAGGTGGCGGGCCAGGCGCTGGTCGCCGCCGGCCGCACCACGGACGGCGACCGCCCGGTGCACTCGCTGCACGCGTACTTCCTGCGCCCGGGCCGCCCCGGTGTGCCCATCGTGTACCAGGTGGAGCGGGTCCGCGATGGCCTGTCGTTCACCACGCGCCGGGTCACGGCCGTGCAGCAGGGCCGCACGATCTTCAATCTGACCGCCTCCTTTCACAAGCCTGAGGAAGGACCGTTCGAGCACCAGCTGCCGCCGGCCCGTGAGGTGCCCGACCCGGAGTCGCTGCCGACGGTCTCCGAGGAGATCCGCAAGCATCTGGGCGCGCTGCCGGAGCAGTTGGAGCGGATGGCGCGCCGCCAGCCCTTCGACATCCGCTACGTCGACCGGCTGCGCTGGAACGCCGAGGAGATCAGGGGGGCCGAGCCGCGCAGTGCCGTGTGGATGCGCGCGGTCGGGCCGCTCGGCGACGACCCGCTGGTGCACACGTGCGCGCTGACCTATGCCAGTGACATGACCCTCCTGGACGCGGTCCGGATCCCCGTCGAGCCGCTGTGGGGGCCGCGGAACTTCGACATGGCCTCGCTGGATCACGCCATGTGGTTCCACCGGCCGTTCCGTGCGGACGAGTGGTTCCTGTACGACCAGGAGTCGCCGATCGCCACCGGCGGCCGGGGTCTGGCCCGCGGGCGCATCTACGACCTGCAGGGGCGTCTGCTCGTCTCGGTCGTCCAGGAAGGCCTGTTCAGGTCCCTGTAGCGAGCCCAGGTGACCGGGCTTGCGGCCGTGTGGTTCAGACCCGCGCGGGCCCGGACCTTCTCCCCCGCAGCCAGGCGCGCAGGCCTCGCTTGGTCCGCGTCGGGGACTGCTCGGCGCCGCGGTGTCCCCGGCGGGCCGAGGACGGTGCGGCCGCCCGCACCATCGGCGTGCCGTGCCACTCGAACGCTCGGACCACGGGCTCGTCCTTCGGGTCGGGCTGCCCCGGCAGCCGTCCACCGCTCGGCCCGGATCCCACCGTCACCGGCTCGCCCTCCGGCTCTCGCAGCGGCGGAGCGGCTGCCCAGGCCGCGGCCGTCTGCTCCCCGGACTCCGACGGCGCCGGTACGGCCTCCTCCGTGGGTAGCGTGACCGTCCGGGTCATGGGCGGGATGGGCCGTGCGACAGCTCGCACGGCCGGGGCGGTGCGACGGACGGCCGGGCGCGGGGCCCGTGAGTGGGCGCGGGCCTCCTCGAGCACATGGGCCAGTTCGCTGCGCAGCCACTCGATCTCGTCCGCGTCCTGCGCGGTCGTGACCCGCTCGGCGAGGTGCGCGGCAGGCGATCCCGGGGTGCCCTGACCGGGTGGCGCAGGACGGAACCGGTTCACATAGGCACGCTCGTAGGGATCCTTGACGACGTCCGCGATCTCGACGGGCGGCAGGAAGGCTGCCACGGCGCCGGCGCGAACCCATGGATCGTCCGCTTGCCGCAGCAGGAATCCGAGGTGACGTCCCCGCCAGTTGCGGGCACGCAGGTCCACTCCGGCCTCCAGCTGGCCCCGCAGGTTCTCGGGCGTACGTCCCTTGAGCAGATGGGCGTTCTTGGGGTCCGAGGTGAAGTTCCGCAGGTCTTCCGCCAGATACAGCCAGACCACGGCTCGGTACCGGTTGAGGTACCACTTGGCCGGCACGAGCAGGCCCAGGCGGGCGAGGCGGGTGAACCGCCCGGCCGGGATCTCCATGAGGGCGGCACCCTCGGTGGTGCCGACCACCCGCACGCGGTCGTGAAGAGCGTCCGGGTAGCCCTCCTGTGCGCGAAGGCGGTCGATCTCGGTGCGCTCCACCCTGCGGTCTCCCCCGCCCTCGTCCCGCACGGTCCGGATGTGGCCGAGGTGCACGGCCAGGTCGAACTCGCCGCGCTTGAGGCCCAGTTCCCGAGCGGCATGGCTCGGGGTGCAGGTCGTGGGCCGGGACGGACTGAAGGTGCTTGCCGACATGGTCGTACTCCCCCGTGGAGTCGTTGGCTCACGCCCTGTGCGTTCGCCGTGCACCCACCGTAGCCAATTCGGCGCAGGACGTGGCAGCCCTGTGGATAACTCCGCCACGGGAGCAGAACTCGCAGGTCAGGCGTCTGCGGTGGGGGTGCGCTCCGGTTGCCTGGCGTCGACGCCGAGATGCTCGCCGACTCGATTGACGAGCAGGGTCATCTCGTAGGCGATCTGGCCGATGTCTGCCTCCGCGCCGCTGAGCACGCACAGGCAGCTGCCGGTGCCGGCGGCGGTCACGAACAGCACCGCGTCGTCGTACTCGATCATCGTCTGGCGTACCCTGCCGGCGCCGAAGTGGCGGCCCGATCCCTTGGCGAGGCTGTGCAACCCGGATGCCACGGCGGCCAGATGCTCGGCGTCCTCACGGCGTAGGCCCGTGCTCGCGCCCGTGACCAACCCGTCGTTCGACAGGACCAGCGCGTGCCGCACGTGGTCCACTCGCTCGGTCAGATCGTCCAGGAGCCAGTCGAGTCCCTGGTTCTGCGCCATCTCCGTCTCCCCGTGTGATGTCTCCCCCTGGCTGGAGGAACTCCCCGCCAGCCTTCCCCACCTCCGGCGTCCGGGCAAGCAGGATGGACGCATGGCACAGAAGATGACCGACGAGGAATGGCGGGCGTTCGTCTCGCACGGCACCCGGACCGGCAAGCTGTCCACCGTTCGCGCCGATGGGAGCCCTCATGTGGCCCCGATCTGGTTCCTGCTGGACGGGGACGAACTGGTCTTCAACACGGGCAGGGACACGGTGAAGGGGCGCAATCTCGCCCGGGACGGGCGGGTCGCCCTGTGTGTGGACGACGATCGGCCGCCGTTCCACTTCGTGGTGCTGAACGGCCGCGCACAGCTGTCGGAGAACCTGGAGGAGGTGCGTCATTGGGCCACCCGGATCGCCGCCCGGTACATGGGCGAGGACCGCGCCGAGGACTACGGCGCCCGCAACGGCGTTCCGGGTGAGTTGCTGGTCCGGGTGCCGGTCGACCAGGTGGTGGCCGTGAAGGATCTGGCGGCCTGAGCGGCGGGCTCAACCGACCGAGTCCAGGAGCCGGGCGGTGTGCATCCGTCCGGCGTACTCGACGAGCCGGATCAGCACCTCCTTGCCGGAGTCCCGGTCACGTGCGTCGCACAGCACCACGGGAGTGCCGCGGTCGAGGTCGAGGGCACGTGAGACGTCGTGTGCACCGTAGGCGCGGGCGCCCGCAAAGCAGTTGACGGCCACCACGAACGGGATGCGCCGGTGCTCGAAGTAGTCGACCGCGGGGAAGCAGTCCTCCAGGCGCCGTGTGTCCGCGAGGACGACGGCGCCGAGAGCGCCCTGGGACAGTTCGTCCCAGAGGAACCAGAAGCGGTCCTGTCCCGGTGTGCCGAAGAGGTAGAGGGACAGACCGGAGCGGATGGTGATGCGGCCGAAGTCCATGGCGACGGTGGTGGTGACCTTCTGGTCCACGCCGTCGGTGTCGTCCACCAGCTGCCCTGCCTCGCTGAGGAGTTCCTCGGTGCGCAGCGGCCGGATCTCGCTGACGGCCCCGACCAGGGTCGTCTTGCCGACGCCGAACCCGCCGGCGACCAGTATCTTCAGCGCCAGGGCGGCGGTGTCGCTGACGGCTTCGGAGTGCTCGGTGACCATGATCACTTCTCTCGGGAGGGCCGGCTGCGGTCGGCGTCCGTCTGCTGCGGGCGCGAAGGCAGCATCATGACAACGGAGCCGCACCTCCGGGCTGTTGGACCGAAACGCACCTGATGTGACTGACTCGCGTCCGGTCGGAGGCGAAACGCGTACGGATCGGGATGCTGCACGGCGAACCGCGGCTTCGGAACGTTCATCTACAGGGCTCGCAATCCCTCGATGACCTCGCGCAGGATCCGCTCGTCGGGCAGGTGGGCCGGCGGCACGGGACGGCTGACGACCACGCAGCCGAGTTCCAGCAGGTCGCCGAGGAGCACTCTGACGACGCCGACGGGAAGGTCGGCGTCCGCCGCGAGTTCGGCGACGGACTGTGTCTCCGTGCGGCAGAGCTCGATCAGCGTGCGGTGTTCGGGGCCGAGCGCGGCGTCCTCGAGCGCCGGTGCCGCGGGGTCGAGGGTGACGAGGGCGATCAGGTCGAAGCGCACCGCGGTGGGACCCGGCTGGGTGCGCCCGCCCGTCATCGCGTACGGGCGCACGAGTGGTCCGGCCTCGCCGTCGTACCACTGGCTGCCCGGCTCCCACGGACCGGCGCTGTCGTTCTCGGTCATCTGTGCCGCCCGTCCCGGGTCATCCGGCTGCGGGCGGCTGCGCGGTGACGCGCGGCGGCGTGTACAGGTGCTCGCCGACCCGTTTGACCAGGCGCGCCATCTCGTAGGCGACCAATCCGATGTCGGCGGTGACGGCGGTGAGCACGGCGAGGCAGGAACCGTCGCCGGCGGCGGCCACGAAGAGGAACGCGTCGTCCATCTCGACCATGGTCTGCCGCACGCCGCCCGCTCCGAAGTGCCGTCCCGCCCCCTTGGCGAGGCTGTTGAAGCCGGAGGCTACGGCGGCGAGGTGTTCGGCGTCCTCGCGCGCGAGGCCGGTGGAGGCGCCGACGGCCAGTCCGTCGTTGGAGAGCACGACGGCGTGCCGTACCTCGCGCACGCGCATCACCAGGTCGTCGAGCAACCAGTCCAGTTCGCCGGAGCGCTGGCCGGCCCTCGTGTTCGGGTCCTGGATCATGCCGGGTCTCCTTCGCTGAGGTCACTGCCCGTTTCGGGTTCCGGGGCGGCGCCGCGCCCGGGCTGTCTGCCGCCGCCGCGAGCCCAGCCGGCGCGGTAGGCGGCCATGCGGTCCCGTACCAGTTCGGGGGTGCGCCGTTCGTCGCTGTGCCGTGCGGTCTCCTGCGCCGGCTCATCGGGACGCTGCTGCCGGAGCTGAGGGGCGAGGCTCGCCTGGCGCACGCGGCGTGGGAGGTTGTCCGAGCTCTCGGAGTCGTCCGGCGGTCGGTGCAGCCTCAAGGCGGTGACTCCGGGGGGTGGGGTTTCGTCGCCGGTGCCGTGCGGGCGTGGCTCGTCGACCACGCCGTGGGGGCCGGGAGCGGTGGCCACGAGGGCGGGCCGGTCCGACCGTGTGGCGACGGCCTCTTGACGTGGACTTGCGCCCGGCACGCGCGCGTACTCGCGATCCGGATCCTGACGGGACTGCTCACCTTGATGGGATGAACGTTCCGTCGCCCCGGTGTTCAGCAGGGCGGTGGGCACCAGGACGACCGCCGTGGTGCCTCCGTAGGGGGAGGTCCGCAGATGCACCTTGACGTCGTGCCGGGAGGCGAGCCGGCTGACCACGAAGAGTCCGAGCCGGTCGCTGTCGAACAGGTCCAGCGCCTCGGACTGTTCGATGCGGCGATTGGCCTCCGCGAGGGTCTCGGCGCCCATGCCGAGTCCCCGGTCCTCGATCTCCAGGGCGTAGCCGTTGCCGACGGGCTCGCCGTTGACGCGCACGCGCGTGTGGGGCGGGGAGAACTGGGCGGCGTTCTCGACGAGTTCGGCGAGCAGGTGGGTGAGGTCGGCGACGGCGGCGCCGATGACATGGGCTTCGGGGAGCTGACGCACCTCCACGCGCGCGTAGTCCTCGATCTCGGAAACGGCGGCCCGTACGACGTTGGTCAGGGACACCGGCATGCGCCAGGCCCGGCCGGGTGCGGCGCCGGAGAGGATGATCAGGCTCTCGGCGTGCCGCCGCATGCGCGTGGTGAGGTGGTCGAGGCGGAACAGGTCGCTGAGCTCGTTGGGATCCTCCGAGCGGCGCTCCATGCTGTCCAGGAGGCTGAGCTGGCGGTGGACCAGCACCTGGCTGCGGCGGGCCAGGTTGACGAAGACGCCGGAGATGCCGCTGGCGAGTTCGGCGCGTTCCACGGCGGCGTGCAACGCGGCGCGGTGGACGGTGGTCAGGGCTTCGGAGACCTGACCCGTCTCGTCCTCGGCGGGTGGTCCGGCGGGCGCCTCCGCCTGGATGTCGATCTCCTCTCCGGCACGCAGTCTGCGCATCGCTTCGGGGAGTTTGCGGCGCGCGATCTCCAGGGCGTCGTTGCGCAGGCTCACGAGTTCGACGACGAGACCGCGTCCGATGCTGACGGAGATGACGAGCGAGGCGGCGACGGCGGCCAGGCCGAGGAGCACGGCAGCGCCCGCGGGGCTGAGCAGGCCGCGCGTGAACGGATCGGCGCGGCCCGCGACGGCCCGGCCCGTGTCCGCCGCGATGCCTTGCATTCCGTCCTGCACACGCGCATGGGCTGCGTTCCAGGCGGCCTGCGGTGCCGCGTCGGCCGGCTTGCTGCCGGGCCCGGCGGCAATGATCTGGTCCTCGGCGGCACCGAGGGCGGTGTAGGCGCCGCTGTCGGCCAGGCCCTGCCAGGCGGCGCGCTGGGCGACCGGCAGGTCGGCGACCGCGACCTCGGTGAGGGTACGGCGCGCCGCGACGGCGGCACCGAACAGCCGTAGCCGTTCGCCCTGCAGCTGCGCGGCGGTCCGCGCGCTGCCGAGCAGGGTGTCCTCCTGGGCGAGCGCCTCGGCGGCCCGGCTGAATTCGAGCAGCACGCGCGCGTCGGAGCCGACGTCAGCCCGCTGGATGCCGGTGAGGGCGCCGTCCACGGCGAGGGCCGCGCCGATGGTCTTCGTGTACTGCGCGTACGCCCTGTCCCAGCCGGCTTTGCGGTCGAGTACGGCCGTGCGCAGGGCGCGCAGGCGTTCGACCCCGGTGACGAAGGCGTAGAGGCGACCGGAGACACCGGCGGGCAGTTCCTCGCTGTCGGCGACGGTGTTGTGGCCGCCGAGCCGCAGCTCGGCCACGGCTCCGTCGGTACGGGCGGCCAGGCTTCGCAGGTCGGTGTCGTCGCCCGCGCCCGGCGCGGTGGCGTAGCGCACGGCTGCGGTGCGCTCGGCCTGCAGGGCGGTGACGGCCGCGGCCACCGGGGTGCGCAGTTCGGCGTCGACCCGCTGGGACTGCCGCAGCCGGGCCACGTCCTGGGCGGTGGTGACGGTGGCGTACGCCCACAGGGCGAGCAGGGAGACGACAGGCACCATCAGCAGGCTGACCACCTTGGCGCGCACGGTGCGGGGGCGCAGGTGCCGGCGGTTGCCACGCGCGCGTGCCTTGGCCGGTGGGGTGCCGAACGGGCGGTCGGCAGCCTCGGCGGCGGGCGGTCCGGCGTGTGCGCGACGGCCGCGCGGCGGATGCGCGGGAGTGCCGGCTTTGGTGGTGGTACGGGGTGGGCGCATGGCCTCCTCGTTCGGGACGTGGGTCGGGGCGCTCGGGCCGTGCTCCCGCTAGCGGGCGATGCTCTCGACGGGCCGCTGGGCGGAGACGGATGCCTCTCGCTCGTCGGCCGTGGGCGAGAGGGCGACGAAGGCCGAGGTGATGAACAGGTAGGACCCGAGGCCGACGGCGAGGGGGAAGATGAACTGCATCGCCGTGGCCCCGGGCAGGGTCTCGCCGGAGGGGTTCACCCGCACGCTCACGGCGAACATCCCGGTGTAGTGCATGCTGCTGACGGCCGCTCCCATGACGAGGGAGGCGACGGTGACCGCGAGGGGCGACTTGATGTTGAGCCCGGCCCACAGGGCCGCGGTCGCCGCCACGACGGCGATCAGCACCGACACTCCGACGAGTACGGGGTCGTACCGGATGTCGCCGTGCAGCCGGACCGCCGCCATGCCCAGGTAGTGCATGCTCGCGACGCCCACCCCGGTGGTGAGGCCGCCGAGGAGGAGCGCCCGGGTGCGGTCGCGGCTGTAGCCGACGGCGAAGACGCCGGCACAGACGACGACCATGGCGACGAGGAGGCTGAGGATGGTCAGCGGTACGTTGTAGCGGATGTCGGTGCCGCTGACGCGGAAGCCGAGCATGGCCACGAAGTGCATGGTCCAGATGCCGGTCCCGATGGCGGAGGCCGCAGTGACGAGCCAGTTGCGGCGCGAGCGGCCGGTGGTGGCGAGCGCGCGGACGGTGCAGCGCAGTCCGAGCGCGGCGCCCACGCAGGCCATGAGGTACGACAGCACGGGGGTCAGCCAGCCGAAGGCGGCGTGGTCCAGGTGTCCCATGGCCAAGGGACGCTAGGGGGGCACGGGCGCACAAAGGGGGCGCATTTCGAAAGGTGTTGGAATATGACACCTGGATGCGACGGAACGATCGGGTCCGGCCCGAACATGTGCACCTATGTATCCCCCGCGACGGTGAGGAATTATGCGGAACATGAGCGACGACCACACACACGTCCAGGAGTTCTTCACCGCCCGTGCGGCCGACTGGGACAGCCGGTTCCCCGACGACGGTCCCGCCTACGCGGCGGCCGTCGCCGATCTCGGGCTGCGGCCGGGCGACAGCGTGCTGGACGCGGGCTGCGGAACGGGGCGCGCCCTGCCGCCGTTGCGGGCCGCCGTGGGGGCGTCCGGGGTGGTGCTGGGCGCCGATCTGACGCCGGCGATGCTGCAGGCGGCCGTTCGGGCGGGCCGCGGCCGGAACGGGCACCTGCTGCTGGCGGACGTCGCCGCGCTGCCGCTGCGGTCCGGGTCACTGGACGCGGTGTTCGCGGCCGGACTGATCGCCCATCTGCCGCGCCCGGAGGAGAACCTGCGGGAGCTTGTCCGGGTGGTGCGGCCCGGCGGCACGCTGGCGTTGTTCCATCCCATCGGCCGCGCGGCACTGGCGGCGCGCCAGGGTCGGCAGGTCACACCCGACGACCTGCGCGCCGAGACAAACCTCCGTCCATTGCTGACCCGTTCGGGGTGGAACATGACGTCCTACGTCGACGAGGACGCCCGTTTCCTCGCGCTCGCGGTACGCGGACGCGACAACTGAACGCCGTATTCACTGAGAGCCGGGCGGGTCAGTCCGCTCCGGCCACGGCCGCCGCGAAGGCGTCCAGGTTGTCGAACATGACGTTGTGCCCGGCGCCCGGCACGGTCACGACGCGCACCCCGGCGGCTTCCAGGCTCTCCCGGCCCGCCGGTTCGCCGCTCTCCTCACCCTGGAGGTAGACCCGCTCGACGGGCAGCTTCTCCAGGATCGTGCGCATCACGGGGTCCGAGCCCCGGCACAGGCCGACGGCACTGCGGTGCAGGGCGCGGATCGGCCAGCCGCGTGGTGACCGTACACAGCGGACCGACGGTCTCCAGCACACGCGCGTGCTACCCGCCCGCCCAGGCGGCCGTACTGCGCCGCCGGCCCGTCTTTCCGGAGGAGCCGGCGAGCTTCTTCCACGACGATGACCGGCCGCTGGGCGCGGAGGAACCGGACGACCCGTTCCGGCGCGGTGTCCTCACATCGCGCGTGCCACGAGCCGGGCCGAACTGGCCTGGCTGCGCGACACCCTCGCCTCACTCGACGGCGTCGGCCGCTGAGGTGTCCTGGTGCCGAACCGGGCAGCCCCGCAGTCCGGGAACCGGGCGGGTACCCAGCTCCGCCACCCGGTAGCCGTCCGGATAGCCCTTGATCTCCCGGTTCTGCCGTGCGAAGTGCGGGGCACGGCGCGGCGGCAGCAGCCGGACAAGCCGGCCACGCGCGCGAACGGCCCGACGCACGAACGCCGAGGCGGCCGCGCCGGGCGGGGTGTAACGGAAGGCGCGCAGCAGCGGCTCGTCGAGCAAGGCGAGCGTCGCGGTGCGCAGCAACGGCGCCAGAGGGCGCGGATACCAGGACGCCATCAGGTCGAGTGTGGCGTCCGATACCTGCCGGGACTGCTCGTCCCAGCCGAAGTGCTCCTCCTCGTACGCGTCGAGAAGCGCCTCGAACTCCTCGTACGTCTCCGGGATGCCAGGAATTCCCATCTGCCGACCGAGAGTGCGGTAGTACTCGGTCGCGGCGACGATCTCGTGTCGCGACAGCCGCCGCCAGCCGTAGGCGTCGATCCAGCGCCTCGGCATCACGACGAAGGTGCTCAGCACATACCGCATGTCGTCGTCGCTGATGTCGTAACTGCGGTGCATCCGGTTGATGCGGCGGATCGCGGTACGGCCCTCCTCGGAGGCGAAGCCGTGCTCGACCACGGTGTCGAGGAGCAGGGCGGTGTCGTCGTACCGCTTCTGCGTGCGCTCGGTCAGCTCCGCCGTCCGCGCGAGCAGCCGCCCGATGCTCGGCACCGCGTACGTGCGATACAGGGCCAGCTCCAAGGCGCGCGTGTAGTCCCAGGGGAACTCGAACGCCACGCTGAGCCGGTAGATCTCCAGGGCGTCCGCCACCGGGTCCAGCCGGCGGATCTGTCCGAGCCGCTCGAAGCGCTTCACCACGTCGTCCCCCTTCTGCCGCGGAAAGTCCAACTCTACGTTGGAGGAGAGCAGATGAACGATCGACGACGTCCCCGTTCGGGGGGAGGGTGGTCCGCGTGTTCGGTCAGATACGCAAGTACACCGCCAGACTCCGCACCTCCACGCACGCGCAGCCGGCGGACACCCGGGAGAGACGTGCGCACAACTTGTTCGAAGCGGCGGCCACTTATGTCGTGGCGCGTGCGGAGGACGATCAGGACCGGATCGAGGAGGCTGCGGCCTGGGTATCGCCGGAGGCGCTGTCGTTCGGAGTGAGCGAACTCGCCTGCCGGGCCGTCGTCGCGCTGGCCCGGGATCGCGACGAGTCGCCCGCGGCGGTGGCCCGTGATCTCCTCGGGCTGCCCACGGGCTGAACGGAAGCTCCCCGTCCGCAGTGGTCGTTTCGCCCCCGTCCAGGCGGAAACCTGCAGCTCCGCGTGGTGTGAGGAGTCGTGACAAGCGGCTTCCGCTCGCACTAGGGTGCGCGCCGATGGACGAACCACTGGGAGGCAGGGATGGCCGTAGCCGACGATGAGGCCGTCGCCGCCGCGGACGATGCGCTGTACGTTCTGACGGCGGTGCTGTTGACGCCGGCGCAGTTTCCGAGCGTTCTGGGCGACGACTACCCGGAGGCGTGCGCGGCGCTGGGACTCGCGCCGCTCGCCGACGGGTACGGCCTGGTGCTGGGCCAGGACGGCGACGGTGCGCGCTGGACGGTCGTGATCGACGACGTCTCGCTGGTCGCCGTGGCGATCGCGGCCTGGGACTGCGGCATGGAGTACGAGCTGTCCCCGGACGAGCGCGCGGTCGTGGCCGCCCTGCCGGGCTGGCCGCTGGCCGTCGCCGTCGCGGCTCCGGGTGTCCCCGCCCCGCACGACCCCGATCCCGAGGTGGCGGACCGGCCTGCGCTGAGCCCGCCGGACACCAGCGTCTGGGGACCGGCCCAGCGCCGCCTGGGCGCCGACGAGATAGCCCTGCAGTGGGCGGCATGGCGGGAGCAGATCAACGACGAGGAATTCTCCGTACCGGGCGGACGGACGACGCCGGGCGAGCCGGAGAAGGCCGAGCAGTCGTCGCCGGAGGGCGGGCATGGCGTGCCGCAGAGCGGCCACCGGGGGATCAGGCGGGTGCTCGCGGAGGCGCGCGGCTACGTCGACTCACCGCCGCCGCTCGGCCGGGTGCGCTCGTCGTTCGCCCCCGGTGATGCCCGTACGCTGCGCGCCGACGGCCCCGGCTGGTCGATCGTGGCCCGCACCGACGACATCGCCTTCGTCCTGCTCGACGACGAGCCAGGCGAGATCCTGCCGGTGGGCCGGGGCCCCGAGCTGCCAGGCCTGTTGGAAGCACTCGACAAGATGGCCGTACGGCCCATCTGAGGCCGGACGGGGCCGGGGCCGGCACGCGAGGCGGGGCGCCCCTGTGACCCACAGCGCAATGCCGGGCCTCCCTACGGCCTGCCGTCTGTCGCCGGACACGCACACGGTCACCGTTCGAGGGGCAACAAGCGGCGGCAAGCCCGCCATCCGGGGCCGGCGGACGATCCTGCCGCCGGCCGAGACCGGACGACGACCGAATGGCCCGGGGGTCGCGGGGCCGACACCACCGGTCTCGGGACTACATACGGCGATCTCGGGGCCGGGACTGCGGCACCCAGCCGCCGGCGTGCTCCACGACGGCCGTAAGGCCGGTGCTGAGCGCTGGTGGCCGCGCTCGGCACGAGGCTCCAGGCACACGCCCGGCGCTGCCGCGAGGGCCAGGCGCACCTCGTGGAACGGGCGCGCCGCCGAGGCCGGACGGGCCCCCGCAGTCACCTCCGCGCACCTCCCGGCGGCGCCCCCGGTCCCGTCAGCGGCCGAGTTCCTTGCGCGTCACCCTGCGGAGCCTGCGCCGCTGTGAGGGGTCCAGCGCCAGATACGCGGCCGCCGGAACCCCGACCACGACCAGGAACGCCACCCACCAGGGCAGCCAGATCAGCAGGATCAGCCCGACCGCCACACCCCCGACGGCGATCTTCGCGTTGTTCGACATGAGCGTCGCCTCCTTCACGGCCACTGCCGCTCTCTGCTCTGAGAACGGCCCCCCGCTCCCCGCGGTTCCTGAGCCCGCCCCTGAGACATCCCCGAGGCCCACCCTTAGTGGATGAGGCTCGCCGCCCTCGAGGCTCGCTGCCCTTGTGGATCGACGCGCGGCCTCACCCGCGCCGGACAACACCGTGATAGCACTCCACGCACCATCGTGCTCCTGGGCGGGCGAGTTCCCGATGCATTACGTTCCCGCGTGTGCCACGATCGTCGGCCATCACTCGAACAGCTTGTGAAGTGGGCCGGATCGCGAGGCCAGCTCGCCGGGGTCACCTCGGCGTGCTGCACCCTCGGCGACTCCGACCCCAGTAACCAAATTTGATGAGTGTGGGCAGAGCGGCCGCCGCTCTGGCGGGCCGGACGGAGGCCGACGGCCATCAAGTGGACGTGCGGCCCTCCGGTTGGCTGGACCGGCTCCGGGAACGGCTTACGGACACCGACACCGGAAGCGCCGTCGGCCGGTCGCCCGGGCAGGATTCCTGCCGGCGCACCGGACCGCGATCCGGCACCGGCACCGGCACCGGCGGCGGCACGGCTCGACTCCGACTCGCAGGACATGAACGGTTTCTGATGGCCTGTCGCCGCAATGACCACCGTGATCCGATGAGCGGCCGATGCCGGCCGTTCACCCCGCGGCCGTACGGCGTTCCTCATGGGGCCCAAGTCTGGCCGCTGTCAACGAACTTGTCCCCAGGAGGCCCGATGTCCCCGCACGATGCCGGCCGGCGCCGCATCCACCGTTCCGTCGCCACGGGACTGCCGCTGGCCCTGGCAGCCGCTCTCGTGGCGGCGGGAACGGCCACGGCGGCGCCGTCCCCGGACGCCCGCGTCATCCGCACGGCGACGCTCGGCGAGATCCCGCTCGGCGCATTCAGCAACGCACTGCTGCCCGGCAGCGTCGACGACGACCACGGGGTGAAGCTCGGCGGCATCGGCAGCGACATCTACCCGGCGGGCCGCAAGGGCGAGTACTGGACGGTGACCGACCGCGGCCCCAACGGCCAGATCAAGGTGGACGGCAAGAAGCGCCGCACCTTCCCGGTGCCGGGATTCGACCCCACGATCGTGAAGATCCGGGTCTGCGGAGACAGGGTCCAGGTCATCGACGCCATCCCGCTGACCACATCCAGCGGGAAGGCCGTCACCGGGCTGCCCGATCAGCAGAGCCGCGACGAGGCGCCGTACACCTACGATGCGAAGACGCCGCTCTCGTACAACCCGAACGGCCTCGACACCGAGGGCATCGTGGGCGCCGCGGACGGTACGTTCTGGCTCGTCGACGAGTACGGCCCCTCGCTGATACACGTCTCCACGCGCGGGCAGGTGCTCACCCGGTACGTACCCAAGGGGCTCGGCCTGACGGGCGCCGACTACCCGGTCGTGGAGGCGCTGCCGTCGATCTTCCTGCACCGCAAGATCAACCGGGGTTTCGAGGGGCTGGCGCAGCTTCCCGACGGTGACCTGGTGATGGCTCTGCAGAGCCCGCTGTCGCTGCCGGACACGGGCGCCGGGGACGCCTCGCGCACCACCCGGCTGCTGCGCTTCTCGCCGCGCCAGAAAGCCGTCACCGCCGAGTACGCCTACCGGTTCGACCCGGTGAACGTGGTCGACCCGAGCGAGGACGACACCTCCGAACTGAAGATCTCCTCGATCGTCGCAGTGGGCGGCGACCGGCTGCTCGTCGAGGAGCGCACGGACAAGGCGGCGCGGCTCCAACTGGTACGACTGGGGCGCGAGTCGAGCATTTTCGGCGGCCCCTGGGACGACGACACGACCTCGCCTTCCCTGGAGCAGCTGGACGATCCTGCCGCCGCCGGTGTGCCGGTACTGGCCAAGCGGCTCGTGGTCGACCTCAACAAGGTCGACGGCGTTCAGCAGAAGATCGAGGGCATCGCGCGCGTGGACCACGACACGCTCGCCTTGATCAACGACAACGACTTCGGGATGGCCGACGGCGCAGGCGCCTTCGACGCGCAGGGCCGACTGGTCGACAGCGGGATCAAGACGACCGTCGTGTACGTCCGGCTGCCCGAGGGGCTGTGACGTTCCTCGACCGGACAGTCCGGAAAGTGGACTGATGGAGGGCCGGGACGGCACATGCCGCCCCGCCCTCCGTGCGTTCAGTCTCGCGCGCCCAGCAGGTGATCCATCGCAAGCTGGTCGAGACGCTCGAACGCCATGCCGCATGCGGCGGCCGCCTCGACGTCGAAGTCCTCGAAGGCGGTGCGATCGGCGAGCAGGGCCTGCAGGCCGTCGACGGCGGTCGGCTGGGCCAACTGGTCCAGACGCGAGTCCCGCAGCGCCTGCCGGACCTCCGGGTCGGCGCGGAAGGCCGCGGCGCGCTCCTTGAGGATGAGGTAGTTGCGCATGCAGCCTGCCGCCGAGGCCCAGACGCCGTCGAGGTCCTCGGTCCGCGGCGGCTTGAAGTCGAAGTGCCGCGGCCCCTGGTAGCCGGCGCTCTCCAGCAGGTCCACCAGCCAGAACGCCGCCCGCAGGTCCCCGGCGCCGAACCGCAGGTCCTGGTCGTACTTGATGCCGGACTGGCCGTTGAGGTCGATGTGGAACAGCTTGCCCGCCCACAGGGCCTGAGCGATTCCGTGCGGGAAGTTCAGGCCGGCCATCTGCTCGTGGCCGACCTCCGGGTTCACGCCGTACAGCTCGGGGCGTTCCAGGCGCTCGATGAAGGCCAGCGCGTGGCCGACGGTGGGCAGCAGGATGTCGCCGCGCGGCTCGTTCGGCTTGGGCTCGATGGCGAAGCGGATGTCGTAGCCCTGGGCGGTGACGTACTCGCCCAGCAGGTCGAAGGCCTCCTTCATCCGGTCCAGCGCCACGCGCACGTCCTTGGCGGCGCCGGACTCCGCGCCCTCGCGGCCGCCCCAGGCGACGTATGTCTTCGCACCCAGCTCGACGGCAAGGTCGATGTTGCGGATCGTCTTGCGCAGCGCGTAGCGGCGCACGTCGCGGTCGTTGGCGGTGAACGCGCCGTCCTTGAACACGGGGTGCGTGAACAGGTTCGTGGTGGCCATCGGCACGGTCATGCCCGTGGCGTCCAGGGCCTGGCGGAACCGCTTGACGTGCGACTCACGCTCGGTCTCCGACGCCCCGAACGGGATGAGGTCGTCGTCGTGGAAGGTCACCCCGTAGGCGCCGAGCTCGGCCAGGCGCCGCACCGTCTCGACCGGGTCCAGGGCGCGACGGGTGGCGTCGCCGAACGGGTCCCTTCCCTGCCAGCCGACGGTCCACAGGCCGAAGGTGAACCTGTCCTCGGGGGTGGGCTGGAAGTTCATACCGCGGCTCCTTGCTGCGTTGCGACTATTTCGTCATGGCTGTTTACAAATTAGTATGCGCTCGCGCCTCTGGGAAGAGACAAGATGTCTTTGTCCCGCAGAGTCGTGGAAAGTCACGGAAATCGCGGAACGTCGCGGAAAAGGGAGAGCCCGATGTCAGCAGCCGAGGGTCCGCTCGTCGTCGGCGTGGACACATCCACCCAGTCCACGAAGGCACTGGTCGTCGACGCGGCCACCGGCCAGGTGGTGGCGAGCGGTCAGGCGCCGCACACCGTGTCCGCCGGCGCGGGCCGCGAGAGCGACCCGCGTCAGTGGTGGGACGCGCTGTGCGAGGCATTGCGCCAGTGCGGTGACGCGGCGCACGAGGCGGCCGCCGTGTCGATCGGCGGCCAGCAGCACGGGCTGGTCACCCTGGACGAGCGGGGCGAGCCGGTGCGTCCGGCGCTGCTGTGGAACGACGTACGCTCGGCACCGCAGGCCCGTCGACTGGTGGAGGAACTGGGCGGGCCGAAGGCCTGGGCGGAGCGGACCGGCAGCGTGCCCGGCGCATCCTTCACGGTCACCAAGTGGGCGTGGCTGGCCGAGCACGAGCCGGAGTCGATCCGTGCGACCAACGCGGTACGGCTCCCCCACGACTACCTCACCGAGCGCCTGACCGGGCAGGGCACCACCGACCGCGGCGACGCGTCCGGCACCGGCTGGTGGGCGTCCGGCACGGAGACGTACGACGCGGAGACCCTCGCGCACGTCGGTCTCGACCCGGCGCTGCTGCCGCGGGTGGTGCGGCCGGGAGAGGTGGCCGGCACCGTGCGCGACAGCCACGACCTGCCGTTCTCCAAGGGCACGCTGGTCGCCCCGGGCACCGGCGACAACGCGGCGGCAGCGCTCGGTCTCGGTCTGCGGCCCGGCACCCCGGTGCTCAGCCTCGGCACGTCCGGCACCGTGTACGCCGTCTCCAGGCGCCGCCCGGCCGATCCGACCGGCACAGTGGCGGGGTTCGCCGACGCGCACGGTGACTGGCTCCCCCTGGCCTGCACCCTCAACTGCACGCTCGCCGTGGACCGCGTCGCGGCGCTGCTGAGCCTGGACCGCGAGGCGGTGGCGTCCGGCGGCTCCGTGACCCTGCTGCCGTACCTGGACGGCGAGCGCACCCCCAACCTGCCGAACGCCTCCGGCCTCCTGCACGGCCTGCGCCACGACACGACGGCCGGGCAGCTGCTGCAGGCCGCGTACGACGGCGCCGTGCACGCGCTGCTGGGGGCGCTCGACCTGGTCCTCGACGAGGACGCGGACCGCAGCACCCCGCTGCTGCTGATCGGCGGCGGAGCGCGCGGCACGGCCTGGCAGCAGACGGTACGGCGGCTGTCCGGACGGCCGGTCCAGGTCCCCGAGTCCAGGGAACTGGTCGCCCTCGGAGCCGCGGCACAGGCCGCGGCCCTGCTCACCGGCGAGGCCCCGCCCGCGGTGGCCCGCCGCTGGAACACGGCCGCGGGGCCGGTGCTGGACGCAGTGGAACGGGACCAGGAGACGCTGGAGCGGATCACCGGGGTACTCTCCGACGCGGCCCCGCTGCTGGAGCGCGGGCCGCAGACCACCCCGCGCGCATGAGCCGGGCGGCAGACACCGAGGACTGACTTCAGGCATGACCGCACCGCTGCACGAGGCCCGCGCGCCGGGCGCCGGCCGCGCCCTGCCGGACACCCAGCAGGGCATGCGCCGGCGCAATCTGGCGCGCGTGCTGCACGCCGTCAGCGCGGAGGGTTCGCTGTCGCGGGCCGCAGTCGCCTCGCGCATCGGGCTGACACGGGCGGCCGTGTCGACGCTGGTGGACGAGCTGATCCGGTGGGGTCTGCTGGAGGAACTGGGTCCGGAGCGGCCGGGCCGGGTGGGGCGGCCCGGGTCGGCGCTCGCGGTGAGCAGCCGCGGTCCGGCGGGCATCGGCGCCGAGATCGGCGTCGACCACCTCGCGGTGTGCGCGGTCGACCTGCGCGGCGTCGTCCGGGCGCGGGCCGTGCGGCACGGGGCGAACCGTGGCCGGCCGGTTGCACCGGTGGTCGAGGAACTGACCGAGCTGGTGCGCCGGGTCGTCGCGGAAGCGGAGCGGGAGGCGCTCTGGCCCGCCGGGCTCGCGGTCGCCGTGCCCGGACTGGTGGCGCGGGACGGCCGTACGGTCGTACGCGCTCCGAACCTCGACTGGCACGACACCGACCTGGGCGCCCTGCTGCCCGACCTGTGGCCGCTGACCGTGGACAACGAGGCCAACTTCGGTGCGCTCGCCGAGCTGTGGCTGGGCGAGGGCACGCCGTGCGACTTCCTGCACGTGTCGGCCGAGATCGGCATCGGCGCCGCGGTCGTCGTGGACGGCGGACTGCTGCGTGGCACCCGCGGCTTCGCGGGCGAGCTGGGTCACGTGCCGGTGCGGCCGGACGGACCGCCCTGTCCGTGCGGCGGCCGGGGCTGCCTGGAGCAGTACGCCGGCGAGGAGGCGGTGCTGCGCGCGACGGGGCTGGAGCCGCGCGAGGATCTGGTGGGCCTGCTCGCGGAGTGCGCCGAACAGGGCGACGAGAGCGTACGGGCAGCCCTGCGCGACGCCGGTACGGCGCTCGGCATCGCCCTGACCGGGGCGGTCAACCTCCTCGACCCCGAGACGGTGGTCCTGGGCGGCGCCCTGGCGGGCCTCTCTCCCTGGCTGCTGCCGTCCCTGGAGACGGAGCTGACGAGCCGTACGGCGGGCCCGTCCTGCCCGGTGACGGTGTCCCGGCTGGGCCCCGAGGGCCCGCTGCTGGGCGCGGCGCATTCGGTCGTCCGGGGCGTGCTGGACGATCCGGCGGTGGTGGCGGAACGTTCCTGACGGCTCGGATCGAGTCGCCAGGGGCCCCGCGCCGTCGAGATCCGGGGCGGCGCGGCCGCCTGTGTTCACCCGATCGGGTGGCCGGGTTTTCCACAAGTGGAGGCTTCTCCACGGATGCGGTGTGCGCTCTTCTGCCCAACCCGCCCGCGCCGTACCGTGATTCACGCGAGGCACCGGCTGGCGGACCGTCAAGGCCGCCGGATGCCGAACCGTTGACGGTATTTCACGCGCGTCGGGTGGTAGTGGGCTGACAGGCATCGGGGGACACACATGCACGAGGAGAAGACCGGGGTGCTGCGGAGCGACGCCGTCGGGTTGCGCGAAGTGCTGTTCCAGAGCGTCACGGCGATGGCGCCGGCGGCCGCCGTGGCCGCGTCGATCCCGGCCGGGGCCGCCTTCGCGGGCGGCAGCCTGCCGCTGGCGGTGCTGATCGCCCTCGTGGCCTGTCTGTTCACGGCGTCGTGCGTGGCCGAGCTGGCCCGGGAGCTGCCGGCCGCCGGCTCGGTGGCCACATATGCGGCGCGGGGGCTGCACCCCGCCGTCGGGTTCCTGGTCGGCTGGGGTTACGTCTTCGTAGAGATGCTGGTCCCTCCGCTGCTGCTTCTCCAACTGGGCTTCACGGCGGCGGGCACGCTGCACGAGGAGTGGTCCTGGTACCCGGCGGGCCTGTGGTGGCCGTGGTCCCTGGCGGGCGCCGGCGTGATCACCGTCGCCGGTTACCTGGGGGTCCGCGCCTCGGCCCGCTTCGGCACCGTCCTCGGCGTCTTCGAGATCCTCGTCTTCCTGGTGTTCGCGGTCCTGCTCATCGGCAAGGCGGGCAACGCCAACACTCTGTCCGTTTTCGGGACTTCGCACACCGCCGTCGGCTACGCCGGGATCAGTGGTGTGTTCGCCGGATCCGTGTACACGGTGCTGGCGTTCGCGGGGTTCGAGGCCGCCGCACCCCTCGCCGAGGAGACACGCGACCCCCGGCGGACGATGCACCGCGCGGTCCTCGGAGCGGCCCTGGGCATCGGCCTGTTCTATGTCGTCACGACGTATGCGATGACCGTCTACTTCGGCCCGGACCGCTTCGCGAAGTTCGGTGCCTCGGGTGCGGCCTCCTGGGACGGCGTCGCCCGGGCCTCCTTCGGCCTCTTCTGGGTTCTGGTCTTCCTGGCGGTGATCAACTCCACGATCGCCAACGCCAACGCGTGCGCCAACGTCTCGACCCGTACGGCCTTCGCCCTGGCCCGAATCCGGGTCCTGCCCCGCCTGCTCGCCACGCTCCACCCACGGCACCGCTCCCCCGTGGCCCGTATCGCACTGCAGACCGTCGTGGCGGTCGCGGCGGTCCTGGGACTCGGTTTCGGCTATGACCCCGTCACCGCGTTCCTGCTGCTCGCCACGGTGATCGTCACGGTCGTCGTCGGTGTCTACATCGTCGTGAACCTCGCCTGCGCCGGCTACTTCCTGCGGGCCGGCCGGGCCGCCCTCAAGCCGGTACGGCATCTGCTGTTCCCGGTGCTCGGCATCGCCGCCTTCGTCCCCGCACTCATGACGGCCGCCGGCCTCCCGGTCTTCGACTTCGTCACCGAACTGACGGCCCCGGTGTCCTACGCCGGCCCGATCGTCGGCATCTGGATGGCGGCCGGCGTGCTGGTGCTGCTCCTGCTGATACGGCGTCACCCCGAGCGCATAGCCGAGACCGCTCGGGTGCACCTCGACACGTACGACCCAGCCGGTCCCCGCCAGGACGGGACCGTGCCCCGCTGACCTGCCGGACCCTCTTCCGTCAGAAGGGACCCCCTCCACGATGACAGACCCCCGGATCCTCACCGTGCGCCCGGAACCGGACTCGTACGCCTGGACGTTCGGCGGCGCACCGCCCGTGGCGCGGATTGCGCCCGGCACGGTTCTCGACCTGTACACGGAGGACTGCTTCGCCGGCCGGGTGCGCTCCGAGAAGGACCTCGTCTCCGAGGTCTGCGAGTTCCCGTTCCTGAATCCGCAGACCGGCCCCTTCCACATCGAGGGCGCCGAACCGGGCGACACGGTCGCCGTGCACTTCGTGTCGATCGAGCCGGCCCGCGACTGGGCGGCGTCGACGACGGTCCCGCTCTTCGGCGCGCTCACCTCCACGCACACCACGGCCACGCTGCAGCCCCCACTGCCGGAACGCGTCTGGATCTGGCAGCTGGACCGCGCGCGGCGCACCGCCCTCTTCCAGGCGCAGGACAGCGACATCGAGGTGGAGCTGCCCATGGACCCCATGCACGGCACGGTGGGCGTGGCCCCCGCCAATCTCGAGGTGCGCTCGGCCCTGGTGCCGGACGCGCACGGCGGGAACATGGACACCCCCGAGATGCGGGCCGGCGTCACCTGCTATCTGGGCGTCAACGTCGAGGGCGCCCTGCTCAGCCTCGGCGACGGGCACGCCCGGCAGGGCGAGGGCGAGACCTGCGGCGTGGCCGTGGAGTGCGCGATGAACACCGTGGTGGTCGTCGAGCTCCTCAAGGATGTCGCCACGCCGTGGCCCCGGCTGGAGTCGGACACTCACATCATCTCCACCGGCTCAGCCCGCCCGCTGGAGGACGCGTTCCGGATATCGCAGCTGGACCTGGTGCAGTGGCTGGCGCGCGACTACGGGTTCAGTGAGCCGGACGCGTACCAATTCGCAACCCAGACGGTGGAATCGCCGTTGGCCAACGTGTGCGACACGAACTACACGTGCGTGGCCAAGCTGCGCAAGGAGTGGCTGCCGGCCCGCGAGACGTACCGGGGTGTGCACGCGCGGCTGCGGGAAACCGCGCGGGCCCTGCGGGGCTGACACCGACCACGTCCCGAAGACGCCCTCCGGACCGGTGACGCCCCTGCACCCTCACCCCACAACTCCTGACGCCCCCCACACCCCCGAAAGGCACCCGCCGATGGACATGGACATGGACCCGGCCGGAGCTGCGCAGCACAGCGAGCCGGAGCAACCGGCGAGCGAGGCCGAGCCGCGCCTGAGCAGACGACGGCTGCTGAAGGGCGCGGCGCTCGCCGCCGTCCCCTACGCGCTGTTTCCCGACCCACGCGCCGGTGCGCAGACCGCGTCCGTCGACTACCCGCCCGCCGAGTGGCAGCCGGCGAGCACCTCCAACTACACCGCGTCCGACCGCCCCGGCGGTTACGCCATCGACCGCGTGATCATCCATGTCACGCAGGAGACGTACGCCAACACGCTGGCGATCTTCGAGAATCCGGAGAAAAAGGTCTCCGCGCACTATCTGGTCCGCTCGGCGGACGGGCACGTCGCGCAGTGCGTGCACGAGGCCGACATCGCGTGGCACGCGGGCGACTGGGACTACAACACCCGCAGCATCGGCATCGAGCACGAAGGCTGGGTGGACCAGCCGGTCTACTTCACCAACGCCCTCTACGAGGAATCGGCCAAGCTCACTGCGGCGATCTGCGACACGTACGGCATCCCGAAGGACAGGGAGCACATCATCGGCCACTACCAGGTGCCCGGCACCGATCACACCGACCCGGGCCCGTACTGGGACTGGGACCGCTACCTCAGGCTGGTCAACTTCGCGTAGCGGGAAGACGATGATCGCGGGACCGATGTCACTGTTTCACCGTCGGGGAGGACGAGTTGACCGATCCGTGGGTGGCCCTGGAGGCGGGGGCCGACCCCGCCGAGCGGATCCGTGTGCTGCGCCGGGCGCACGAGACGTTCACCACGGTGGGCACGGTGCCGCGCCCGGTGCGGTCGGTGGTGGCGGAGTCGTGGCGGCGCAGCGCGCGGGCCGGCGTCGGGCCGGACGGCACCGCCAGCGTGGAGCTGACCGACGGCGACCTCGGCGCATACCGGGCGGAGCACCGGCTGGCGAGGGTGATGCCGTTGTTCCGGGAGCTGCTCGGCACGTTCGCGGCCGACGGCGAGCATCTGCTGGCGGTGTGCGACGCGCACGGCAGGCTGCTGTGGGTCGAGGGACACCCGGTGACCCGGCGCCGGGCGGACGGGATGAACTTCGTACCGGGGGCGAGCTGGTCGGAGAGCGCGGTCGGCACGAACGCGCCGGGGACCGCGGTCGCCGTGGACCGGCCGGTGCAGGTGTTCGCCGCGGAGCACTTCATACGGCAGGTCCAGCCATGGACGTGTGCGGCGGCACCGGTGCACGATCCGCGCACCGGGCAGGTCCTGGGCGCCGTGGACATCACCGGCGGGGACGGGCTGGCGCATCCGCACAGCCTCGGGTTCGTGCGGGCGGTGGCGCGGGCCGCGGAGGCACAGCTCGCGCTGCTCGATCCGCCGGGGAGCGCGGTGGACACGCCGCTGCTCGGCGCGCTGGGCCGGGACGAGGCCGAGTTCGTCGTGGGCGGCAACCGGATCCGGCTCAGCCGGCGGCACAGCGAGATCCTCGTGCTGCTGGCCCGGCACCCCGAGGGGCTGAGCGGTGACGAGCTGCTGTGCGCGCTGTACGCGGACGAGTCGGTGACACCGGTGACCCTGCGAGCCGAACTGGCCCGGCTGCGCAGGCTGTTGGGTCCCGGCCTGCTTGCCTCGCGGCCCTACCGGCTGACGGCCGCGGTCGAGTCGGACGTCACCGTGGTGGAGCGGCGGCTGCGGGCGGGCGCGGTCACGGCGGCGGCGGAGGCGTACACCGGCCCGCTGCTGCCCGGTTCGCAGGCGCCTGCGATCGTACGGCTGCGGTACCGCCTCGCGGCCGAGCTGCGAACGGCACTCGTCGCGCACCGCGACCCGGACCTGCTGGCGGACTGGGCGCACGCGCCGTGGGGCGAGGGCGATCTGGAGGTGTGGCGGGCGCTGGCCGCGGTGCGGCCCACGGCGCCGGTGCGGTCCCGGCTCGCCGCGCTGGAGGCGGAGCTGGCGGCACCGGCCGGCCGGACGCCGCGGCGGGCCCGCGGCGCAACGTGGTTGCAACGTCCGCCCGCCTAGCCTCGCGCCCGGGAGCTGCCCAACGGCGGGCAGCGCTGCACCGGGAGGCAGACCAGCATGACTCGTTACGCGGCGCCGGGCACCGAAGGCGCGATCGTCTCCTACCAGGCGCGCTACGACCACTTCATCGGCGGGGAATACGTGCCGCCGCTGCGCGGGCAGTACTTCGAGAATCCGTCGCCGGTCAACGGACAGCCGTTCACCGAGATCGCCCGCGGTACCGCGGAGGACGTGGAGCGGGCGCTGGACGCGGCGCACGAGGCCGCGCCGGCGTGGGGCCGTACGCCGGTGGCGGAGCGCAGCGACATCCTGCTGAAGATCGCCGACCGCATGGCGGCCAACCTCGAAGCCCTCGCGGTGGCGGAGAGCTGGGAGAACGGCAAGCCGGTCCGCGAGACGCTGGCGGCGGACATCCCGCTGGCGATCGACCACTTCCGTTACTTCGCGGGTGCGATCCGGGCGCAGGAGGGGTCGCTCGGCGAGATCGACGACGACACGGTGGCGTACCACTTCCACGAGCCGCTCGGGGTCGTCGCGCAGATCATCCCGTGGAACTTCCCGATTCTCATGGCGGCGTGGAAGCTCGCGCCGGCGCTGGCCGCTGGCAACGCGGTCGTCCTCAAGCCGGCCGAGCAGACCCCGGCCTCCATCCACTACTGGGTCGGGCTGATCGCGGACCTGCTGCCGCCCGGCGTACTGAACATCGTCAACGGCTTCGGTGTGGAGGCGGGCAAGCCGCTGGCGTCCAGCCCGCGCGTGGCGAAGGTGGCGTTCACCGGGGAGACCACGACGGGGCGGCTGATCATGCAGTACGCCTCCGAGAACATCAAGCCCGTCACCCTGGAGCTCGGCGGCAAGTCGCCCAACATCTTCTTCGACGACGTCTGGGCGCACGACGACGACTTCCGCGACAAGGCGCTCGAGGGCTTCACCATGTTCGCGCTCAACCAGGGCGAGGTCTGCACCTGCCCGTCCCGGGCGCTGGTCCAGCGCGGTCACTACGCGGAGTTCCTCCAGGCGGCGGTCGAACGCACCCGGCAGATCAAGCCGGGCCACCCGCTCGACACCGACACGATGATCGGCGCCCAGGCCTCCAACGACCAGCTGGAGAAGATCCTCTCCTACCTGGACATCGGCCGGCAGGAGGGCGCGAAGGTCCTCACCGGCGGCGAGCGCATCGAGTACGACGGCGAGCTCAAGGGCGGCTACTACGTCCAGCCGACCGTCTTCGAGGGCGACAACCGCATGCGGATCTTCCAGGAGGAGATCTTCGGCCCGGTCGTCTCGGTGGCCTCCTTCGACGACTTCGACGACGCCATCAAGATCGCCAACGACACCCTGTACGGCCTCGGCGCGGGCGTGTGGACCCGGGACGCCAACACCGCCTACCGCGCGGGCCGTGCGATCCAGGCGGGCCGGGTGTGGACGAACTGCTACCACGCCTACCCCGCGCACGCGGCGTTCGGCGGCTACAAGCAGTCCGGGATCGGCCGTGAGACGCACAAGATGATGCTGGAGCACTACCAGCAGACGAAGAACATTCTTTGTTCCTACAGCCCTCAGAAGCTTGGCTTCTTCTAGAGTCTGAAGTCGGTTGCCTGGAGGCATCGTTGCGCTCCAGGCAACCTGAAATAACGGCTACACTCTGTGATTAACTGGAGCCTTTCCGCTACTGCCTGACACCCAAGGGAGTCTCTCCCGGACCAGTCGTGGACCAAACGGCGCCGAATGACATCACCCCACGAGCCGCCCGCTCATGAGCGCCGCGAGTCCATGAGAACGCCTTCTGGCACCGCATCAGATCGAATGCCGGGCGTGCGTCCCATCACTCGCGCACCGACCGTCGCATTGGCTCTCAGCGGGTGACGTGTTTCTTCTGTGTGATCACGGGCGGGGGGCTTCGCGTATCGCTGCGGCTGCGCCGCAGTTCCACGCCACCCGGACGTCGTGCGGAGCTGCTCCTCGCGGTCACGGACGTCACCTTCGACTTCCCGGGACCGGCTCGAGACCACGGCCGAGCCGCCTGCGCGCGACCTCGTCGTCGAGTTCATGGGGCACCACATAGGGTTCCGGCATGGCTGGCGGGGGCGGCGAGCGCTTCGGGGACACCGCCAACTGTCCGCCCGGCGAAGGAAGCTGCCTCGGGCGCTCTCGGCCCACTTGCTCCTGAGCGCCGACGGCACCCGCGTCTCGACCACTTCGAGTGGACCAGTGCCGAGGCCCACCGGGAGGTGGCGAACGCCGGAAAACACGACAGGGTGCACGAGATCTTCTCCAGCACCGGGCGACCGGTTCGGTCACGGAAGGTGGTACCGCTTTCACCCCTGCCTGTTCCGGCCGCCGGCGTGATCCGATCGTGCCGAGGCACCCGCTGCGGGTATCCCGCTCCGTCGGGAAAAGGAGATCGCACAGGCAGTGGATCACCCTGTCGCGCTCTCCGGGTACCGTCGGGGTATGAGTCATCCGCACCCCGAGCTGAAAGCCGCCCCGCCCCTTCC
>NZ_JBSHAY010000044.1:0-57143 GCF_053611725.1 Streptomyces sp. NPDC054783 | reverse complement strand
CCGATCCCCAAAAGAGACGGCGCTGGCCTGAGCCTCTACCGGGTCGCCCGCGACCTCCAGATACTCCTCGCGGTCTGGACCGGCGCCTGCCCCACCTGTCACCGCAACATGCCAGAGCCGATACGAACCTGACCAAGCACTACTAGTGGAGCAGCGGTGGGAGCAGCACCTCGGCGCCTCGCTCAGGACCTACTTCGTAGGTGCGTGCCTGCGTGCCTTCCCGCCCATCTACGCCGCGTGGAGCCGTGTGAGACGGGACGAACTGCGCCACACGGCGACAGAGGAAGAGGAACTGACACGGCGGATTGATCTAGTCACCCCCTATAGCCACGACCCCTGTGACGCGGCTGTCCTTCAGCAGGAGATACGGCGCGTCATGTCCGAGATTGACGATCCAAACTTACGCGCCGGAGTCGTGTGGCTCGCAGCCGGATACAGCCAGAGCGAGACAGCCGCAATGATCGGCCTCACCCGCAAGAGCCTGGAACGGAGGCTCAGTCGCCTGCGAGCGAAACTGAAACAGGACGGCGGCAACAAAGGAGGCGCCCGGTGATGTCCCCCCGCGACGACACCAGCCCGGCCGAAAACCCTCGCGCCGACGACGGCATCGAGGCACTGCTGGAGGCCTCCAGCCTCGGGCAGGCGCGCGCACGAGCCGTCGCCGACCTGACTCCGGCCCCGGTAGCACAGTCGCTGGCCGAACTTTCCAGTCCCCCGGCCGGTGTGCGCCGCGAGCCGCCACAAGCCGCTGGTTCCGAGCGGAGCGACAGCGCTTCCGAAGCAACAAGGCCCCACAGAAACCCCTACGCCGCACCTTCTGACGTCCGGAGTCTGGGGACGAGCGAGATGAGAACGGCGGCCGACGGGGGCCTGGACGACAGAGTGCCTTTTTTGGCGCGGCTGGAGAGCGAGGACCGCTCGTCGCTCCTTGCCCTCGGCCCCCAGCTGGACTTCACGGCTCGCATGGTCCTCATCCACCAGCACGAACCCTCCTCCCACGTGCTCTTCCTGGTGCACGGCTGGACCAAGGTCACGGCCCGCGCGACCAACGGCTACGAGGCGCTGCTCGCGCTGCGCGGGCCCGGCGACATCGTCGGGGAGTCGGCCGCGCTCACCGGCCGGCCACGGTCGGCGACGGTGACTGCGCTGGAGCCGGTGCGGGCGGTGGCCGTGGGGCACGAGCGCTTCAGGGACTTCCTGAGCCGCTCCCCCGCCGTCTCCTTCGCCCTGCTTGGGCTGACCGCTGACCGCGCCCGGGCGGCCGACCGGCGCCGGCTGGAGTTCGCGTCGATGAGCGTGCGGGAGCGCTTCGCCGTCCTCCTCCTGGACCTGGCCCGCACCCACGGCCGCCGTATCGAGGAGGGCATCGAACTCGCCGTACCGCTCAGCAAGCAGGAGCTCGCGGGCTCGGTGGGCGCATCCCGGCAGATGGTGCAGCGGCTGCTGCGGGAACTGCGGGAAAAGGAGGTGGTCGTCACGGGCCGCCGTGCGCTGCTGATCCGGCGGCCAGACGTACTGGGCAGGATCGCCCCGGCGGAGCAGGCCTCGGGGATTTTTTCCGACACACCGACGAACAGAAATCGGCCCCGGACCTGGTGCACGGCCTGAGCCGTTGCCCGCAACCCCGGCAGATCCTTTCCCCGACGACCGGCATCCTCGGACATTAGGCCAGCGTAAGGCCCCAGGCTACTTACACGGTGTCCTATGTGGTGAGGGCTCGTTGGACTGGTTATGGGGCGGGGTGAGTGGAGTTGGATTGTTCCGGACGGGCTGTGGGAGATCGCGGAGCCGTTGATCCCGCCGTCGAAGGTTCGGCCGCAGGGCGGCGGGACGCAGGACACGCCTGATGAGACGCTGTTCGCGGCCATCATTTATGTGTTGGTCAGTGGCTGTGCCTGGCGGGCCCTGCCACCCTGCTTCGGCATCTCGAAGTCGACCGCCCACCGCCGATTTTTGATCTGGTTCAGGGCTGGTGTCTGGGGCCGTCTCCACGAGGCCGTGTTGCACCGGCTCGACGACGCCGGCCTGATCGATGTCACCCGCGTCGTCCTCGACACCGCGCACGTGCGCGCTAAAAAAGGGGCGAACACACAGGTCCGAGTCCCGTGGACCGGGGCAAGCCGGGTTCCAAGATGCACGTCCTGTCAGACGCGAACGGACTGCCCCTCCTCGTCGGCGTCTCCGCCGGCAACACCCATGACAGCGAAGGGCTGAAGCCCATGATCGAGGGTCACCAAACGAGACACGACCCTCACCGCGGCTGGTACTTCAAGCCCCAGCGCTTGCACGCGGACAAAGCCTATGACCGTCCCGACCTGCGCAGATGGCTTCGCTGGAAGCGCATCGGAGTACGCATCGCCCGCAAAGGCATCGAGTCCAGCGAACGATTACTGAGCTCTTCGAGTTGTTGTCGGCTGTTGAGTGAGTGTGACTTCGGTGCCGGTGAGGCAGCCGTCGATCAGGTCGGGGCGGAGCTGGATGTGGCGCAGGCCCCGGCGGAGGGTTCGTTCCAGGTGGTCGTCGTCGGTGAACGCGGTGTTGGCCAGCGGGCCACGCCGTAACAGCGACCAGACACCTTCGACCGGATTCAAGTCCGGTGCATAGGACGGCAGTTGGACGATGGTCAGCCAGTCGTGTGCGGCCGCGTACTCACGCATTCCGGCGGCCCGGTGAGTGTTGAGATTGTCCCAGATCAGCACGATGGGAGCCTGGAGCTGGATGTGGGCACGGACGATCAGATCGCGGTAGTCGCTCCAGGCGAAGGTGTCGCGTCCCTTGCCCCGGTGCTTGCGGTGTCGGCGCGGCCGGTAGATGAGCCGGGAGGTCTCGCCCGGCTTGTAGCAGCACATCGCCGCGATCGACCAGCGGCGCCAGGACCTGCCCCGCACCCGCACCACCGGCGTGTGCCCACGCCGGCCCCAGGTGCGGGCGCGCGGCGGCGTCATCGAGAACCCGGCCTCGTCCTCGAAGACGATGTACGCGCCCAGCGCCGCCGCGGTCATTCCGCCTGCGGCCACACATCCTTCTTCCACAGGCCCACCGCCTGCTCGTCGCGCTCCAGGGCTCTACGGGCGGGACACTGCCAGGACCAGTCGTGCCGGTGCAGCAGCCGCCACACGGCCGCCGACGAGCAGTCCAACCGGAACGTCCGGGCGATCAGCACCCTGATCCGGGCCAGGGTCCAGCGTTGGTCCTCCCAGCCGTGTGCGGCCGGCCCCCGCGCCAGTTCCTTCTCCAGCTCGGCGAACTGTTCGTCGCACAGCTTGGGCAGTTTCGGTGGCCCCGCGGACGCGAGGGCGGCCGTTCCGCCCTCCCGCCAGGCGCGGCGCCAGCGTTCCACCGACCGTTCACTGACCCGCAGATCCTTCGCGATCACCGCTGTTCTCTCGCCACGAGCGAACCGCTCGCCCGCCTCGTACCGGATCCGCTCGCGAAACCGTCGTCGCTCCGCGGTCAGCCCACCACCCTGCGCGTACCGCATACCACCGGCCTACCGCAGGGATCACCACACGTCACCCCCCCGACAACAACCCGAAGAGGTCAGTAGGTCTGTGTGTCGACCTTGTTCAGGGGCACTGTGACTGTGTGGACGCACATGAAGTGAACCGTGTTCGGGCGACGTTGTCGTTATTCGTGGCGGATGTGTTCGCGTCGGTGCCGCGCAAGGACCAGCGGGCCAAGGGCGACTGTTATCTGCGGGGACTGATAATGGACGGTCGCCGCAAGTCCATCCAGGCCATGGCCTCGCGGCTGCCGGACGGAAACGAGCAGAACCTGCAGCAGTTCGTGAACCAGTCCACCTGGGATCCGGTGCCGGTGCGCCGGCGGATCGCCGAGCGGATGGTGCCGCAGATCGGCCCGGACGCCTGGGCGGTCGACGACGTGTCGTTCCCCAAGGACGGCAGGATGTCAGTGGGGGTGGCTCCTCAGTACTGCGGTGCGCTGGGCAAGCAGGCCAACTGCCAGGTCGCGGTCAGCGTGCACGGGGTCTCCGATGCGGCTTCGTGTCCGCTGGACTGGCGGCTGTTCCTGCCCCAGGAATGGGCGGATGACGCCGTCCGGCGCCGGCGGACCGGTGTGCCGGAAGACGTCGGGCATCGAGAGAAGTGGCGCCTGGCACTGGACGCCCTGGATGAACTGGCCGGATGGGGGCTGGTGCCGCCGGTGGTGGTGGCCGATGCCGGCTATGGCCAGAACGCGGACTTCCGTGCCGCCCTGGCCGAGCGAGGACACGCGTACGTGGTCGGGATCCGGGGTGATCTGACCGTCCAGCCGCACGACGCAGTCCCTGATGCCCCAGCTTGGTCCGGCAATGGGCGCCGGCCGGTTCCCCGCTACCGGCAGCCACCCATGACGGTGGCGGAACTGGCCGCGGCCTCCGGACGGGAAGACTTCGAGGAGGTGACCTGGCGGGAAGGCTCCCAGGGCCCGATGACCTCCCGCTTCCTCGCGGTGCGGGTCCGGCCGGCCGGGGCGCGCCCGCGGCGGCTGGCCCAGGCGGCCGCGGTGGCCGGGCACGGCCGGTGGGACGGCGTCCTGCCCCGTGCGACTGCTGGCCGAGTGGCTCGACAGCGAGGACGAACCGATGATACCGATCTCGAATTTTCCCCAGAGGTGCTCTTGCTCCCCAGTTGATTCGCGAAGCGAATCAACTGGGGAGGTTCGGTGAGCGTCGGGGGATGCTCCCGGTGTCAGACCCATCGGGGATGATCGGCCCATGATCCAAGCGAGAGACGAACGCGGTCGCCTGGTGAGGAAGCCCGGGGCATCGGCGCTGAGTGAGATGGTGGCCAACCTTGGTCGGGGCAATGCCTTCGTGATTGTCGAGCGAGTCGACGACGAGTCCGAAGGCGACTGGTATGTGCAGGTGTGGTTGCGGGATGACAACACCTACCAGCTGGAGTTCCGGGATGGGGCCGCCGCCGAGCACTATCAGACTCGGACGATCTCCCAGGAGAAAGTGATCGACGCTCTGAGCGGGTGGGCCGAGAGTCGGCAGGGGTGGAAGGACACCTTCATGTGGAACAACATCGGCGACTGGTTCGAGAAAGCCGACTGACCCTGTCGCCTGGTACGACAAGGTCAGGAGCTTGATGGGCTCAGCCGCGACGCATGGGGATGACGTCAGGGCTGGCTGCGGGGATAGTGGGTCGCGCGGCTTCAGGGGTTGCCAGCAGCGCAACGATGGTGACCGGCTTGTCGCAGTGGGGGCAGTTGCGGATCGCGGTCGGTGCCAGCGGAGTCACCGGCAAAGCCGGCTCGGCCGGTGTGGTCTCCGCTTGGCCGGTGGTGTCCTCGCGTTCGCGGCGCCGACGGCGGGCGGCTTCTGCCTTGCATCGAGGTGTGCAGTAGGTATGGCGGGCGGCAGCCTGGGGATTGACCTGGAACTGCGTCCAGCAGATCGGGCAGTCGCGGATCTCAACCAGCACGTCCGGTCACCCCTTTGCGGAGGTTGTCGGAGTGGGCCTGGTGGGAGCGGAGCCGGTAGGACGGACCATCGATTCCGACCACCGCGGCCCGGTGCAGGAGTCGGTCGAGCATCGCGGCCGCGACGGTGGCGTCGCCGAAGGCACCGGCCCAGTCGGCGATGCTGACATTCGTCGTCAAAATCGTGCTCGACTTCAGGTATCTCTGATTGATCACCTGGAAGAGAGCCGAAGCGCCGTCACCGGGCAGGGGTAGATAGCCCAGTTCGTCGATGACCAGAAGCCGGGGACCTGCGAAGAAACGCATGATGGTCGACCAGCGTCCTTCGAGTGCAGCCTTGTGACATTTGGCTGCCAGTTCGGCGGCGGTTGTGAAGTAGACGCGGTGGCCGGCGTCGACCGCGGAGCGGGCGAGTGCGACGGCCAGCATTGTCTTGCCGACGCCTGGCGGGCCGACGAGCAGGACGTTGGAGGCATTGTCGAGGAACCGCAGGGTGGCCAGGTCGCGGATGAGCTTCTCGTCGACGCCGGGCTGGGCCGCGAAATCGAAGTCGTTCAAGGTCCAGGGCTCGGGCAGGCAGGCGAATCTGAGCCTGGAGGCGAGTTTGCGGGCTTCGGTTGCTTCGACCTCGATCTCCAGGAGTTTCTCCAGGGCCGTGGTGAGCGTCATCCGCTCGGCTCGCGCCTGGTCGAGCACCCGGGGTAGAGCCTCAGCGGCGTCGTTGAGTTTGAGGTAGGACAGGTGGCCTCGCAGTTGCTGGTAGCGGCGGGCCTCGCTCATCGGCCGGGTGTCACTCACTTTCGCGCTCCTGGTTTTCGTGAGTTGGGTTGTGCCGTAGCTGGTCGGCGACGGCGGCATAGTGGGACAGGTCGATCACGACCCGATTCGCGACGTCCGATTTACCCTGATCACGGAGGCGTTCGGCTTCCTCCAGGGCCGCGGGCGACAGCGGCCGGCGGACCTTTGTGCGGCAGGGCGGCTTGTCGGAAAAGGAGGCCAGCACCGCGCGCTCGAGGGCAATGACATGTCCGGCATCGCGGATGGTCTGTCCGGCCCCATCAGGCACCCGACGGTGCTGGGCGACGATCGCCAGCCCGGCCGTGACCACATGCAGGGTGTCCTCGCCGAGCCGAACGCGGACGATGACCTGGGCCCCGGTAAGGCCGGGCGGGACGGAGTAGAAGTTCCCAGCAAAGGAGACCAGTGCCTGCGGGCTGACGGTGCGGATCTGTTCCAGCTCGGCGGGGAACGGCCGCGTCGGCAGCTCCAGCAGTGACTCGGTCCCGGCAAGTTCAGCGACGGTGGTCGACAATCCTTCGATCTTGCGTCTGCGGCCATCCATCTGAATGGCCAGCTTGTCGATGCCGCTCTGCCCCGCCTCGATGCTGATGCCGTCAGGGACCGTGCGCCACCAGCGTTGGGCTGCAGAGTGGTTGGCCTTTTCCACGACTCCCTTGCGGTTGCCGCGGCGCGGAGGGCAGATATCAACGCCGACTCCGTAATACTTCGCGACGGCCGCGAACGTCGGCAGCAGCCGACCGGTCGGTGGATGGCAGACGGTCGCCATCCGGTCAAAGCGCCAGCGGCGGGAAGTCCCGCCCAACCGCCGTAGCACGGCGTCGAGGGCCTGGATCAGATGCGGAAAGGTCTCGGCCTCCGCGAGCACTGCACGCCACCGCCCCGAGTGGGCGAGGGCACCGACCAGGAGATGTGCATGAGAGCCGACGCCCCACCCCTCGGGCGGGTCCGGCAGTTCAACCCAGTCGAACTGGATCTCCTCGCCCGGAGGATGAGCAATGATCGCGACATCGCGCCCGCTTGAGGCCCGGCAAGGTTCGCAGTGTGGACGGGCCTGATACCGGCGCAGGGCGCGCGTGAAAGTGGAATAGCCACCTGCATAGCCGAGTTCGACGACCTCCTCGAAGAGTGTCGTCGCCCACAAATGCGGATCGTCACTCAGCCGTTGGCGGCAGTACTCCAGAAACGGCATGAACGCATCCGGCGACTGACGCCGATACCGCGAAACACGCTCGCCGTTGAGATAGGCACGGACCGTCTTTCGGTCGTGCCCAAGATGCCGAGCAATTGCCGAGATTGACCAGCCCTGACGGCGCAGTGCGTGAGCATCCACGTCTTCCTCCCAGGTGAGCATTCGGGCCTCTCAACAGGCCCAATCAGTCGCACACCAAGGCTCTCCGCGCTAAAGCAGGTACACCCCGACACACCGAGGAAGATCACGCAAAGGGTGGGGAGATCAACTGAGCAGGTTTGGCCCTAACGAGAGCAACATCTGGGGAGGTTCAACGAGCACCATCATACTCGCGCATGACGCGGGCGACCCTCTTCTCGTTGACCAGCACTCCGGCGTCGCGGAGTTCGGCGGTCACTCGCGGGCATCCGTAGGCACCACCGGAATCCGCGTGGACCTGGCGGATCCGCTCGGCCAGGAACTGGTCGTCCCGCTGCCTCGCCGCCCTCGCCTGCCTGCCGGCCAGCCACTTGTAGTAGCCGGAGCGGTTCACGCCCAGGACCTGGCAGAGCCGCTTCACGCCGAAGGCGTCCCGGTGGTCCTCGACGAACTGGAAGCGGCTCCTCACCAGTTGGTCTCTCCCGCGAAATATTTGGCCGCCCTGCGGAGTATGTCCCGCTCGGTCGCAAGCTTCCGCTCACTCGCCTCCAGCTCGGCGACCCGGGCCTCCAGCTGCCGGATCCGCTCGTCGGGATCGGCGGCCGGCGCCGTCTGCCCGGAACCAGCCGGAGCCTTCCCGGCCCCGGCCCGGCCGACAGCGCCGGCATCACGGCGTTCACGGTCCCGCAGTACCCACTCCCGCAGAGTGGCCCGGTTGATGCCCAGATCAGCGGCGATGCTCTTGTACGTCGCCCCGGGTGTGGACTCGTACAAGGCCACAGCATCGGCCTTGAACTCGTCCGAGTAGTCCTTCATCGCCATCGGCGGTCTTCTCGCTTCCTCCGGATCAAGCAGATCCAGTATCAGCGTGTCCACCACTCAGGGGGAGGCTCCCTCCGTAGCAGCTGCTTGATTAGGGCGTCTGCGCGGAACGTGCCCGCACGCCTGGTGATCTGGTGGTCATGGGCGACGGCGAGTACGAAGCCAGCTGCCATCCAAGGCGGGTACGCAGGTGCGAATTGGCTCCGTGGACCTCGTCGCGACCAACCACGATGCGGTAGGCGGCGACCTGGGAGTCCTCGATGCGCCCGGCAGTACCGGTTACTGGCGCTGCACCCCCATCGTGTCCGTGCCCTTCTTCAGATCGCCGGTCTCATCCACGACCAGCACCGCATCGTGGCTCAGGTGCTCGACGACGTAGACGCGGATGTCGTCGTGTGCCGCGCCAGCATCCCACTTGGCCTTCGACAGCAGGTGTTGCAGACGTATGAGTTCGCGTCCCCGGCCTGCTCTGCGAGTATCCAACAGCTCTTGCGCAGCAGGTCCGTCAACAGCCCAAGCACGAACGCCCGTGCCCGGCGCCAGGTTCGAGCTGCGCAACCTCTCACCGCTACGCGGACGCGGCTCCCGCATGTTCCGGTAGCGGCTCTTCTCGATCGCGCCGACCGTCGGGCGGCGGAGCGCCGGACGAGCCGACGCCTCCTACCGGCGCGGGCTACATCGTGATGGCCGCCCCGGAGGGAACCGAGTTCTGCTGGGGCTGAAGGACGGGGAACTTCACGCCGGTGAGGTCTTCGGAGACGGCCCACAGCCGCTGTTGGACGGCTACCTCGTACGACTCCGGGCTGGAGGTGACCGGCCGGGGGTGGCCCTTGACCTCGTTGCGCCCGCCGGGACCGTAGTACTGGCCGCCGAGCGCGCCGGGGTCGGTGGCGGCGCGCAGGGTGGGCAGGGCGCCCATGGCCGGCGTCTGGGTGATCAGCGGCGCGAGCCAGGTGACGGGCAGGCGGAGCGCGGCGGGGGTGTGGCGGATGAGGTCGGTGTTGGACACGCCGGGATGGGCGGCCACGGCGACGGTGGTGCCGTGCGCGGCGAGCCGGCGCTGCAGCTCGTAGGTGAACATCAGGTTGGCCAGCTTGGACTGACCGTAGGCGGCGGCCCGGCTGTAGGACCGCTCCCAGTGCAGGTCGTCGAAGTGGATCGCGGCCTGGATGCGGTGGCCGGTGCTGCTGACCGTCACCACGCGCGAGCCGGGCACCGGCAGCATCAGGTCAAGCAGCAGCCCGGTGAGCGCGAAGTGGCCGAGGTGGTTGGTGCCGAACTGCATCTCGAAGCCGTCGGCGGTGGTCTGCTTCGGGGTGTACATCACGCCGGCGTTGTTGATCAGCAGGTCGATCCGGTCGAGCCGGGAGTGCAGCGCCGCCGCCGCGGTCCGCACGCCGTCGAGCGAGGTTAGGTCCAGCGCCTGCACGGTCACGTCGCCCGTCATGCGGGCCGCGGCCCGCACGCCCTTTTCGACGTTGCGCACGGCGAGCACCACGGACGCCCCGTGCTCGGCGAGCGCCTTGGCGGTCTCGTACCCCAGTCCGGTGTTGGCCCCGGTCACCACGGCCACCCGCCCGCGCTGGTCCGGAATATTCGCTGTCGTCCACTTCTCGCCCACGTCAGGCCCCCAGCTAGATAACGTACCGAAGGTATCTTGTGTCGTCGACATTAAAGTACCTTCGGTATGTTGTCAACGTACCGGAGGTACCTAATCTAGACTGGCGATCGTGACTTTCCAGCGGGCGCGAACTGAAGAGCAGCGGGAGATCCGCCGACGGGCGATCCTCGACATGGCGTCGGCGATGCTCGACGAGATGCCTGTGGCCGCGGTCACCCTGAACGAGCTCAGCCGCCGGGTAGGCCTGGCGAAGCCGAACGTGCTGCGCTACTTCGAGTCCCGCGAGGCGGTGCTGCTGGAGCTGCTCGACCGCTATCTCCGGGAGTGGCTGACGGAACTGGCAGGGGAGTTGGCCGCCGGCATCGACGAAGACCTCCCCATGCCCGAGCGAGCGGCAGCGGTGGCCGAGATCCTCAGTCACTCACTGTCCGGCCGAATGGTGCTGTGCGAGCTCTTCGGCGCACAGGGCAGCGTCCTGGAGCACAACGTCTCCGTCGAGGTCGTGGCACGCTACAAGCGCGCCTCCCTGGATCGCCTGACAACCATGACCGCCCTGCTCCGGAAGTACCTGCCGGAGCTGGGCAAGAACGCGACACTGTTCAGCCTGCAGACCATGGTCATGGCCGGCGCGCTGTCGGCGTACAGCACGCCCCCGCCCAGCCTGCAGGCGGCCTACGAGGCCGAGCCCGACCTGGCCCGCTTCCACCTGGATCTGAAGGACTACTTGAAGCAAGCCTTGACCGCAACCCTCCTAGGCGTGCTACCCCGCCGCTGACCAGCGTTGCACTGAACAGGCCGAAACCTCTGTGCCTCTTGAGCTGACCGCCAAGCGCGCCGGATCTGGCCCCTACTCGGGTTCGGTAGGTGCTCGAGAGGCTTTGAGTCGGCTGGCGACATAGCTGGCTCGGTCTCCCCCGTTGAGCTTGTGCCAGTTGTGGGCTGTGCCGTCGGCGAGGCCGAGGAGATCGGCGAGCATCTTCCAGTGGACGGCGCCGACCATGGCGAGCCAGGCCCCGTTGCGGGCCTTGCTGGTGCTGGGGATGCCCAGGCGAGTCAGTCGTCTCTGCGGGGTGTTGGAGGTCATGGGCTGGTCGGGTCGGAGGCCGGGGAAAAGGTAGGGCGTCTCGCGGGTCCTGAGCGGGGCGGCCAGTGGGCGTCGTCCGTTGATCAGCTATTGGAGCAATGCCGACAGCCGCGGCCGGAGCCAGAGCGGGTGTCGTCCGAGTTGGAGACCGAGGACGCCGGGCTCCTCTGGGCGGACCAGGACGTGGTCGGTCGTGAGGCTCACGAGTCGGTCAGTTCGCAGCCCGTATTGCAGGACGAGACAGCCAGCGACGCGGTCGGTGATGCGCTCGGACTCGTCGGTCTCCAGGCGGAGAGCGGTGAGGATCCGGTCGGCATCGCTCATGATCGCCCGGTCGACGGTCCTGGTCGCCGTGGCGATCGCGACGTTCTGAGGGATCAAGTGGGAGGTGGCGGCCCAGAGCAAGAAGGAGCGGGCTTGGTTCTGGCGGGGCTTGTTCGCGATCAGCCATCGGTCGACGACGGTCTGAGTGACGCTGTCGAGAATGCTGCCGCGACGGCGACCATGAATGCGCAGGGCGCCAAGAGCGGTGCAAAGGCCACGGTCAGGAACAGCAGGTCTGCCATGCCTGCCAAGGCATCGCAGGGGAAGGGTCGGTTCCTCCGCCTGCGACCCTCCTGATCCGAAACGTCTGAGCGCTCTACTTGGCGATCCCCGCCAAGTAGAGCGCTCAGTCACAGTCAGCCCGATGTGACTGATAAGTCTCCAGCTGCAAAGCATCGTTCTTCGGCGGCCCGTTCAGCAGGGGACGATCTTCCACACGTGATACCAGTTCTGCGAGCTGGCGGCGGAGATCGGCGGGAGGCTCTCGTCGATTTTGTTGCCGTGCTTGTCGTAGAACTTCGCAACGCGGGTTCCGTACTGGCGGTTCACATAGGATCCGGTGCCGGTGTAGTTCATGGGGTAGGAGTGGCAGTAGTACATCGGGTCTTCGCTGCCGGTCCAGTATTGGCCGCTGAAGGCGCAGAAGTAGCCGTTCTGGGTGGTGGCGTACGGGTTGCAGATGCTGCTGTAGGCGGGGGCGGTGCTGCCGTGGTCGGTGAAGGTGCGCGGGTGCGCCTCGCCGGGGATGGCGACGCGGATGGTGCGCTTGTCGTCGACCTTGATCTCGTTGAGGGAGATCTGCTTGCCGCCGCTACGCCGGAGGTACTTGGCGACTTCGGCGCGCAGCGCGCCGTCCTGCGCGGGGGTGAGATGCGCGGCGCGGGCCTGGTCGGCGAACGGCTCGGGCGTGCTGGCGCTGGCGGTTCCCGCCCTGATCGAGAGTGTGAGCAGTGCAGCGGCTGCGGAAGCGGTGGCGATCTTCCTTATGGTGTGGGTTCGGCCGGTCATGGATGTTTCCCCCTGATGCGTGGTTGATGGGGCACCGGCGACGCTGGCAGCGGTGGCCGGTGGCGTCGAGGCTGAATATTGGTCAGATCTGACGCATTGATCATGTGATCAATGATCTGACCTGGTTTAAGGGCATTCCAGCCCTAGATAAGAGGGGCGGTCAGTGGCGGCTCCGTCGCTTACCGTCCCCTTTTCCCGAAGGACCGGAAGTTTGCAACCAAGGGCGAGCCGAGTGCTGGATCCGTAGGCTTGAAACACACTCAGAGGTCCGGCACGCGCCTGTCCGGCCCGCGTGGGTGGTGACGCCGGCGGGCCGACAAACCCGAACAGGACAGTCGAGACGCCAGTCGGCCAGAAAGTCAGGCCCACCCGCGGCGTCACCACAAACGTCTTCACTGTCAGCCAAGTTCCCAGTCGATGTGCGACCACCCGGGGCCGAATACCCGGCCGCGGACTTCGGGACTGGCGATGGAGTTGCCCCACGGAACCTTGCAGTAGCCGCCACCGGAACCGCACTTGTACCAGTGCTTGTTCCCGTGACTGTCGTAGCCCTTCACTTGGAGCGCGGCATTGCTGCTGCCGCCGCGAATGTACCAGCGGACGCCCAACTGATATCCCGGATAACCGAAGACCGAGCAGTTGCCCTTGGACGGTGACCACCCAAACGGGGTGGCCGTCAGGTTGCCTCCGCACCGAGAAGCCGCGGTGGAGGGCTGAGCGGTGGCGCTCCTGGGTGCCGGCGCTTGGTGGGATGCCGGTGCGGACGCTGCGAAGCCAGCTCCCGCCCCCGCCAGGCTGCCCGCGGTGATCCCGACAGCGACAGTGGCGCTGACGAGTGCCCTCGTCAACACATTCGAACGCATTCGTTTTCCTCTCGGATCGCAGAGCGGCGCCTGACTGGCTGGCCGCATGACAAGGTTTCTAGACAGACTGGTGTGCCGATCGCCACTCTTATCGGGCGTCTCACGATGTCTCGGGACATCCCAGGTCCTGACGTGCGGCGATGGGGAGCTTCTCGGGAAGTCCTGCTGCGTCGTGGGGGTGTGACGTCGGTGGCCGGATTCGCGTTGGGGGACGCGGCTTCGGGGCAGGCGGGGTGGCAGCGTTGGCCGGGCATCCAGGAGAATCATGCTCAGGGGGATGTCATGAGGTGGAGAGAACTGCCCCAGACCTTGGATCCCAACGGCCGGCGACTCGTGCAGGAGTTGCGGCGGTTGAAGGATCACAGCGGTCTCACGCTGCGGATGCTCCAGGCCAGGACGCCTTTCAGCGGCTCGTCGTGGGAGCGGTACCTCAACGGCAAGGCGCTGCCGCCCGCGGCGGCTGTCGAAGCCCTCGCTGGTCTGACCGATGCTGACGCCTCATCGCTGCTGGCCCTGCAACACGCAGCACAAGAATCTGGCGCCGCGACGGAACACCCCCGTCGTGATCGTGTCGCGGAGACGGCCCCCCGACTGGCTCTCGCCCCCGCCGGTCCTCCCTCTGCCTCTTGCGTGGGCCTGGGCCGAGGCCGAGAGCACGATCAGGAGCTGGAGAGAGTACACGGGGTGGCCCTGTCCCTCGTTGGAGGCGCCCTGTTGCTCTCCGCCGTCGTTTCCGGGTGGCTGATCGCCGACCGCCCCGACGCTGCCGGCCATCCTGCGGGCGGTGCCACCGGAGTGGGCAGCTACAGCTGCGCCTATGTCCGGCACGGAGATCTGATGCTCACCGGCAATAGCTCCACCAGTTCCGACGTCGTCGCGTTGAACATCACGGGTCCCGACGTGGCGGAAGTGCAATGCCTCCTGCGCCTCCATCACCTGTCACCGGGCGACGTGGACGGCTACTTCGGTAAGCGGACGGAAGCACAAGTGAAGAAGCTGCAGCAACAAGGCCACATCCCCCCGGACGGAATTGTCGGTGAAGAGACGTGGTCCTTGCTGCGCCATGTGGAGTGACCTTCTACTGCGGCAAGAAAGGAGAATCCGAGAGATGAGGCACTTACCCGGGAGGTCCCATTGGAGGACGTTGCCGCACACCTTGCCCGCCGCGTACCGGGATCTGGTTAGTGACCTGCGTCAGCTCAAGGACCGTAGCCGTCTGAGTCTGACGGAACTGGGAAGGACGACCGCCATCAGCAAGTCGTCCTGGGAGCGCTATCTCAACGCCAAACAGTTCCCTCCCCGGCATGCCGTACAGGCGCTGTGCCGGGCGGCGCAGGTGAGCGAGGAAGCCGTACTGCCTGGCTGGGAACGCGCGGACGCAGCATGGAACCGGCCCGGACACACCGCGTCCCCGGCCGAACCCAAGCCGGACCAGGCCACCGCTCACCGTGACGGTGGCATCGACGACAGGGAACGCAAAGCCCCCCGCAGCCTCGTGCATCGAGCGCTGATCACTGCTTCCGCTCTGATCACCGCACGGCCTTGGGCCACCACGGCGGGAGTCCTCCTGCTGTGTACGGCAATGCTCGCACCCGCCGCCATCATCCACGCCTCCTATAAAAGCGGCCCGGCGGCCGCTGGGCGCCCGCCCATCTGCCAACTGCGCTCCTGCGAGGGCCGTGACCCCCAGGCCACGGCATGCGAAGATCCCGTAACGGTGAGTTCGCGCATCGCGGCCGACGGAACCCGACTGGAAATTCGACTCAGCCCTAGCTGCCAGGCCGGGTGGATACGCAGCTGGCCCACACACGGCGGATTCCGTGTCCAGGTCACCAGCCCTGACGGGCATGCTCAGGCCACCACCGCTCCAACTTCCCTGCCGACGGCCGGAGAGATGGTCACTACCACCATGATCGCCGCCGCGCACGCCACGGGACTACGGTGCTGCTACTACCCCTCAGCCGGCCGACCCGACCGGGAGTGCTTCAACGCCCGATGACCGGCTTCAGGTTAACCGACGAGGTAGGCGTAACTAGCCTCGCGCTTTCATGAAGCGGGCTGTCCGATAGGCGGTCAGGTAAGCGAAAAGCGCCTCTGACCAGCGAGAATGAGGATTGCTGAGGTCCTTGTTCCCGCCCCTGTCGGAGGCACTTTCCAGGTGAAGCAGCCTACCGGGGCGGTCGCGCTCGGCGTAGACTGCCTCGCCGACGTCGCACTGCTGCGCTCCGAGCCGGCCGTGTTCAGACCGGTAGCCTCCGACCCGACGGTCTCCCGCCTGATCGACACCGTCGCCACCGCCGGCGGGAAGGCACTGACCGCGATCCGCGCGGCTCGGGCCGAAGTCCGCAGCCATGTCTGGAAGTTGGCTGCAGATCGGACTCCGGACGCCGACGGGCGGGTGACCGTGGACCTGGACGGAGTGCTGGTCGTCGCGCACTCAGACAAGCAGGACGCCGCCCCGACCTGGAAGAAGACCTACGGCCACCACCCGCTGATGGGGTTCGTCGACCACGGACCGGGCGGAACCGGGGAAGCCGTCGCGGCCCTGCTGAGGCCGGGCAACGCAGGCTCGAACACGGCCGCCGACCACATCAGTGCCGCCCGCCTCGCCCTGGCCCAGTTGCCGAAGAAGTACTGGGGCGGGCGGCAGACCCTCATCCGTTGCGATTCCGCAGGCGGCACTCAAGAGTTCGTCGGCTGGCTCGCCCAGCACGGGCGCTGGTTGTCCTACTCGGTCGGCATGGTGATCACCGAGGCCATCCACAGCCACGTCCTCAAGATCCCGGCATCGGCCTGGACCCCGGCCGTCGAGACGGACGGCGAGGTCCGCTACGGCGCCTAGGTCGCCGAACTCGCCGGCGACGTCTTGGGCGGCTGGCCCAAGGGCATGCGGCTGATCGTCCGCAGGGAACGGCCTCACCCGGTGCCCAGTTGAGAATCACGGACGCTGACGGCATGCGGATCACCTGCTTCGCCACGAACATCCCCGACCCGCCGATCGCCGAACTCGAGCTCCGCCACCGGCTGTGGCCCCGCGCGGAGGACCGCATCCGGGCCGCGCGTTCGACCGGCCAACCTGCCCCTGCACGACACCGCGCAGAACCAGGTCTGGCTGGAGATCGTCCAGATCGCTCTCGACCTGCTGGCCTGGATGCCCATGCTCGCCCTGACCGGCAAGGCCCGGCTCTGGGAACCGCGCCGCCTGCGACTCCGCCTGTTCACCGCCGCCGACCAGTTCGTCACCACCGGCCGTCGCCGCATTCTTCGCCGAGCCCGCCACTGGCCCTGGACCCACGAGATCACAGACGCTCTCGAACGGCTCGCGCTTCTGCCGAACCCCGGCTGAACAGCGGATTCGCCTGTCCCTACGAAAAGAGGACCCAGCCCGGAGCAGTGGAACCCGGCGCCCACCCGACGCGACACTCGGGCCGCCAGCATGCCCGCCGTCAACCACGGAAAGCGAAACGGTCCACCGACTCCGTCGGCGGACCATCATGCAAGATCGAGGCTAACCTCGCGCTTTCACGAAGCAGGCCGCCCGAGGCTTGATCAAGAACGCGGGGAGTGGATCTGACCTGCAACGATAGGACTTGCTGAGGGTCCTGTGGCTGCAAGGAAAAGAGCACTTTCCAGGTGAGAGAGCCCATCTCGTCATACCCACGTGTCCGAGTCCAGGGAGACGGCCGCCAGGTGGTCTCGCAGGCCGGTTCGGTGCTCCTGGGGGAAACGGTCCGCAAGGCCGGTCTTGACCAAGCGCTATCCGCCGCGCTTGCTCCGTGGCGGAGGCCGCGGGCCGTCCACGATCCGGGGAAGGTCATCCTGGACCTCGCCCTGGCGGTGGCGCTGGGCGGGGACTGCCCAGCCGATGTAGGCATGCTGCGGGCCGAGCCGGCCGTGTTCGGGCTGGTCGCCTCCGACCCGACGGTCTCCCGCCTGATCGACACCCTCGCCGCCTCCGGAGCTACCGCCCTTCGGGCGATCCGTGTTGCACGGGCCGAAGTCCGAGATAGAATCTGGCAGTTGGCCAGCCGGAAGGCGCCAGACGCGGACGGGACGGTGGCCATCGACCTGGACGGGGTGCTGGTGATCGCGCACTCCGAAAAGCAGGACGCCGCCCCGACCTGGAAGCGAACCTACGGCCACCACCCGCTGATGGCCTTCGTCGACCACGGCCCGGGCGGCACTGGGGAACCCGTCGCGGCGCTGCTCAGGCCGGGGAACGCGGGGTCGAACACCGCCTGCGACCACATCGCCGCAGCCCGCCTGGCCCTCGCTCAACTGCCGAAGAAGTACAGGCGCGGACGACAGACGTTGATCCGCACCGACTCCGCGGGCGGTACCCACGACTTCGTCGCCTGGCTCGCCCAGCGCGGGCGCTGGCTGTCCTACTCCGTCGGCATGGTGATCACCGGCGCGATCCACCAGCGCGTGCTGAAGGTGCCGGAGTCGGCCTGGACACCGGCCGTCGAGGCGGACGGAGAGATCCGGGACGGCGCGTGGGTCGCCGAACTCACCGGTGACGTCCTGGCCGGCTGGCCAAAGGGGATGAGGCTGATCGTCCGCAAGGAACGGCCTCGCCTGGGGGCCCAGTTGAGGCTCACCGACGCGGACGGCATGCGGCTGACCTGCTTCGCCACCAACACCATTGCCCGGCCGATTGCCGATCTTGAACTGCGTCACCGCCTTCGGGCCCGGGCCGAGGACCGCATCCGGGCCGCCCGGGCCACCGGGCTGCGGAACCTGCCCCTGCATCACACGGCCCGGAACCGAGTCTGGCTCGAGATCGTCCAGCTCGCGTTGGACCTGCTGGCTTGGATGCCTATGCTCGCGCTGACCGGCAAGGCCAGGCTCTGGGAACCCCGCCGCCTGCTGCTTTGCCTGTTTGCCGCAGCCGGGCAGCTCGTCGCCACCGGGCGTCGGCGGATTCTCCGCCTCGCCCGGCACTGGCCCTGGACCAGCCACATCACTGCCGCCCTCGACAGGCTCACCCAACTCCCGAACCCTGGCTGACCAGCAGGTTCCCTGTCTCAACGACAGCACCACCTGACCCGGAGCAGTGGAACCCGGGGCCTACCCGAGGCGACACTCGGGCCACCGCCCTGCCCACCCTGAGCCGCAGAACGCGAAGTGGTCCGCCAACTCCGTCGGCGGACCATCACGAAAGATCGAGGTTAGTGATCAATGGCTTCTTAGTGCGGGACGGGGTCGTGTGCGTGTGAGGCTGTAAAGGGCAGGTCTTGGTCGACCCAGACGAGCTTGCCGCCCGTTGCGGAGCGGAAGCCCCACCTGCTGGACAACTGGGCGACCATCATCAGGCCTCGGCCGTTCTCGTCAACAGTGCAGGCATGGCGCGGGCGCGGGTAGGAGCCTCCGCTGTCAAAGACTTCGCAGGTCAGGACTTGGTGGTGGATGAGCCGGAGCCGGATCGGGCCGGCGCCGTGGCGGATGGCGTTGGTGACCAGTTCGCTGATGACCAGTTCTGTGGTGGGCACGAGAGGCTCCAGCCCCCATTCACTGAGTTGACGGGCGGTCAGGTGCCGGGCGGTGTGGACGGCGGTCGGCTCAGGCGGCAGTTCCCAGGAGGCGGTCTGGGTCGCGTTGAGTGTGCGGATCCGGACAAGGAGCAAGGTGACGTCGTCGGATGCTGCCTGAGTCGGCACGGTTTCCATCACTGAGGAGCACAAGTCTTCCAAGGACTGATCAGGCTGCGCCAGGGAGGCGCCCAGGCGGTGCATGCCGACGTCGATGTCCTCGTCACGGGACTCGATCAGGCCGTCGGTGTAGAACGCGAGCACGCTGCCCTCGGACAGTTCCAGTTCCACGGCCTCGAAAGGGACGCCCAGCCCGACGCCGAGGGGGGTTCCTGCGGGGAGGTCGGGGAAGGTGACCCGGCCCTGTGGATCGGTGATCGCGAGCGGGGGGTGCCCGGCCCGTGCCATCGTGCACCGCCGGGTGGCCGGGTCGTAGATGGCGTACAGACAGGTAGCGCCCAGAACCACGGGGAATTCGTCCGGGCCGTCGGCGTCCTCCTCGGCCAGTCGGCGGACCGTGTCATCGAGGCAGGCCAGCAGTTCGTCGGGGGGCAGGTCCAGGTCCGCGAGCGTGCGGACGGCGGTGCGGAGCCTGCCCATCGTCACTGCAGCGTTGATGCCGTGTCCGACCACATCCCCGACGACGAGGGCCACCCGGGCGCCGGACAGTTCGATCACGTCGAACCAGTCGCCTCCGACGCCGGCGTCCGTGTCGGCGGGCAGGTAGCGCGAGGCCGCCTCGACCGCCGTGCCGCCCCTCAAACGGTGGGGGAGCAGGTTGCGCTGCAGCGTGAGGGCCGTGGTGTGTTCGCAAGCGTATTGGCGGGCGTTGTCCAAGGACAGTGCGGCCCGGGTGACCAGCTCCTCGGCGAGCAGCAGATCATCCTCACTGAACGGTTTGGGGTCTTCGGTGCGGATGAACACCGCGACACCCAGCACGGAACGCCGCGCACGGATTGGCACGACCATCACGGAGTGCATCCCGTTCTCACGGATCTTCTGCGCCCGCGCCGGGTCGTGGTCGAGCCATGTCCCAGGCGAGGTGTCCAACACCTGCTCCAAGTGGGACCTCCCCGTGCGCAGGACGCTGGTGAATGGCGAGTCCGGTGAGATGAACACCGTCTCCCCCCGCGCCCACGGGGATTCCGGGATCCCCGGGTGGATCGAGGCCAAACCGGCACGGTGGAGAACAGGGGGGTGATCATGTGTCGTGTCGATTCGGGCAGAGGGCTCTTTGCCGAACGGAACCGAGTCTGCCAGGTCGACGATGGCGTAGTCGGCCATCAACGGCACGGCAACGTCGGCCAGTTCCTGCCCGGTCTGCATGACGTCCAGGGTGCTGCCGATGCGCGTGCCGGCCTGGCTGAGGATGGCAAGGCGCTCGCGCACCCGCCGGCTGCCGGTGACATCCACGATCATGGAGCAGACCCCCAGCGATTTGCCGTCCGCGTCCTGGAGGCAGAAGAACGAGACCGAATATGCGTGCTCCCGGCGCGGATCTTCCGGCGGCCATGCCCGGTACTCGTGGACCGTGGAGTCGCCGCTGTCCAGCACCTGCCGCGCCACTACCTCAAGCGCTTCGTTCTCGAAACCGGGCACCAAATCCGTCAGCCGGCGTCCGAACCGCCGGTCACGAGGAACGCCGTCGAGGCGCTCCATCGTGTCGTTCGTCCAGGTGCAACGCAGCTGCAGGTCACGAACAACGATGCCGATCGGTGCGCGGGTGAGAAGCGACTCCCGCACCGATCCATTGATCATCCCCGAGGAGAGCGTGCTCATGTCGGTGAGGGATACCAACCACCGCAGGGTTGCATCCTGTCCCCGCAGCAGCGAGAGGCGCAGGCTCAGGTTGAGTGTGCGGCCATCGCGGTGGCGGACCGCCACGGTGCCGGACCAGCCACCCTGGGCACGGCACTGCTCGGCGAACGCTGATACACCCAGCGGCTCCTCAAAGGACGGCAGCACGAGTGCGGCGGACTGGCCCACCACCTCCCCGGCCGAGTACCCGACAAGCCGCTGAGCGGCCTGCGTCCACCCGATCACCGTCCCTTGTTCGTCGAGCATCGCTATCGCTGCGTCGGCTATCTCGTAGCGCTTCTGGTCGGTGCTCGTCATGGCGGTCGATCACGTCCTTGTCTGGATCTCCTTGGCTCGCGACCTGGGTGTCGCGTCCGTGGGTTCTTGGGCGAAGCCTCGAGGAGGTTGGACTTCTGGGCGGTCACTCCCTTGCGTCTTTGGCGGGAGTGGGCCGTGTGCTATCCACCGTCGCGTTACGGATCGCCCATGACGCCCGTGGAAGTCCCTGGTAAAGGCCCTGGGGTGCCCCCTGGGGTGCGTTCCCAGGGGCACCCCAGGGCGACCCGGTTTCCCGCGAGACGTGGCCTCTCCAGCGCGACGCCGCCGCGATGAATCCCCACCGTGCACGCAAATGAACAGACAGTCACCGAGTGGATGCGCCGCCCACCCCAAGCCTCTCGGCGCCTACCGGGGTGCGTGCTTGGCCCACGCGGTCGTCGGTGGGGCTGGAGTGCTCAGCGGAGCTCTTTGCGCGAGGTAATGCCGAGTTTCATGAACACGTGGCGTAGGTGCCACTCCACGGTGCGCGGACTGATGAATAGCTGGGCGCCGATCTCCGTGTTGGTGTGCCCCTCGCGGGCAAGCCGGGCGATGTGCGCTTCCTGGGCGGTGAGCACGTCACGGGGTCCGGCCGTTGGTTTGCGCACCGTCTCCCCGGTGGCCAGCAACTCGCGTCGGGCGCGCTCGGCGAAGGCGTCCGCCCCCATGCGTCTGAACATCTCGTAGGCATCGCGCAGGTGTCCGCGGGCGTCCACTCGCCGGTTTTCCCGGCGCAGCCACTCGCCGTACAGCAGGTGGGCGCGGGCGAGATGCACGGCAATACGGGTGCGCTTCAGCCGCTCGATCGCTTCGCGGTAGAAGTCGTCAGCAGCCTGCCCATCGGTGAGCAGTGCCCGTGAGCAAGCCTCGGTGCCCAAGGCCCACTCGGTGCCGCTGGCCCGCGTTCGTTCCTGCAATCGCTGAAAAGCCGCGGCGGCGGCCTCCTGCCGGCCACTTCTGACCCCCGCTTCGATCAGCTCGACCAACGCCACGCCGAGAATACCGAGATCGTCATACTCAACCGTCCGCTGAGCTGCAAGCAGCGCCGTGGCGTAGTCACCGAGACCGTTGTACAGCACCGCGGTCGCATACCCGGCCCAACCGAGCAGCCTTCCCTCGCCTCGTACCGTCGCGTCGTCGCAACTCGTCTTGATCAGGTCCAATGCCGGGGCCGGATGACCGCGCCAGGCTGCAAGGACGAGCGAGGTGTTCCTGAAGTACGGGCTGCCGGTGGCCTCGGAGATGGCGTGAGCTTCCTCGACCAGCGCCGAGGCCTCGGCGAACTCTCCGGCATACATAGGAGCCCACGCGCGGTAGGCGAGCGCCATGGGAAGGAAGCCGAGGTCACCGGCGTCACGAGCCCGCTCGACCATCCGGTTGTCCAGCTCATGCCACATCTCGTCGTCCCACAGGTCCCAGGCGACCGATCCAGGGTGCGACAGGATTGCGAAGCACGTCTTGCTGCTGTCGGCTTCGCGGAGCAAGGCATTCAACGCTCGCTTCAGCGGTGCCACCCCGGCCGCATAGCCGTCGGTGAACCGTCTTGCCAGGCCGTACACGAGGAGATCGATGGCTCGCGACGACTCAGGCGGCGTAGGCAGGGCGCCGACCTGCTCAGCCACCTCCCGTACTCCGCCGCCACTGTTGAGTCGGCCGGCGTAGTCCGCTGCACCGAACGCTTCGAGGTAGCTCTCCCGAGCCGAGGCGGGATCGATCGGCTCAAGAAGTTTGGCCGCGTGCACCAGCAGCGGCGGAACGTCACTGCCGCGGCTTTGGGCGAAGGCGATCTCCCCGCGCAGCCGCTCCAGCCGGGCACGCTGCAGCTCGTCCAACGGGCCCAACTCCGCAGTCGCGGTCAGCTCGTACGCCGCATCAGGCGCCCCAGCGTCCAGCTTCGCCTCAGCGGCCGCGAGCGCACGGGCTCCACGCCGGGCTGCATCGGGTGTCAGCTCGGTCGCCCGCTCCAAAAACGCCGCCACCGCCGCGCAGCCGCCGCGGGCTCGTGCCCGCTCAGCCGACTGCTCCAACTCGCCGGCAACTTCCTCGTCCGGGCCCAGCGCGGCACGGGCGCGATGCCATGCCCGGCGATCAGGGTCGAGCTGCGGATCGGTGGCGTCGGCCAGCGCGCGATGCACAGCTTGGCGGTCGGAGAGGGGCGCGTCCCGGTAGACCGCCGAGCGCACCAGCGGATGACGGAACCTCACCCGGATACCCAGTTCGAGCAATCCGGCACTCTCGGCTGGTGCTGCCGCCTCCGCCCCGATCCCAAGCCGTTCAGCCGCACGCCACAACAAGGCGACATCGCCGACAGGGTCGGCCGCCGCCGTCAACAGAAGTCTTTGCGTCGGTGGCGGAAGCGACTTCACCCGCACCAGGAAGCTCTCCTCGATGCGGCTCGCCAACGACCCAGCGCCAAGCACGTTGAACCCGCCGGCCAGCTGCGCCGGCGTCAACCATCGAGGCAACGCCAGCAGGGCCAGAGGGTTGCCGCGTGCCTCAGCGACCATTCGGTCTCGCACCTGTGCGTCCAGTCCCCCGCCGATCGCCGACTCGATCAACGAGCGCGCATCCTTGTCATCGAGCCCTGCAATCGCCATCTCCGGCAGACCATCCAGCTCGGTTTCGCTGATCTCCCGCACTGCGAACACCAACAAGACCGACTCGGCGAGCAACCGTCGACCGACAAATGCCAGAGCCTGCACGCTGGCCTGATCAAGCCATTGCGCATCATCCACCAGGCAGACCAACGGCTGCTCCTGCGCGATGTCCGAAAACAACATCAGGACCGCCGTACCGATCACAAAGCGATCCGGCGAGTCCCCGGCACGCAAACCGAACGCAGCCTCCAGCGCGTCTCGCAGCGGACCCGGAAGATGCTTCACCTCGTGGATCATCGGGACACACAGCTGATGCAAGCCGGCGAACGCGAGCTCCATCTCCGACTCGACACCCCCGGCACGGACGACACGGCACCCCGACGCCTGCCCCGCCAGGTAGTCAAGCAACGCCGACTTGCCAATCCCCGGCTCCCCACTGATCACCAGCGTGCCGCTGTAGCCCGATCGCGCCTCGGCGAGCAGCTGGTCGAGCCGTCGACATTCGGCAGTCCTGCCGCGCAACATGGGTCCGAGTCTCCTGGACTCATCCTACGACCGGGGCACCACCCGCACCGCCTCCAGACCCGGGCGTCACGGCGCCGCGACTGGGGTCACCGAAGCACCCCTGACGATCCGCGCCTGAAAGGAACCGCCGATCTACCCGGCGGCTCCCTTGCCGCGCATTTCGTGATCACAGCAGGCGATGCAGCGCCCGCAAACGCGATCGAGGGTCACGCTGAACATGCCGATCCGCGACACATCGTAGCGGCCCGGGTTGTCAGTACTCCGCACGCGCCACGGGCCAGCTATGGGTTCGCCCCGGACCGCCGCCCCGCCAGCCGATCACCGCAGGGTCGCTTAGGATCTTGCCGCGGTTGCGGATAATGCGCCCCGCGTCTCCTGCCGAGGGACGCGTGCGACTCTGCTCCTCAGGTGATCCACGGCCTCCTCAGGTGATCCACGGCCGCGGTCGGCCGCCACGGCGCCAGGACGATCCCGACGATCAGCCCCGCTCTGGCGCGCTGTCCCGCCCGCGCCGCAAGGTGGTGGCGGAGAAGAGGATGCCTCCGGCGGGGGCGCTCCGGCTCCGGGATGGCAGGGGCCGGCTGCGCGAGTGCGGGTCGAGGGTGGTTCGGGTGGGGGTCTGCCATCTCGTCTGCCGTCGTCCCAGGCAAAGCCGTATCAGCCGGGGCCTTCCTGGTCCAGGTCGTTCGTCCAGCTGGGCGCTCCACCTGGGCCAGGAAGGCCCCGCCCGATACCACTGCGTGTGGGACGACGGCAGACGGGATGACAAAGAGACAAGGTGCGGGGCGTGCCAGGAAGCCTTGCCCACCGAGCGACGTCACTTGGTGCTGGCGATGCGTCGTCGAGTACGCCCCCGGCAAGGCCGGCACCGGGGATGGCACGGTCTACCGAGTGATGACCACTTTTGTGGATCCGGATAACGAGCAGGCCGATCATGGTCCGCACCCGGCAGTGTCCGGGTCGGCCTGTGCGCTGGCAGCCAGCCCATAAATACAGCAACGCGGGCAGGTTCCCCGATTGCGGGTATCGGCTCACCCCGGTGCCTCCCATATCCGGGCGGCTCGCCTCGGCACCGGGCCTGCGGGTCTGCGGGACGAACGCATCGACCACATCCTTGCCGGCCTGCAGGCGGATCTCCTCGCGGCGGGCAGCGACGTAGGCGCGGACCATCTGATAGGAGATGCCGACGGCGTCGTGCTCGTCCAGCAACCGGTCGTAGATCCGCTTGACCGTGTGCCGCTGCTTCCGCGGAGCGGTCAGGTCTGCCTTCAGGACGGCGTCGATCACCGGCTTGTAGGGGTCCAGCCGCGTCGCCCGCGGCCTCATCTTCTTCCGTGGCTCTGGCAGAGCCGAGATCAAGGCCCTCTGCGCGGTCTCGTAGCCGACGCCGTACTTCCGCATGAGCGCGCGCATCGACATGCCGGTCCTGGCGTCACGGCGGATCGCCGCGTACAGATCGACCTTGGACTTCGGCAGCACCCGGGCCCCCTCGTCGTGCAGAGCACAATCAGGGTCCCGAAGCAAGCACCGAGGTGCTCTCGAAACTCAGCAACATCACTCTCACGTGGAACGTGGCGTTCGCGCTGCTGAACAACAGGCGTTCGCGAAACTCACCTACAAAGCCAGGCTGCGTCCTACCAGCGGCGTTGCGGAGCTGGGCGCCTCCGACCCATGCATCGAGGGAGGCGTGCGGTCGTCCCCAGGGGACCCATCGCGTCCGGTCTGCGCATAACCCTCTAGACCTAGGTGAGAGAGCCGTCGCTGTGTGCGGGACCGAGACAGGCCCCCGCACCGAAGAAGGAGACCTCACGTGGACGACCGCAACCGCGCCCTGTCTCTGGTCGGGACTGCCTCCGCCTTCTCACCGGTTCTCCTGCTTCGCACAGGCGCTCCCTGGTGGGCGATCGCGTTGCTCGTCCTGCTGGCCGCTGTGTGCGGCACCCTCACTCCCCGAAGTGGTCGAGGCAGCCCACGAGGACTTCGCCGCCCTCCAGGGCACCGACATCTCCCGCCCCCGGCGAGGCCGGGGAGACCCGGCGGCAGCCGGGCAGGTCGGGCCAATGGCGGTGCGTTTGGGTGTATCGCCGAGTAGGCCACGCGAATAGTATTCGGCAGTGAAATCAAGCAAACGTTCTAGATATGGGCGGGCGTTGGGGACGCTGTGCGTCGGTCTCGCCGCTGTGGCGGCCTCGCTGGTGGCCGCGCCTCCGGCCGCCGCCGCCACGCCGTTCGCCGCTCTGCCGTCAGATACGGTCAAGACGTTCCAGCTGAGCATAGACCGGACGTCGGACTACGACGCCTACGGCGCTGCCATCCGTGGCGTCGAGCAGACCGGCGCCGTCACCCGGGTGACCCCGCTCGACGTGGCCGAGTCCGGGCAGCACACCGGGCGAGCGGCGCTGTGTCATGACACGGGCCTGGACGGCAGTCTCAAGTACGACGGGTTCTGCTGGGACACCACCGACGACAACACCAGCGCCTACTCCAGCAGCGGCGGTTGGCACCCGCAGGGCTTCACCGCCTCGCACGACGCGACGGGCAGCACCTACGACGGCCACAACCTCTACCTCGCCTCCTGGTACTACGGCGACGGCACCACCGAGAACCAGTTCGCCCGCATCACCATCGCCGAGTCCACCGGTACGTCGGTCACCTACGGTCACGTCCTGCTCGTGCAGCCGACCGGTGACGCGAACGGCGGTAGCTTCATCCCGATCACGAACGTCCACGCCGACGGCATCGTCTGGTACGGCAACAAGCTGTTCGTGGCCAACGGCGGCCAACTCCTCGTCTTCGACACGCAGTACCTGTGGAGGATGAGCAGCACGTCGAGCGACTACGTCGGCATCAGCGGCGGTGTCTCCTCGGCGCGCTACCACCAGTGGGCGCTCCCGCTCCAGGGCGTCTACTACACCGGCGACCGCAGCCTGGACCCGCGCGCCTGCGCCGGCGGCAGTGGACAGCCGTGCCTCGGCTCGCTCAGCCTCGATCGCTCGGCCAACGGGCCTGCGCTGATCTCGGGCGAGTACCGCACGCATGACGCGGGCCCCGGCGGCCGGGTCATCCGGTGGCCCCTGAACGACGCCACCGACCTGCCGCGCGCCGACAACGGCACGACCGTCGGCACTACGACGGCCACCGCCGGGTACAGCACGCCGGTGTACCAGATGCAGGGCGTGGCCACCGACGGCACCTGGTACTACATGGCCGGCGAATGTCCCACCAGCTGGGTCGCGAACCCCATCGCCACGGGGGCGTACTCGTGCATCCACCGGGCCCAGCCGGGAGGCGACCCCTCCGTCATCACCCGGTCGCCCAGCCTCACGCAAAACCTCTCGTACAGCCACGCGTCCGGCCGGCTCTGGGGCCTGAACGAGTACACAGGCCATCGCGTGGTCTTCAGCATCGACCCGCCGTGAGCCCGCGCACTACCGCGGAGCTGACCGACCGCCAGTGAGGCGGCCCGGCGAAGGCCCCCGGCCTGCCCGGCGGTTTCTAGGGGTCGTTGCAACACGTGGTTGTGTTGATCATGCCGCGAGCAGTTTATGCAGGCGCTCGGCTGGGGTTTCCCAGCCGAGCGTTTTGCGTGGGCGGCCGCAGCTCGGCGGCCACGGCCACCAGGTGCTCGCGGGTGTGGACGGACAGGTCGGTGCCCTTGGGGAAGTACTGCCGCAGCAGGCCGTTGGTGTTCTCGTTGGAGCCGCGCTGCCAGGGGCTGGCCGGGTCGCAGAAGTAGACCGGGATGTCGGTGGCGATGGTGAAGGAGCCGTGGGCGGCCATCTCGGCGCCCTGGTCCCAGGTCAGGGACTGCACCAGGTGCGCGGGCAGCGTCTGGACGGTCTCCACGAGCGCGTCGCGGACGCGTTCGGCGGTGCGGCCCCCGGGCAGGTGCAGCAGCATGACATAGCGGGTCGGGTGGCCCGCTCGACGAGGGTGCCGATGGCAGAGTTGCCGTCCTGGCCGATGATGAGGTCGCCTTCCCAGTGGCCGGGCACGGCCCGGTCCTCTGCCTCGGCCGGGCGTTCGCTGATCATGACCATCGGGGTGGTGAACCGCGGGGTGCGCTGCTGTGCCTGGCGGCGGGGCTTGCGGCGGACGCGGCCGGTGCGCAGAGCCCTGGCGAGTTCGCGGCGTAGCTCGCCCCGGCCCTGGACGTAGAGGGCCTGGTAGATCGTCTCGTGGGCCACGTGCATCTCCGGCCGGTCGGGGAACTGGGCCCGCAGAGCCTGGCAGATCTGCTCGGGGCTCCACCGTATGTCCAGGTGACGCTGGATGAAGTCCCGCAGCTCTGGGTTCTGGCCGATTTTCCCGGGCTTGGGGCGGGGCCGGCGGGCCTGGGCTCGGGCGTGGGCGGCGTGCGGCCGGTACTGGCCGTTGCCCTGATGCCGGTTGCGGCGGATCTCGCGGCTGATGGTGGACGGGCTGCGGCCCAGCTCGGCCGCTATCTGGCGGATGGTGGCCTTCTCCCGCAGCCGGTCGGCGATGTGGATGCGGTCGGCCTCGCGCAGATACCGGGACGGACCCTCGGGCGGCACCACGGCGAGCACCGGCGGTCTCGCCTTGTCCTTGCCAGAGGCGGCCCGGCCGTTGCGCCACCGCTTGCCCGTCCGGTAGTTGATCCCGACGCGTTTGCAGGCTTCGGCGCTGCTCAGGCCCTGGTCCATGAGCCGGAAGTATTCCTCCCGCTCACGGACCAGGATCTTGCAACCCTGAGCCTTGCCCCGGTTCTCCCGGATCTTGAAGTCCATCGCACCCCTACAGCTGGGGTGCTGCGACGACCACTAGAACCCAAGGAGCTGCCGGGGGCCTTCGCCGGCGTCTCGCCCGACTCGCTCGGCCTGCAGGCGGACGATCCCGAGCTGATCGACAAGTGGATGGCCGAGGATGGCATCGCGAGGTGACGTGACGCGATATCGCAGCTCTGGGCGCGTCACGTCACCTGCCATGGCCTTTGCCGCCGGTGTGACGTTGGCAGCGCCGTGCGGTGAGCACACCGGCCGGCGCGAGCGTTTCGGTGTCCGGGCGTGGCCATTGCCGACGCGGGGCGTTGGACATGGCCACGCCTGCCGTGAGTTGGCGCCGTCCTCCTACCGCGGACGCGAGGGCGCTGACGTACGCGGGGTCACCCTTCCCGCATACGCTTGTCGTACTCGGCGTGGGGTTCCAGGCCCATAGCGGCCCGTCGTTCGTCGAGCCGTTCGGGATCGGCGATCGGCTGGGGGCGCAGGTTCGTGCCGTCGTCCTCGTGGGTGTACTGGGTGCCGTACATCTGGGGTTGGCCGTCGGCGACCAGGACGCGGTCGGTCAGGTACGCGAGGTGCCGAGGAGGGGCATCCTCGGCGGAGACCGCATCACGCAGCAGCTTCAGGGCCTCCTTCTGGAACGACACGTCCTGATCGGCGTGCTGGGCGAGCAGCCATGCGTCCTCGGCGCCCTGCTCGCCTACAAGGGAGATCCCCGGCCACCCGTACTTGGTGAGGACCGCCTTGAGCCATGCAGTGTTGCGGGCGTCGATCTGCGGGAGGGCGCCGACCTCGCCTGTGACCAGCCAGTGCCGCCGGGCCCTCTGATCGGTTTCAGCCCGGCGGCGCAGCTCAGCAGCGAGTTCGCGCTTCAGGCCGTCCGCCGCAGCTCGTGGGCCGGGTATAGCAGCGCTCATGGGGTAGCCGTCGGCGTGGGTGTGGCGAACGGAAACACTGGAGAAGTCCTCTGCGTGGCAGGGTCATCGGTGAGGGCCAGGGGCCGATGGATGACGCTCATACCGTCCTCTCGTATCTCGCTTCCAGGTGCTCCTTCACCGGGCCCGCCAGTTCCTTGTAGAACGGTGTCCTGTCGGCGGCCTGGAGTACCTGGGCGCAGATAGTCAGTTCTGCCACGCGTGCGGCCGGGGTGTCGAGGATGTGGGTGAAGGTCTGGCGGACACGTGCGGCCGTGACGGGGGTGTGGAGCGAGTAGAAGTAGAGCTGGGCGGCGTCGAAGGCGACTGGGGCTTGCCCCCAACCTTCCCAGTCGAGGATGGTGAGGTCGGGGCCGGCGAGATTTGACCAGTGGAAATCGCCATGGGCGGTGGACCATTCGATCTCACCAACGTCGCAGCCGTTGTATTTGGGGACGGCTCGGCGGATGTATTCCTCGCGCACGGCGATGCGTTCGGTAGGGGCTTTGGCAAGGGAGTCGAGTGCGGTCCGCAGCTGCGCCCACCATGCCGCGGGGAGGGCCGGATCGTGTTCGAGGACTGGTGAGCGGGAGACGATGCTGGCGTTCGAGTGTTGATACAGCTCCGCCCGGTACGCCCAGTCGGCGGCCTACCAGTGGTTCCACAGCCGCTTTAGGCAGTGGATCGCCGAACTCGACCTCGGTCAGGTCGTCCCGCACCAGGCTCGGCATACTCTGGCCACCAGCCTGCTGCGGCACGGGGCCAGCTTGACGCACATCCGCCGCTACCTCGGCCAGGTCTCCGACCGGATGGCCGAGCACTACGTCCACCTCACCCAGTCCGACCTGGACAACGTCCTCCAGCACGTCTGGGTCGCCGGCCCCGGCACCGCCAGCCCTGGCGAGCTTCTGACTGGCCAGTCCGCCACCGCGCTGACCCGTGAGCAGGCCCAGGCCCTCGCCATCGACCTCACCCGCCGCAGCACCCCGGCAGAAGGCGGCTTCTGCACCTTCCAGCCCGTCGTCGACGGCGGCGCCTGCCCCTGGAACCTGGACTGCCACGACTGCGACAAGTTCGTCCTCTCCGGCGCCGACCTTCTCTACTGGCGACGCAAGCGCGAGCAGTGGCGACTGCTGGCCGAAGGAGCCCCCGACGACGCCACCGAAGTCAGGGCGATACGCATACGGGTCCGACGGTTCATAACCAGATTCCTTGGGCACATGAGGATGACGGGGCGAGCACAGCAGGCGCGAGTCAGGCGGGGCTGTGGCGGGCGCGGTCCAGGTACTCAGCCAGCTCTCGCCAGTCGTCGGCCGGAGCAGCAGGGTCTCCCGACATAGCGGCTGGATCGTCGTGCCAGGCCGCCCTCACACCGGCGGAGATACCGACATCGCCGCCGGTGAACAACGTGCTCAGCTCATCCAAGCGGGCCACCAGCCGGCGGACCTTCTGATCAGTGGCAGGAGTTCCAGCCGCACGGAGTCGTTCGGCTCTTCGGTACAACTCGGGCCACTCGACTTCGAGCAGGTAATGCATCGCGGGCCCCAGGGCGGCGGCACGAGTCTGCAGGACCTGTATCTCGTCGGCATCCAGGTGGCGGCCCAGCGTGTGCTCGCCCTCCGGACCGGTGCCGCCGATCGCCCGCAGCGCGTCGAGCAGAGCCGTGGCCGCCGGGGCCTGGTCAGCCGACAGCCCCTCACCGAGTCGCACGAGCCGCTCGCGCAGGACGCCGAGCGCGCCGATGGACGCCTCGACACCCTCCAAGTGATCCCGGACCAGCCGCATCGGATCGACACCCGCATCGAGACAGACGGCGATGGTGTCCAGCGCCAGCCCCAGACTACGCAGCGCCAGCACCTGATAGAGGCGAACGAGGTCGTCCTCGGTGTATTCCCTGTGTCCTCCCGTGGTGCGCTGTGAGGGACTGAGCAGACCGATGGTGTCCCAGTGGTGCAGCGTGCGCACAGTCAGCCCGCTGGCCTCCGCGAGTCGGCCTACTTTCCAGGTTGCAGAAGTGGTCATAGAGCCACCATGCATCCTCACACCGCGTGAGGTTCAAGCCATGGCGGCAACCCTGAATACCACAACTCGCCCCAAGGCAGCCTCGATCCGCTTCGATTGACTGAGGCTCTCGGGGCCATCTATCGGTCTTCGTCACACCCCGACACGCCGACGAGGCGTTCTCGGAACTCGACGACATTCTGGACTCGCTTGATCAACATCTGTTGCCCGAACTCGGCATCAACCGTTCTCGCCTTACACCGACGAAGCCATCGGGGTGACGCTGGAGGATCACGTTCATGCGGTGGACGGGGCACATCATGACCCAGGTGGTGCTCAGGCAGACGGTGCGCACCTGCGCGGCCGCCTCTATGAGCTTGGCCTCGCCAAGGAACTCGCCGACGCCCCGGAACCGGACGACGGCCGGCGCGTTGCGGCCGGTGCCGAAGGGGAAGCGTTCCTGGACGACGCAGCCGCCCAGGACGATGTAGACCAGGCCCCCGTTGCCGTCGAGGGAGACCTCCTCCCCCTGGGTGAAGGTGCGTGTGTCCAGACGCCACGCCCGCACCAGCCGCGACCAGGTCGCGCTGCGGATCGCGATGTGGGTGCTGATCGTGGTTGACGTGCCGCTCTACCCGCTGTGGCTGGTCCAGGTCTCCTACGGACCGGGCAGCGGCTTCCCGAGGGCGACACCAGCTGGTGGGCGCCGGTGGTGCTGCTGCCGCTGCCCGCCGTGGTGTTCTGCGTGATGGCCGGCTGGACCTGGTGGACGCGCGTGGTGGCGCGCTACGGCTCGCCGCTGCGGGAACGGTGGGCCCTGGCGGCCCTTGGGTTCACCGCGGCCACCTCAGTGTTCTGTGGTGTGGCGGCGGCAGACGACCCGTCGGTGTCCATCGGCGTGCTGAGCGTGGTGGTCACCGGGCTGGGCATAACCGGGTTGTTCTTCATCCCGGCCGCCAGCTCCCGCCAGCTCCCCGACGTCGTCAGCCGGCGTGCGGCCGCGGGCACCGGCTCGGCCGGACCTGACGACGTCTGATCGCCCGATCCGGTGCCCGCCGGGCATGCTGCGCGTTGCAGGCCCGGCGGGTTGGACGGGTTACTGGAGGGCGGCCACGGCCGCGTCGTAGTTGGGCTCCTGGACGATCTCGGACACGAGTTCCGAGTGGAGAACCTTGTTGTCGGCGTCCAGCACGACGACGGCACGGGCGGCCAGGCCGCTCAGCGGTCCGCTGTGCATGGCCACACCGTAATTGGTGAGGAACTCACGCCCGCGCATCGTGGACAGGGTGACGACATCGCTCAGGCCCTCGGCAGCGCAGAATCGCCCCTGTGCGAAGGGCAGGTCTGCGGAGATGCACAGCACCACGGTGTTGTCCATGGTCCCGGCCAGCTGGTTGAACTTGCGCACGGAAGCGGCGCAGACGCCGGTGTCGAGGCTGGGGAAGATGTTCAGGACCTTGCGCTTGCCGGCGAAGCTGTCCAGCGAGACGTCCGACAGGTCTTTGCGGACGAGAGTGAACGCTGGTGCCTTGTCCCCGCGCTTCGGGAAGGTACCGCTGACGGTGACCGGGTTTCCTTTGAAGTTGACGTTCGGCATGAGTTGTCTCCTGGTCATTGAGATCTCGTGGAGGGCTTCCCCCTGGGGCTTCGTGATCTTCCCATGCACCCTTCACCTTGCACCGGTCTTGGGCAGACAGGTCGTTCGTTAGTGGGATACGCGCGTGAGGTCACGGTCCGGCGCGGAAGCGCAGGGCGGGGCCTTACGGCGTCAGGGCGGGCATCTGCGACAACGGGTGCTGCGCTTTGGTCAGCTCCACTGCGGCGAGTTTGTGCACCAAGGGCACCCGCGGCCCTGCCCGACGGCAGAGAGGCGGAACCGGTGGCCGCCACACATCCAGCGGTAGCCCTTCGGAACGGGGTTTCCCGGCGGGACGAACGACCATCCGCTTCGCCCGCCGATTAGTCCGATTACCGGTCGGCGCAGGACTTCCTCGCACCAGGCCGCGGCAGTCGATGCCAGTTCCTCCGGGTCACCGGAGGACTTCACGCTGCACAGAAGTTCGTCTTCGACCAGAACGGCCCCGAAGTGTCAAAAGGACGCACATCTCGGCATCCGGTGGTCGGCCCGCACCCGGGCAGAAAGGGGGGGGCCACCCGACCACGGCGTCCGACCAGGCGGCTGCGGCACGGCCCAGGAGGTCAGCCGGGTGGGTTGTCGGAGGTGTATGTGAGGGAGTAGGTGGAGGTGCACTCCTCCACCGGCACGCTCATTTGCGCGGCGAACTCGGCCCGGGGCCTGCCGGTCGGCATCCGTCGAAGATCGTCAGCACGCTGACCAGCGTCAAGGCGGTACAGCGCCGCGTCTTTCCGGACGGTGCCGGTCCGCTGCTCCAGCGGGACGAACGAGCCCGGCGCTACCGCATCGACGACCCGCTCGTGGCCAGGCTTCAGCGGGCTTTCGCCCTGGCCGACGCCCGCCCCGACCTCCTGCGCGGCGAGCCGTCCGGACCGGCCACCTGACCGGTCGGCCCTGGGTAAGAAGCTGTGCGACATCCCCGCAGGGTTGAGGTCGACCACGCCGGTCTGTGGGTACGGGTTGCGCGGTGCGGTGCCGCCGTTCGGCCGGTACGGCATCGTCAGGACCTCGATATCGCCACCGGTGTCGTACGCCGGGTCAGGCCCGGTCCACAGCGTGTTGGGCGGGGCGTCCAGCCTGCCAGATCGCCGTAGGGGCTGTACTCCGGGCGCCAGTTGGCCACAGTCCGAGCCTCGGCGGGGGAGCTGACGACGGGTGGGGCAGCGGCTGGCGCCGCCGCCCTTGTCCGGTCAGGCCTCTGGGGTGAAGGTCAGGAGGGGGCCACCCAGCTGCCGCACCAGGCCGTCGGACCAGACCAGTCCTGGCCGCCGTACCAGTGCAGCGTGCCCCAGGCAACGCAGCCGTTCTGGTCGAACGAGGCGCCCGCCCGCCAGGCGTCGGGGCTCGGAACCCCGTGATCGAAGCCGCCGTACCACCAGTCCTTGGAACTCTCGTCCAAGGGGGCCGAAACGTGCGTGTTGTAGCCGGGGCCGTAGGGCGAACTCACATCGAGCGTGATGTTGTCGTACTTGTGGCTGCCCAAGTACGTCCCCGACCATTGGTAGTGCGCCCACACGGTGCCGTCGCAGGAGTTGTACATTTGCTCGACCTGACCCGCGTACTCGCTGTTGACTCCGTAGACGTTGCCGGGCTGCCCGATGTAGATCCAGCCGCAGCTCGCCGAGGTGACCACCGGCTCGGTCGTGCGCAGGTGCGGGCTGGGGTGCGTGGTGGCGCTGGCGGTCCCTCCGGCGCCGATGGCGGTGCCGCCTGCGAGGGCGAGGCTGGCGGCGGTGAGGGCGATGGTGCGTCGAATCTTGCGGAGATTGAGCATGGTGGCTGTCTCCTGGTTATGGCGGCAACTGCCCGCAGGGCCTTGCCGGCACGTCGACGTTGGATTGTGCTGGTTCCAGCGCATCGGATGGCACGCTCGCGATCCAATGATTCGATCAGGTTCGAAGGCGGCTGTACTTGACCCTGTCGGGGATCTTGAAGAACTCGGCTTCGCCGCCGACGGACCGGCGAAACAGCCGAGCGCTCGCACCATGGGCATGGGCCACTCCGGTAGAGGTGACAGCGACGACGGCCGTCGTCGCGGCCGCCACTGCTGCCTCGACCGAGCGTTTCATCGCCGTTCCTTTCGTTGCGCGGGAACGGCCGAATGACCCACAGTGACGCTATGGACACGGGTCCGTCGGCCGTCCTAGATTCGTCCTAGTGCCAGGTCAGCCGTGGGATCGGTGTTGATCCTGAAGTGCCGGGGGGAACATGAGATTTGGCGTGCTGGGGCCGTTACACGCTCAGATCACCGGGCGCGAGGTCCGATTAGACGGACCGCGGCAGGCCAAGATGCTGGCCGCGCTTCTGGTCGACGCCAACAACGTCGTCGCCATGGAACGGCTCGTCGCCGTGATGTGGGACGGGAAAGCACCCGCCACGGCGGTCCGTCAGGTCCAGGACGCTCTCTCCGGGCTGCGCCGCAACCTTGCCGCGTGCGGAGCACCCGGCTCCCTGATCAGCACGCGGCGCGGCGGCTACCAGATCCACCTGGCCCCGGATCAGCTCGACCTACTGGAGTTCGACCACGAGCGGCACCTCGCCGAACGGCACAAGGCCCCGTTCGAGACAGCTGTCGCGCTGCGGCGCGCGCTGACCTGCTGGCGTGGTGACGCCCTGGTCGACATCTCCAGCCGGGTCCTGGAGCTCGATGCGGTACGGCTGAACGAGAAGCGCGCGGCCACGCACAAACTGTGCCTGGGCATCGAACTTGACCTGGGGCGTCATCGTGAGGTCATCGAGGAGCTGACCGCCCTGCGACGCGAGCACCCCTACGACGAGCAAGTCGCCGAACACTTGATGGTCGCCCTCTACCGGTGCCAGCGACAAGGCGAGGCGCTGCAGGTGTACGAGCGGCTACGCCGGACACTAGCAGGCGAACTCGGCGTCGACCCCACCCCGCCGCTCCAGGCGCTGCATCGGCGCATCCTGGCCGCCGATCCCACCCTGGCGGTCCCCGTCCCGGCGAACGGTCCCTCGGACACACGAGAGGAAAGTCCCGGCACGGCGGCCACCGAACCGGTCATGGCGATGCCGGTGCGCCAACTGCCGCTCGATGTTCCCGACTTCGTGGGCCGCGCCGACGCGCTCGCCGAGATCGCCCGATTACTCGACGGGTCGGCGCCGAACCGGACCCCGGTGGCCGTCATCGTGGGCGGTCCCGGAGTCGGCAAGTCCTCTCTGGTGACGCACGCCGCGCGGCTGGCGAGCGCCACCTTCCCCGACGGCCAGCTCTACCTCAACCTGGCCGCGACATCGGACGAGCCGCGGGACCCGGCGCTGATGCTGGCCGAGGCGCTGCGTGCACTCTCGATCGCCGGCAGCGCGATCCCGAACGGCCTGTCCGAACGGGCCGCGCTCTACCGGTCGTTGCTGGTGGACCGCCGAATGCTGGTGGTGCTGGACGACGCAGGTCACGCCGATCAAGTTCTGCCGTTGCTGCCCGGGGCCGACGGCTCTGCCGTGTTGATCACCAGCCGCACTCTGCTGACGCAACTTCCCGGCGCCCGGCACATCGACCTGGACGTGCTGAGCCCCGCAGAGGCGCGGAAGTTGTTCACCGGCATCGTCGGGCGGCGGCGGGTCGAGCGGGAACCGACGGAGGCCGACGCGATCCTCGACTGCTGCGGCAACCTACCGCTGGCGATCCGGATCGCCGGCGCCAAGCTCACCGGCCGCCCGGCATGGTCGCTGCGGGTGCTGCGGGAACGGATCGAGGACGAGTCCCGGCGGCTGGCCGAGCTGAGGATCGGGGATCTCAGCGTGCGAGCCAGCGTCGAACTGAGCCTACGGCTGCTGCCAGCCGACGCGGTGCGCGCGCTGAGCCTGCTGGGTCTGCTCGGCGCCTACACCCTGCCCGGCTGGGTGGTCGGCCCGCTGCTGGACCGCTCGGATGCCGAGGAGGTGCTGGACACCCTCGTCGACGCCAGCCTGGTGCGGCTCACCGCCACCGACGCCATCGGCCAGCCGCGCTACCGGCTGCACGACCTGATCAGGACCTGTGCAGTGGAGATCGCCGCCCAGCTGCCGGCGGCGGACAAGCGGAACGCGATCGTCCGGGTGCTGTCCACCTGGCTCGATCTTGCCGGGCGCGGCACCGATCGGCTGCCGGCCGGGCCGCTGGCCGCCGCGCCCGGTTCGGCGCCACGCCTGTCGCTGCCCGACACGGTCGTGGACCGGCTGATGGCCGACCCGCTCGGCTGGTTCGACGCGGAACGCGACAACCTGCTCGGCGCGGTGAAACTGGCCGTGGACTGGGGACTGGACGAGTTGGCGTGGGAGCTGGCGGCCAGCCCGGCGACCTACTACGACCACCGGTGCCTGTACCAGGACTGGGAGCACGGGCACCGGCTCGCGCTGGAAGCGGCCGAGACCGCCGGCAACAAGCGCGGCGCATCGGTGCTGCTACGCGGCCTTGGCCAGCTTCACATCTACCGAGACCAGTTCGACGGGGCGACCCGGGCCCTGGAGTCCTCCCTCGGCCTGTGCCAGGACGGCCAGGACAAGCGCGGCGAGGCGTTGTCGAAGGCGATGCTGAGCACGATCAGCCGGGTGCAGGGCCGTTACGACGAAGCCGCCGAGCGTGTCGAGCAGGCCCTGGCCATCGCGGTCAGTGAGGGCGACCGGCACCTCGAAGCGCAGCTGTCCTGTTCGATGGCCGTGATGCGGCTCATGCACGACGAACTCGACGAGGCGCAGTCCTGGTTCGACGAGGCCTTGCGCCAGGCCAGGGCGCTCGACGACGGGCATCGGGTGGCGGTCGTACTGCGGCGGTTCAGCCGGCTGCACGATCGGCGCGGTGATCCGGACGAGGCCCTGCGCTGCCTGCGGCAGGCGTTGGCCACCTTCGAAGAACTGGCCGACGAGCGGTGCGCCGCGTACACGCTGCTGGAAGTCGGCCGCGTCTACGCCGGTCAGCACGACCGGAACCGGGCGAGCCCGGCGTTGGAGCGCGCGGCGGACCTCTTCCACCGGCACGGCGACCGCCAGGACGAGGCCGCGTGCTGGCAACTGATCGGCGACTTGGATGCCGCCGCCGGCGTCCACGACCTGGCGCGCCAGCACCGCGGGCGGGCGCAGCGGTTATGGCAGACGATCGGCGGCATGCACCTGACGAAGGCTACAGCGCCACCATCGTCGCCATGACCTGGCTGACGCTGTGCACGCGGCCGAGGAACTCAGCGGGGTAGGCGCGGGGCATGTCCGGCAGCCTTTCGTGAAGGCCGTCAGTTAGCCAGCAGAACTGGAACCTGAGAGGTGGGGCAGGTCAAACTGGAACCTGAGAGGTGGGGCAGGTCAAGATGTCACCCGATCGTGCGGCAGACCCGCGGCACTTTGGTGGACAAAGGAGAATGCCGGCGGCACGCTGCCCACATCGTCGGGCACCGTCGTGCACCAGGGCGAGGACCTCGCCCGGTGGGTGCGATCTGGTCCGGCTCGGCTGGGACAACCTCACAGGCGTCCAGCAGTGGATGTGTGAGCACATCCACGGGATTCCAGGCCGCGGCCGAGGACGAGAAGCCCAAGCCGCGCCGTACGGAGGCCGACAAGTGGGCGATGAACTACGAGGCCGCCAAGCAGTTCTACGAGCGCGCGGGGCACCTGCGCGTGCCGAGGAAGCACGTCGAACGGATCGTCGGCGAGGACCAGGAGGAGCGGGAGCTCCGGCTCGAGGCATGGATCAGCAACCAGCGGATCCGGGCCGCGACGTGTCACCGGAGCGGGTGGAGCGGCTGTTCGCCATCGGCATGCGATGGACATAGCCCCGCCCTGAGGCCGTACGCACCGTGCGCAGGGCGTGACGGACGGCGTTGGTCCTCCTCATGCGCGGGGAAGGGTCGGTGCCGTCGGTGCCGGAGTCAGCCGGGGGTGCGGGGGAGGCGGACAGGCTGGGTTTGGTGTTGAGGATGACGGGGCCAGTCGGCGGAGCGCTGGCGGTCGAGGTCGGCGACGGCCACGTCGTCTGTGGGGTGGGCTGGGCCGCAAAGACGGCGGCGTCGGCGAGCTTGCCGGGTCGGAGCTCGCTGCCGGCCGGCTCCGCTGGCTCGCGCAGGTGGTCGGCGAACGCGGGGCAGTGGAGGCTTGTCCTGTCCGATCCGCCGCACATGAGTGCCCCTGGGACCCACTCGACGTGGGGGTGAACCGTTCGGCCGGGGTCATCCGCTCCTGGGGTGTGCCGATGGTCCGGCCGACTGGTTTCGTTCGCGCGCTGTAGTGCTGTGGGGGGCGTGGCACCGGTAGGTGTGCGCCCCTCGGCCGGCGGTGCCGGCCCGCCCCCTGTGACTGCAGGGCGGCGGGCGGGCGCGGGGCGTCAGCTCGCAGCGCACGATGCAGTCCTTGATCAGGAAGGCTGACGCGGCTCACGTTCCGCCTCAGAAGGGTCCTGGGTCGACTCTATTTTCTGGGTTGCCCCAGTCAACTCCCTCCATACCTCTGCCAGCGGGATGCAGGCCCGGATCAGGCGGGTGAGGGAGCGCGGCACGTGTTCCATGGCAGCGAGTACGGCCAGCAGGCCGGTCGTGGCCGTGACGAACGTTTGGGTCATGCCGTTGTCGTAGGGGGTGACGCGGCCGTCGCATCACGGTCGCGTGGTGGTTCACACGTTCGGGGATTCCTTTTCGGAATCGCGTTATCCGCGAGCCCTTCCTCTCCCTACAACGCTCTCAGAACGTGACCGCATCGGTTCGCAGGGAGAGGTATGCCCGACGACCAGTTCGACGGGGCTCCAACATTAGGGGCCCAACAACTGCCAGCTGCACGCGCCGGCAGCGACGCTCTGGAGCCCCCGCTCTTCAGGGTGCGGATCGAAGAGGATTCCGCCGCCCTCACCATACTCGCGGACGAGGCCGCCGCCGAAACCAGCCAGAGAGCAGCCGACGACGCGGCCGTGTATCAAGCCCTGGCAGCCGCACAGTTCGACGGGCCGGCCTGGGACCTTTTCGCGCAGGCATTGACCGAGTACGCCTATCCAATTGTGACCAACTGGCTGTACACGGGGGAGATCTTCACCTTGTGCGCGGCCCGGGGACGGCCCGTTCGGGCACCCCGGACGCTGCAGGACATGGAGGCTCTGCGCGCCGACCCGGACGAGCGGGAGGAGCTCATCTGTGAGGTCGTCGCACGGGCCCTGCACCTCTACCGCCGGAACGCACTTCGCGGCGCCGGCTGGCGCCCGGACGGCCGCGCGTCCCTGAAGACGTATTTCGTCGGTGCCGTCCTGGGGGAGTTCGCCGGGGTCTATGACCGCTGGGCTTCGGAGCGCGCCCGGCGCCCACCGTGTGACCCGGACGGCATGGACGCGTTGCGAGATGTCGCAGGTCATCCCGGTGAGGAACCCGAGAACCAGGCGATCGGCCATGACGCTGTGCGGCGGTTGCTCGCGGAGGTGAAGGACGAGACCACGCGGACCGCTGCCTTCCTCTGGTCGAGGGGTTATACGGCGAAGGAGATCGGCGAGTACCTCCACCTATCGGCGTCGGCCGTCGCGATGCGCATGTCTCGGCTGAGAAAAAGCCAACCGAAGCAGGGTGGCCCGGAAGATCAACTCACCCCCTCGGCGGCGCAGGACGGCAGGGAGGACACGTGAAGCGGGAAGAAAGCCTCACAGACGGGGTCGCAGAGGCCATCACGAGGATCCAGGAGGCGGAACTGCATGCCCCCGAAGCGCTGCGCCCGAAGTTCCGTGCGTGCCTCGAACAGCTCACGGAACTGCAGGAGCGCCTGGACGCAGAAGCAGGGGGAGCCGACGGACATCCGGACAGCCTGACTGGCCCGGACTTCGCGACCTTGCTCAAGCGGTCCTCGCTCGGCACACCAGGGACGGCAGCTCTCCGCGCTCGTACCGGCGCCGAGGTGCGGGAGCGGATCGAGAGGCGGTTGGCCGAACTGGAGGGCAGCGTCCCAAACGATGCGCCGCCCCACAGCGCCGGTGAAGCTGAACCCGTACGCAGAGTCGCGGGCCAACTGCGCACTCTGTTTCGCAGCTACTTGGAGCATCGCCGCCAACAGGCCGAGGAGCAGCCGGAGGACAAGGAATGCCCCGATACCTCCGAGGTGGTCTGCGAGGTGAGCATGCGGCTGGTGGTCTCCAGCAGTTCCTCGATGCCCGTGCCGACGAAGCTGCGCTACCGGCAGTCAGATCCCTACGCCATCGAAGCGCGATTCCGGACGGGCCCAGACGAGCTAGTGCACTGGGTCTTCTCTCGTGAGCTTCTCGCAGCCGGACTCCGCACCTCCGCAGGTGCTATGGACGTGAAGATCCGGCCCGCTGTCTCACACGGAATGGAGGTCGTCTTCATCACTCTGCAGTCCCCTGAGGGAACGGCGCTGCTGGAAGCCCCCCGGGCAGCCCTGCAGAAGTTCCTCCGACGCACGAACGGCCTAGTAGCACCTGGAGACGAGAGGCGACACGTCGACGTGGACGAGCTATTCAAACTCACCGCACTTGACGGGCGGGACACGGTGGGCAGACCCGACGCCGCCATCGAGCCGGTGAACGAGGAGGAAGAATACGAGGACGGCCCCGACCAGCGAGCCGAGCCTGACCAACTCCTCGATGAGCAGAGAGGACACGACAACGGGTGATACCTCCGATCCCATCGGGTCCGTATCGGATGGTGCCCACCGGCCGACACGTGATCACGGGCCGTCCGGCGCGTGACGTGGTGCTGATCGATCGAGTGGCGCGGTGTCGGCCGCCAGCGCCGTGACGCACTGGCACCGCAGCCCTCGTCCTCCCGCTCCCTATCGCGCGCAGCTGGAGGACATCGACCCGTCGTGGTGTCCGGCCTGGCCGGCGGAGTGGCAGCGTGCCTTCCGCCTCGTCCGGCTCCACCAGGAAGCCGGCAACGAGCTCCCGATGGAGTCGGGCGACGTCGTGTACCAGGGCGAGGACCTGGGCCGGTGGGTCCGCTCGGTCCACCTCGGCTGGGACAACCTTAGAGGTCGTTTTCTCCCGATGTTTCATCCCGGAATAGGTGTTTGATCCCGGGATGTCGGGTTGCGCCAGGAGATGGTGGCTTCGTTGGTGAGGCGGCGGGCCATCAGGTCGGTCATGGCGAGGTGGATCATGGCTTCGGAGCGGGCGGGCAGGGTCTCGTAGTCGCGGGCCAGGCGGCGGTGGAACATCAGCCATCCGTAGGTCCGTTCCACGGTCCAGCGCTTTGGGAGTGGGGTGAATCCCCTGGTTCCGGGGGTGCGTTGGACGATTTCCATGTCGATGCCGAGCTGGGCGGCGTGCTCGATGAGGTGCTGGCGGTAGCCGCCGTCGACCCAGACTTTGCGGATGGTGGGGTGGGCGGCGGCTACCTGGTCGATCAGGTGGGTGCCGGCTGTGGAGTCCTGCACGCTCGCGGCCGTGACCAGCACCGCGAGCAGCAGTCCGAGGGTGTCGGTGACGATGCTCCGCTTGCGTCCCACGATTTTCTTGGCGGCATCGGTGCCCTGTCCGGCGGCCGGGACGCTGGTGGAGGTCTTCACGCTCTGCGCATCGATCACGCACGCGGACGGCTCGGCTTCCTTGCCCTCCTGCTGCCGTAACAGCCTGCGCAGCACGCCGGTGAGCTGGGCGAACACGCCGTCCATCTGCCACTTGGCGAAGTAGCCGTAGCAGGTCTCCCAGGGCGGGAAGTCGTGCGGCAGGTAGCGCCACTGCACGCCGGTGCGGTCGACGTACAGGATCGCGTTCATGATCTCGCGCAGGTCATGCTCGGGCGGGCGGCCGATGTTCAGCGCATACCGGCGCCGCTCGGCCCGCCAGGCGCTCAGTACCGGCTCGATCAACTCTCAGCGGCCATCGGACAGATCACTCGGATACGCACGACGTTCAGCCATGACCTGGACGTACCGCCGACCGAGACGTGCGCCCAGGCGTGAACCGAGAACGGCGGGAGCACCCCCACGCGACGGGCGTCCTGGGATGAGACAGGCGCAAGACAACCCCCGCCCCAGCCGTCACCCCATCCAGCGCATGTGCCGCAACCACTCCACCAAACCCGCCAAAACGCCAACCCCTGGCCGAAAAGACCAGGCCAAAGCGTATATCACAGGCGAAAACGACCCCTCAGAGGTCGTTTCTTATGATGCGTCTGAACACATACGCTGCAGAGCGGCGAAGGCCGCGTCAGCGGAGTCGGCAGGGAACAGCCGCAGGACGGTGGCTCGGTTCGGCGTCATGATGACGTAATGCCGCGCCAGGTAGGAGAGATCTCCCCAGCTTTCTCGGGCATGGGCGCGCATCAGAACCTGGCCACATCTCGTGCAGGCGATCCAGGGGACTAGGACGAGACCGGTCAGGTCCTGTTCGGCCCCACCTACAGCCTCGGGGACGATGCTTCCGCCGCCTTCGATCAGCTTCAGGTGGCCCGATGTGCCGCCATCACGGCACTGAAGGATCCGTGGTGTGAGCGTCTCCCGCTCGCCCCAGGTCTCCGCGAGCACGGAGATCTGGACCCTGACCGTCTCGCTGATCGGCACTCGGTGACCGAGGATGCCGGAGACGAGCAGGCCAAGTCCCGCCTCCTGCTCTCCGATGTCCCAGCAGTCTTTGACTTCCTGGGCTTCGGCTTCCGGCAGCAAGGCGGCGAGCCAGTTCCAGATGACGGCATCGTCGGTCACCTGGCAGACGCTACCGGCCGGCGCTGACACCCAGATGCCGCAGGCAGATGAGCATGACCGCGATTGCAGTGAAGCCAATGAAGTGTTCGGGCTTCCGCTCGTAGCGCCGGTGCAGCCGACGGCACCCGGACAGCCACGACATAGTCCGCTCGACCACCCAGCGGTGACGGCCAAGGCGGGCTGAGCTCTCGACCCCGCGGCACGCGATACGCGGGACGATGCCGCGTTCCCGCAGCCATTTCCGCAGGTGGTCGTAGTCATAGCCCTTGTCGCCGCGCAGCTTGGCAGGCCGCCGACGGCGCGGTCCCCGGCGGGATCGAATGGGCGGGATGCCCATCACCAAGGGTTCCAGGGCCTGGCTGACGTGCACGTTGGCACCCGAGATGGCGACCGAGATCGGCAGGCCGTTGCGGTCGCAGATCAGATGAATCTTCGACCCATTCTTACCCCTGTCGGTCGGATTCGGTCCCGTCAGTGGCCCCCTTTGACGGCGCGGATGCTCACCGAGTCGATGGCGCACCGGGACCAGTCCAGCTCGCCCGGGCGCCGAGGTCGTCAAGGATGCCTCGGTGCAACCGGGCCCACACTCGGTCCCGGCTCCACTGGGCAAACCGGCGGTAGACCGCCTGCCAACGGGCTCCGAAGACCGGGGGGGAGCTGGCGTCAGGTGCAGCCGGACGTGCCGACGAACACGATCGCCGCCAGCACCTCCCGGTCGCCAGCACGCCGACGGCCACCACTCTGCGGCCGCTGCACGACCGTCAGCGGCACAACCCGTCGGAACAACTCCCATAAACCGTCCGGAACCAGGTGCTCTACAAGCCCCTCCACATGGGCTTAACGCCGCGCCCCGCCAACGGTGTCTTAGAAGCGTTGCCGATAAACCACCCCACACACCAACAGCCCCACCGGAAACAAACTCCGGTGAGGCCACTCCATGATGTTCTTCTGCGGGCATTCAGTCCGAACTAGAAATACCCAGCCTTCGCCAGGGTAACAGTCTGGAAATACATTCCTTCACCTTCCAAACCATCCTCAGGAAGCGTCGGCCTCCAAAACACGAGCGACTGCTCAGGAGAAATCAGCGCTCGGCCATCTTCGTGAACTTCGGCACCTAGCCGTTCCATCAGCCATGAAATGAGTTCCTCTGCTGGCGTCGAGAACACATCCCGCCCCTCGTACCGAACGGTGTCACCAGACTCAGGCCGATGCACTTCGATGGCCTGAATTAGCCCGCTTCCATCCGGAGATGCCGAAATGCTCATACCTGACGAGTAATGAGCAAATCCCCGCACGGGAAAGAGTTCACTGCCGGAAGATTCAAAGCCTGGCAGATTTTGCAGGATCTGCTCAACCTCGTCAATAGTCATTCCGAGCGTGACAGGACCCACACCTTGCAGCGGAACCAGTTCAACATCCATGAGACCCTCCCGAGATCGGCATCTTGAGTATGACCTTCCTACGGAGTCACCGCTGGCCACTGAGGGCCACCGGGGAAGACCTCACCTGTGCGAGGAACCGTCCGTAGAACTTGATATTGAGGATTGTCGGACAAGCTCTCGATCATTTCAGTTATTGCATCGTCGTACTTCGTTCCGAACCTTGCCCGGACATCATTGATATCCGTCGCCACCGACGGTGATGCCACCAGCCCAGCTGGCGGACCCGACGGCAACCCCGACCTGTACGCCGTCGACACCGGTGGCCAACTCCTGCTCTGCCCCGGTGCCGCCCCCAGCGGCGACCTACCGACCCTGACCGACCCTGTCTCCCTGGGCAGCGTCACCGACGCCGCCCACAACTGGTGGAACCTCGACGAAGGCACCGGCACCACTCTCAGTGACACCAACGGCACCCTCAACGCCGCCCTGACCGGCGCCTACACCTGGACCACTGACAGCACCCGCGGCACCGTGCTGAACCTCACCGGTACCACCGGATACGCCGCCACCAGCGGCCCAGCCGTCGACACATCCAAGAGCTTCACCGTCTCAGCCTGGGCAAACCTCACCTCCCTCAGCGCCAACTCCACCTTCGTCTCCCAGTCCGACAGCGCGGGCAACGCCAACGGCTTCCAGCTCTACTACTCCTCCGGCAAACACGCCTGGGCCTTCGGCCGCCACAACGACGACACCACCAGCCCCAGCTTCACAGCCACCTACGGCGGCACGCCGACGGTCGGTACATGGACGCACCTGGTCGGCGTCTACGACTCCACCACCAACCAGCTCACTCTCTACGTCAACGGCCGTCAGGCCGGCAGCAAGGCCTTTGGCGGTACCTCCTGGAACGCCACCGGCCCCCTCCAGATCGGCCGCCGCCTCTACGAAGGCGCCTACGGCGAATACACCAACGGAAAGATCAGCGACATCCACATCTACAACACCGCCCTGCCGCCCGCCGACGCCGCTGCAAACGGCGACAACCCGGCAGTCAGCCAGCTCGGCTGATCAATAGTGAAAGGACCAACAGGCGCTCGGCTGGGCCTCAGCCGAGCGCCTGCTCTCTTCGTCCTTCAAACCTCAGACCTACGGGAGCGTGTCCATGCCTTCCATACCGCAGTCGCCGCACCAGGCGCCTGTCTCCCCCTGGGGCACCCTGCCCCCTACCCCGCCGGAGAAGAGCCGGGTCGGCCTCATGGGCGCGATCATCGGCGGGGTCTTCCTCCTGATCGTTGCGCTCCTGGTAACGCTGGTGCTGGTAGGGAAGAAGATCGAGAACAGCTATCCCCGGGCCGAGTCCGTCCTGACCGTGCCCCGGGCACTGCTCGACGGCCGCTTCAAGCTCACCAAGGACGACTCCCCAACCCTGGGCCGAACGCTGCAAAGGAGCTGGAGGCATAACTGGGACGCCGAGGCCGTCCATGGCGTCGTCGCCGTGTACCACCCGGACAGCGGCGAACGGGGCGAACTCGCCGTGACCGGCATGTACGGCCGGTTCAAAAACACCAATCAGGTGCGCTCCCGCGTCCTGGCAGCCAACAGCGCCAAGAACACCCGGGTGAAGGTACTCCTGCCGCCGGAAGACGACACCCCGCCCGGCTCCCGCACCCACATCAGCTGCGAGGTGGTGACCCGGACCTGGGCCGACGGATCGACGCTCACCTACCCCGTCTGCGCCTGGGCGGACGGCAACACCTGGGCCCGGGTGGCCGACATGACCCTCCTTACCTCGATGGACGTCGACCTGAAAACCGCCGCCAGGACCACCCTCCGGATCCGCTCCGAAATGGTGAAGCCGATCACGTGACCGGCCCGCCGGGGAGTGTCAACTTAACGGCCCTGTCGCACATTCGGTTCTTGCGCGGCAGGTCCGACAACAAACCGAGCACGAACTCCCGTGCCCGGCGCGGGCTCCACCCGGACGAACCGTCCCGCGATACGGCCCATCAGGATCTCGAACTGCCAGTGGGCAGGATCTATGCTGTGACCTGCGGCCACCGTCTGATCTTCTATCTTCACACACCCATGATCACCGGTGGCTGCACCCGTTCCCGGACCAGCCCCGACCAACACGATCAGGATCTGGGCCCGAGCCACCAGCTCTGGAGTTGAATCGGCTGATGGACATGTCCTCCCGCGAGATCCGCATGCCCCTCAACGAGGCCGTCGCAGTACTGCAGGACCTGAACGAGTTCGTCGTTTCTCTCGACCGACTCGGATCCCGCCAGGCATCCGGAACCGCCGACGAGTTCACCGTCAGCAAGTTCATCGCCGACTGGGATGTCGCTCGGCGATTGGCCCGTGCCCGACGCGTCATCAGCGTCGCGCTGGATGCACAACTGAGTGAGGAGGACAACGCCGCGATCGACGCCCTGTGCGACCAGGGCCGCTTCTACGGCGAGGACGGGGCCATCGGCCCCTCCGCTGACCAGTCCCGCTGAGACAGCATGCGCATCGGACCGGGCCAATGGAGAGGGGTATCAGTTCTGCGGAGACCTGATACCCGACCAGCAAGATTACGATCCACAACGGGAGTATTAGTTTCCAGGTGGTTGCGTCACAACGATCCGCCAGATCACCGAATTGTCAGCTGAGAACTTCCACGCGAGGTCGTGGATATTGGCGTGCGGGATCTTGGCGCTAAATATGCCGGCCCCGTCACCGCACTGAGATCCGGCAAGGGTATGCCCGGAGGCGGTGATGTTGAACCTGGAGGGGCCGGCACATGTCCACATCACCGTGATGGATGAGGCCTTCCCCGCTGACGCGGGAAGCGTGAAAGCGTGCGCGCCGTGGCCCGATCCTGTGTACAGCGTCGTCGACCCGACAGGGAGCGGAGACTGGACTGGATTGGGAAGGCGGTCCGGATTCGTCGAAGTCTGCACCGCAGAGGGCATCGCGCCGGTCCCCGTCGTCGCTTTCGCCGGAGGCGTCGTCGCATGGGTGGCGGTCGCGCCACCGGAACAGGCGGACACGAGCACCAGGGCCGACAGGCCTACGGCCAGCAGGGAAGGCTTCATCAGGTCGTCCTCAACTCACGAGTGGGCGATGTAGGGCGAGAGCGCCGGGAGCTTGGCGGTCCCATGATTGGAGACGATCCACTTGCAGGCGCCGTTCGTGGAACCCCGTTCCCAGTTGAAGGAGTATCCCTTCGAGCCCAGTGCGAGCCATCCTCCGTTCCTCTGGCTCGCCGGAACCACCCACGACCCGCCGAGGGTGACGGTGGTGGTCTTGGCATAGGAGATCGAGCCGCTGATGGTCTCCTCGGCGGCAGCGATCAGGACTGACTCGCTCAGCTTGGCCGAACATGTAAAGGTGCCGGTCCAGGTGTGGCCCTCGGCCACCGAGACCGAGAGCGTGGTGCCGGGGTCTCCGTAGACGGTCTTCTTACGGTCACCGACGAACGTGCTCTTGACGTTGTAAAAGCGGAAGCCCGGGTCGGGCGGGCAGCCGTCCGGGTTCATCGGATGGTTAGCATTGCCCAAGTCCCCGCCTTGGTCCACCGAGACGTCGGTGTCGGCCGGCGCCTGGGGAATCGGGTTCCCGTCCAGGTCGGCATTGACCTCCGACGAGGTGTCCGACACCGAGGGGTGCCCTCCGCGAAAGCAGTGCCCACTCCCCCGGTTCCGACGACGAGAAAAGCGGCCAGCGCGGCGGCTGTGCATGTGCGAGTCAGTGCGGCATTCATAGTATTTCCCTCCGCCCCCGTCCGGGAGCGGCATGAACACAACAATCGACGGATGCCTGACTGATCGTCAAGGAACTGTGGAAACCCTGAGCAAGACTTGAGGTAGAGATCTTTACTGCCTTCGGCGTGTCAGGGTGAGGGTGGGTCGTCGAGGGTCGGGCCGGTGCCCGTCGAGGGTGCGGGGCCTGCTGCAGGTGTTCAAGCCGGTTGCGACGAGGACCTCGAGCCGGTCGAGGGCCATGACGGGAACGGGCCGCGGTGTGGGCCACATCATGACGGACGACGAAGGGCCCGATGCCGTCGTGTGTCGGGCGGCGGGTGAGGGGCCGGGGGAAGGAAGGTCGCTCGCGGGCGAGTTGTGGGAATTCGACCTCCCCAGCGACGACGCGGGTGTCCACGCGTCCGCGTCGCAGGGTGCCGCTTCGGGGGAACCCCCGCAGGGGCGAATGCATCTCCCTGGCCGGGAGGCAGGAGTGGCGGCACCCGGCCTCCGCAGGGTCGCTTCCCAGGGGGAGTTCTTGTGGCACGGCAGACAGCGGCAGTCTCCGCTATCAGCCTGGCGGTGATGGCGGCTGCTGTGGCGTGCGGTCCAGCGCATCCGGACGCCGGGAAGCCGGGCGCCGGGCCGTCGTCCCGAGCGACGGCGGCGACCCCCGGCCGGGGACGGACGAGTGTGTCCCCCACGGCCTCGGCGGGAGCGGCATGCGGGACCGCGCAACTGCGTTGGAAGCTGACACTCTTCACCGATAAGCCGAGCAAGGCGCCGACGGCTCTGCTGAGCGCGACCAACACCAGCGCCGCGCCCTGCGCCTTCGATGGCTATCCGAAGGTGCAGGCGTACGCCGGCAAAGGCCCTGCCGTCTGGTCGGAACCGAAAGCCAAGGCGCCGGTCCGGCTGGTGTTGAACCATGGCAAAACGGTGGATTTCCCGCTCTTCTACCCGGCATCCCCTTCCGCAGACGGTTCCTGCGCCATCCCGGTGGACGACGCCCCGCGCATCGAGGTGCTGCCACCGCACCCCGCGTCCACCGACTATGGCGCTTCGCTGCAGATCACCGACCCGCACGGCCGGCATGTGACCCCGGTGTTCTGCGACACCATTCACGTGGGCACACCCCGTCCGCAGTAGACGGCAACAAAATCTGTACGTACGTTCGATTGTTGTGCGATCATGATGGCACCGGTGACCGCTGACCATGGTCTACCGGGTGCCGTCTCACGGGGCGGCAGGGGGAATGCATCGGGGGGTGCGCAGTGCGCTGGACTGGATCATGGGGGCGTCCCTGCCTGTCCACACGTGAGGGCCCGCGCGTCGAACGGCCCGAGTCGGGCCGTCTGCCAAGCCTGCCATCTGCCATGACGCCCGGTGCACCCGAGCGGAGACCACGATCAGCAGCCACGGCTGAAACGCCGACACTCCGCTCCGTGGCGAGGAACTGAACTTCCCGCCGGCAAGACCTGGCCGCGCACTCCGCGCCGGCCGTCCTTTCTGTGCGTGGCCCGGACGCGTCGAGCTCTCCGGCCTGCCTCACCTGGAGCAAATTAAGTTGCATAACACACGAATAGGCCTGGGGAGTGTGTTCGCGTTGTGCGCCGCACTTCTGCTGGGCAACGCCGCCGTGGCCAGAGCCGCCACACCTGCCCCGGCTCCCACCAGACCGGTGACGGCCAAGCCGAACCGCACCGACCACACGACCGCCGTCGCGAGCCCTTCGGTGTCCGTCACGCCTTCGCCGGCCAACAGCGGCAGCTGGACTGTTCAGGACGCCATCCGGTTCTGGACGCCCCAGCGCATGGCCTCGGCCACCGACCCCTCGGGCCGCATCGCGCAGCCGCAGGGCTGGAAGGCACCGCATATGAAGCGGTCCCTGACCGCCATCGACGGTGAGCACTTCGGCGGCATCAAGTCCGTCGGCATGCTCTTCACCACCACAGGTGACATGAAGGCCCATCACTGCACGGCCAGCGTGGTACGCAGCCCCGGGCGCAACCTCATCCTCACCGCCGGGCACTGCCTCGGCAGCAACGCGGCGTTCGTGCCCAAGTACGACCACACCAAGTCGGCGGGCGACCAGCCGTACGGCATCTGGCCGGTCGGTGAGTGGTTCCGCGACTCGCAGTACGCCTCGGACCGGAGCGCCAACTCCGACCTGGACTTCGCCTTCGCGAGCCTGAAGGAGAACGGCGGGCGCAACGTCCAAGACGTCGTGGGCGCCAATTCCCTCGCCCGGACACCGGGATTCGTCAACCAGGTGACCGTGATCGGCTATCCCATGGTCAAATACGACTCGCAGGACCGCGCGTTCCACTGCCCGAATGTCTGGACGACGCCGCTGCCGGCCTACAACCAGATGCAGATCGACTGCGCCGGCATGTGGGGAGGGGTCTCCGGCGGACCGTGGTTCTCAAAGTTCGACGCCTCTGGCGACACCGGCGAGATCATCGGCAACGTGGGCGGCTTCCTGCAGGGTGGTCCCGATGTGAAGACCGACAATCCGCTGTACAACCGGATCACCTACAGCCCGCTGCACGGCGACCGGTTCTTCCAGGACTACGACGACGCCCAGCAGGGCCTGCACACCGACCACGGCCCCTACCATCAGCCGCCCCTGCCCTACTCCATGGGCAGCGGGACGACGTGGGAGCATGCCAAGCTGATGGCCGCCGGCGACTTCAACGGCGCCGGACACAGCGACCTGATCGTGGTCTGGACCGACGGCGAGGTCACCCTCTACACCAACGACGGCCAAGGCCACTTCATCACCGAACGCCAGTTGGTCGCCCGCCACTCCATCTGGACTAACGCGGAGACCATCACCGCGGGCGACTTCACCGGATCGAACCAGTTCGACCTGATGGTCCGCTGGTCCGACGGCGAGGTCACCCTCTACGGCGACGTCGGCACCAACGGCCTCAACGTACCCGGCACGCAGATGGTCAAGCCCCACACCATCTGGGAGAACGCCACCCAGATCGCCGCAGGTCGCTTCGGCTCCTCGCGCTACGTCACGGACCTGATGGTGCGCTGGTCCGACGGTGAACTCACCCTCTACACCAATGTGGGGGCCGGAGGCTTCGGACAGGAGCACCAGCTGCAGAAACCCAAGTCCATCTGGACCGACGCCACACTGCTGACCGCCGGCGAGTACTCCGGCAACCAGAAATGGGACCTGATGGTGCAGTGGTCGGACGGCGAGCTCGACAACTACGTCGGCACCACGACCTCCGCCCTCGGCACCGAGGCACGCATCCAAAACCGCAACCGCCTGTGGACCCAAAACACAGTCATGACGACCGGCGACTTCACCCCCAACCACCGCACCGACGACCTCATCGTCCGCTGGTCCGACGGCGAGACCACGCTGTACGCCGACACCGGCATGAGCACCCTGGGCACCGAGCACAACCTGGTTCCCAAAGCCTGACGGGACCTGTCCCCAGCCGGGGCCTCCGCCACGCCGTTCCGGGCCGTACCTGTCCACGCCGTGGTGACGGAGCCGGGCGAAGCGCCCCTGATGAAAGATTGGCAGTGGTCAGAGTGGCTGGCCGACCTGGACAAGGGGGTCGTGGTCGGGCTCGTGGTCGGGCCGACCAGAGTGGACATGGTGACTGGGTTTGGCCCTTGCAGCCCGATTCGCACCATCCGTTTAGGGAGGGAGAGTTCTCCGGCCTCTGTCCACAGGCCAGTCCGCCGACCATGCGGGAACGACGCCGCGAGTCGCGCGGCGTCCTTCGTGAGGAGAACTTGATGCCGTACCTGATCCCGTCCCGTACACCGCTGACGCCCGAACAGGTGGAGCGGGGCTTCGACTACCTCCTGGCGCTGCAGATGGGTGGCGGCGCCGCTGTCGCCGGGCAGGCGGAAGCGGACCCGGAGCTGGCGTTCATTCTGCTGCGGCTGGCCGAGGACATCGTCTGGCCTGTCACGGCCGTGGGCGGGGACACCGATCCGTGCGCGGACTCCTTCGTGCTGGACGAGGTCGGGTGCGTGCTGCTGTCCGCGCTGCGGGACTGGGCGCGGGACTCCCCACCACGGCGGCGCCAGGCATCGCTCGCAGCATCATCCGGTTCGCGGGAAACGTCATCCCAGACCCCGCCCACCCGGACACCGCCGACGCCCTGCAGGCGATGCGCGATGAGCGCCTGGTGCTGGCGCACGCGGTGGCCTCCGCACCCGGTGCGCACCAGTAGCCGCACCTCCGTGGGAGTGGAAGCGCACCGGTGCGGTGGTGCGCATCCATCCGGTGTGCGCCGAGTCCATCCGGTGCCCAACGGGTGCGCTCGGTGGGGTGGAGCGGGCCGGTGAGGGCGGCGCGTTTCTCCTTGACACGGGCCGTGGTCAGGGGGAAATGCGGCGGGTGCGCACCGGGTGGATGCAGGGCATCGTGCCCTGATGGCGCTCTTTGAACACGGCTCTGACCGGAATTCCGTGAAACCCCAGGTAGAAGACCCGCACGCAGGATCATTCAGTCCCGGGCTGAGCCTGCAGTGACAGGGGCAGGCCGGTCGGCCCGTAGGTGCTGCAGAACGCGCAATCACAGCTGGCGAGCCAGTTCGCCTGGCAATGGGCGGTCGGCCAGAAGCGGGATGCGCAGGGGCCTGGATCGAGCAGCCTCCCGTCGCGGGGCACTGTCCTGTCGCACCAGGTACAGCGGATTGCTGCAGGGACGCCGGCGTCCTGCAGTCGCCGGGCCGCCACGGTCGCCCTGTCGAGCGGGGCCTCCTCCAGAACCGTCACAGGGGCGCGGTCGAGTAGAAGCTTGCCACGCCAGAGGCTCAGTCCGGTCACCGCTCTGACTGCCTGCAGAGCCTCCTGTCCGACCTTCCCGGGCTCGGTCACAAGCACGGCGAACCCTGGCTCCTCCACGGACACATCTCCTTCGGCGACGGAGTACGCGGCTCCAGTATGTCGACGGACAGAGCCTCGGCCCTTCAATTTTCGGTGCCCCCTGAGCTGCCATGCATCGGGGCCTTCACGAACGGCCAGAGCCGTTTTCAAGGATCCTCATCAGCCCGGCGATGTCGCACACTCCCGCACGATGCCGTCCACTTCAGGCCGATGGACTCCACCGAGTGGAGTGGATGTCGCGCATCGTCGGTGCGCACCAGGCATCGAGTGCGCGGCATCGGTGCGCTCAGTGGCCGGGCCGCGGTGCGGTGCGGGCTCCTGCGGGCGGTGCGCACGCTGGTCGTCCTGGCGCACCGGGTGCGCTCCATCGGCAGACGGGTGGGCAACCGGCCCGGCTCGCGCTCAGCGGCGTCCGTGGCGGCGCTCGGCCCGGTTGCGGGGCGGGAGCGGTCGGGCGGCCTCGGCCCGCTCCTCCTGCTCGCGCACCCGGCGCTCGTAGTCCTCGCGGGCGCCGATCTCGGCAGCGGTGCGGCGCGCGAGCGTCGGGGCGGCCCAGGTGCCGATCGCCCAGGCGACGGTGGCGGGCAGGACGGGCGCGAGGAGCAGCAGCGTCCAGCGGCCGCCGGCGGCCGAGGCGGCGTTCCTGCGCTGCCGGGAACGGTGCTCCCGCCATGCCTGTTCGGGGGTGGGGATCTCCACCGGTGCGCGCCGGGTGCGCACGAAACCCGCGACGAGGCTGAGCAGGCAGGCGACCGCCGTCACCGCGTACACCGCGGTACGTGCGGAGCGGGGCACCCCCACCGCTTCCCAGAACCCCGCGTAGAAGGCGGTCACGACGAGCCCGGCGAACAGCAGCAGGGCGAGCTGGAAGCAGCCATGTGCGATCCGGCGCAGCCAGTACCCGGCTCCCCGGTCGAACCAGGTGGTGCCCAGGCGCGGAATCGCCGCCGGCTCCACCTGCTCCCCGGGGACGCCGTCCGCGGTACTTTTCATGTCGTCCCCACCAACATCAGAAGATCTTGTGCCACAGCGCCTTGGACTTGTCGCCGATCCAGTGGCCGGTGCCGGTCACCATACCCTCGCCCGCGTGCCACGCCTGGGCCCCGGAGTGGCCGATGCCGTACAGCGTGCCCACGACCGCGCCGTGGTCGTCCCAGTCCTCGCTCCAGTGCTCGTGGAACAGCTTGTCGGCGAAGGTTCCCACGCCGACGACGACCGCGCCGCCGACCGCGGCCGTGGCGACCACCCCGTCCACCGGGATCGAGGCCGCGAGAGCGACACCGGCACCCAGGCCCACCAGCCCGCCGCCCACGTCGACGAGCACCGAGTGGCCCCAGGACCAGCCCTCGTCGTGGTCCTGCTTGGCCTCCAGACCACCGACGGCCACCGTCGCCGCGACGTCGATGACCGGTATCTCCTTGAGGAACCGGGGAGCGCCCTCGGCGAGTTCACTGCCGCGCAGGACGTCCGCCATCTTGTAGTTGAGGTACCGGTCGTACGGCATATGGGAGCTGCCGTTCTCCAGCCCGGCCAGCCGCCCTTCCAGGCTGTCGAGTTGGCCGGCGGCGGCCTGCCACTCCCCGCGCAGCTTGAACGCCTTGGGGAGGTTCGCGTCCGCCGTCCGGAACTTGGCCTCCTCGTCTTTCAGCGCGGACAGAGCCTTGTCGTGCTCCTCCTGGGCGTGCTTGATGTCGTCGGCCATGTCCAGGCCGAGCGCCCGGTCGCCCTCCGCCTCAGCGGTCCACAGGCCGCGCAGGTAGTCGGCGACCACGATCTTGTCGCCTTTCTGCATCGGCTCGCTGGGGTCGATCTCGGCGTAGAGCTGGCCGATGCGCTTGGCGGCGAGGAGCCGGGCACGCTGGGCCTGGTGCATCAGCTCCGTGTAGAGGGTGGTGTAGTCGTTGTTGTCCTTTGTTGCCTGCTCCTCCTTCTCGGAGGGCGGGTTGTTCGTCGCGAGGGGGATGGGCTCCCCCTTCGGCCCCATGGACACGCCCTTCTTCTGGGCGACATGGGCGGCGTTCTGCAGTGCCGTGTTGGCCGAGGACAGGTTGGTGGCCAGGTCGGTGAGCTCCTTGCCCACCGCGCACACCAGTTCGGCGAATCCGCCGGCGGTGATCGCGTCCTTGGTCCAGGCGGCCTCGAACTTCTCGGCGGCCTCGCCCTTCCAGCCCGCGTCCTTGACGAGCTTGTCAACTCCGTTGCTGAGCGGTTTGACGATGTCGTCCAGGTGCTCCTTGGCACCGGTGAGGGCGGTGCCCATGGCGGCCAGACCGTCGATGTCGCCGCCCACCCAGGAATCCGTCACAGCTTGTGTCCCCCGTCTCGCTATCCCATCAGGTCTTCGAAAAGCCCGTGCACGTCGATGTCGCGGTGCATCAAGTGCTTGACCGCGGCGTCAAGGAGATCCCCGTGCTCCTCGATCCGGCCGGCGAGTCTGGCATGCAGACCGGAGATCGCGTCCATCATCGAGCGGATCGTGTGGTCAAGACCGTCATCGCCCGACTTTGCAACGGCGGGGCTCACGGAGGTGTGGAGTTTCGCGTAGGACTTGGCCTCCGTGTGAAACGTGGAGGACATTTTTGTCACGTCCGACGTCACGATTTTCAGGTCGGTCACTGGACTGCCTCCGTGTAGGTTTTGATGTCCTCGGCGCTCCAGACCCGTACACCGGACGGGAGTTGCGGGTCGATGAGGCGTCCCCCGGAGTGTGGACACGGGGGTTCATGCCGCGAGGGTGAGTCTATGCTCTGCCCGATGCTGCTGTTCGAACTCGACGGGTGAGAGGTAGCCGAGGCTGCTGTGGCGCCTGCGGGCGTTGTAGTACGTCAGGCACTGGAAGATCTCCAGCCGGGCCTGCCGCACCGTCGTGAACACCCCGCGTACGGCTTCTCTCTTCAGCCCCTGCCAGAAGCTCTCGGCCAGCGCGTTGTCGTAGCTCGACCCGACACGGCCCATACTCCTGCGGATGCCGAAACGGATCGCTGACCTGGGCGAACGCCGCTGAGGTGTATTGCGAGCCCCTGTCCGCATGGAAAATCACTCCGTCGACGCGGCCACCGCGGGTCGCCACCGCCATCTTCAGGGCGTCGACGACCAACTCGGTCCGCATGTGCGTGGCCATGGACCAGCCGAGCGCCCGGCGCGAGCAGATGTCCAGGACGCAGGCGAGGTAGAGCCACGTGCCGCCGACTTGCACGTATGTGATGTCGCCGCAC